>CANNCQ010000032.1 GCA_947503135.1 uncultured Aquimarina sp. | reverse complement strand
TTTTAATCTTAAATATTGAGTGGGCTAGCCCACTCAATATTTAAAATCTATTGCACTTATGACTTGAATTCAAGAATCAAAAAACTACTCAATCTTTGATAGCTGAAAATCGATATAATTATAATTCATATTCCCTGTTGCTACCGTATGAACGGTAAAGGTTTGAAGTCCCGTTTCCAAATCAATTTTTGTCATGTTTTTTAAATAATTCCAATGATGCCACTGACGAAAGCCAATAGTATCTTTAGCTACATAAGTACTAGGGATTTCTATTGAAGGATTAACCATTTTATCATTAATTGCTAACCCTATTTTAGCATTTTTATTTGCGGTATACATTAAACTTAAATTATAGCTCCCTTTTTCTTTCACATCTATAGTATATTTAATCCATTCTCCTGGTTCTGTCCAACCAATGTACAAATCGTTAGCAATAGGATCTACAAAATTATACGGACTATTGTCTATCGGTGGATCTTGAAATTTAGTATAGGAAATATCTACTGCTTCTTTACTTCTAAATTCATGTAAGTAAGACCCATCAGCTTTATTTAGCCTACCACTTCCCGAATTGATACTATCAATATCGTGGTAAGCTACTTTTTCTCCTCCTAAATCGTAATATTCGCATTGAAGTCTACCTGGTATTTTTTGAGGACCTTCTTTGTATACTTCATCTGTAAAAGGAGTTCCTTTATAATCTCCTAAAAAATTATTTTGATTACAACTTGTTTGTACTAAAATTGCACAAAAAGTAAGTGGAGCAAAAAAAACTTTTTTACAATCCAAAATCGACTTCATTAATTTATGTGTTACTCCCATTCTGGAAATTGGGTTGTATTTAAATCCAAACTCGAAATCGTCTCCATATCATCTTTCGATAATTCGAAATCAAAAATAGTGAGGTTTTCAATCATATGATTTTTATTCTTTGTCCTAGGAATAGCAACTACACCTCTTTGATAATGCCACCTCAAACAAACCTGTGCATTGGTTTTGTTATATTTTTGTCCAATTTTTGCAAGTATTGGGTTTTTGAAAATCCCGTTCCTACCTTCTGCAAATGGAGACCAAGCTTCCAGTTGAGTTTTTGAATTTTTAAATATTGGATAAGCATCTTTTTGCTGATAAAAAGCATGGATCTCAATTTGATCAATTACAGGAACCATCGTAGCATAAGATTTTAGTTCCTTAATTTGTTCTACTGTAAAATTACTAACTCCAATAGCTCTAATTTTTCCTGCTTCGCAAAGCTCTTCCATAGCCTTCCAAGTTCCTTTAACATCGCCTTTTGGTCGGTGAATAAGGTATAGGTCTAAATATTCTACGCCTAATTTATTAATAGTAGTCGCAAAAGCTTTTTTAGTACTCTCATAACCTGCATCGTCTACCCAAAGTTTAGAGGTAATAAATAATTCATTTCTATTAATACCACTTTTTTTAATTCCCTTACCTACAGAAACTTCATTTCCATAAATATGCGCGGTATCGATAAGGCGGTACCCAACCGAAATGGCATTACTTACACTTTCTATTCCTATATCACCATTTAATGTATTGGTTCCAAATCCAAGCATTGGCATTTGCACCCCGTTGTTAAGTGTTACTGTTGGCACAGAAACTTTAGTAAAGGTATTATTGTTGCTTAAAACACTACCAAACATTTTGGCTCCTCCTAGGCCAAATATTGCTGTAGCTGCAGCTGCCTTTGCTGTTCCTTTTAAAAAATCCCTACGCTTCATTCCATTTTTCTTTTTTTCCATAACATTTTTTATTTTTTTTAATTTTATCTCATACTGTAGATGTATAAATAATGAAGTTGTTTGTGCACTAAAAAGATTGCTATTTGTTATTATAGTAATTTTTTAAAACAAAAAATGCTTTCTTTTTTTCTCCTTTTTCAGATACGACTCCCTTTCTATTCCACCCGTCCTGTATCTCAGGAAGTACTCTTCGAGGGGACCTAAAATCTGCTAAAATCCATGGTGAAGCCCCTCTAAATTGTTCAATTTGATCTAGCATCTTTAAAGTTTCTGTATATAAGTACTCTTGGTATTCTTCGGTCCACCTTGTTTCTTTATCTCCGTGCAATCCAAATTTTGCTCCCGCTCCAAATTCAGAAATCAGTACAGGTTTGTCATAATCAATCTTCCATTTGATTGTTTTGCATTTTTCTATACCACCATCGTACCAACCTACATATTGATTAAAACTTAAAATATCTACAACATTGGCAAAATCGTCATGTATGGTTTTTATTAGAGGGTTTCCTTCAAAATTACTCTGTTCTAATGCCGCACTTATTAATCTGGTAGGGTCTTTTTTTCTAGTAAAATCAGCTAATTTTTTTAAAAAAACATAACGCTCAGCACTAGTAGGAGTTTCGTTTGCCATAGACCAAATAATTACACTTGCTCTATTTTTATCTCGACTTATCACTTCCGACAATTGATTGTTAGCATTTTTATAAGTTTGTTGATTTTCCCAAGAAATAGTCCAATACACGGGATTTTCTTCCCAAACCAAAATACCCATTTGATCTGCCAAGCGCAACATGTGCTCGTTGTGAGGATAATGTGCTAAACGAACGTAGTTACAACCTAATTTTTTGACCGTTTGCAATAATTCTTTAGCATCGTTAACAGAATGTGCCCTGCCTTTACTGGAAAGACTTTCTTCGTGGATTGAGATTCCTTTTAAAAATATTGATTCGCCATTTAATAAAATATCGGCTCCTTTGGTTGCAATAGTTCTAAAACCAATTTGATCGGTAATCGCATCTTTTGTAGTTGCTATATTTACGGTATATAGATAGGGTGTATTTATAGACCAGTATTTTATATTTTTAGATCGTATTGATCCCGAAAAACTACCGTCTTTATTAGTAACAAAATGTTTGGTTATTCCTAATTCGGGAATATCAACACTAACCTTTTGCTTATTTTTTGATACTCCATTGAGGTTTCCACTAATGTTAATCTCCTCATTATCTTCAGAATTTAACTGAATAAAATAATCTTCTATGAAATTTGGTGGTGTTTCTATCAATTTAACACCTCTGGTTATTCCTCCATAATTCCACCAATCGGTATTTAATGTTGGTACGGCATCTTTCTCTCTTTTGTTGTCTATTTTTACAATTAAAAAATTATCCTCGTTTTTTAAAAGCTTCGTAAGCTCAAAATTAAAAGGTGTAAATCCTCCAACATGAGTTCCTAATTTTTCACCATTCAAATAAACATCTGCCTTGTAATTTGCTGCTTCAAAATATACAAATACTCGGTTTTTAGATTCTGATTTAATGTAATCGAAAGATTTTTTATACCAAGTTGATCCTTCGTAATAAAACAGTTTTTCTTTTTGAGTATTCCAGTCACCTGGAACCCGCAAGCTGTCCATTTTGTCAAAATCATATTCTATTAAATCCGATTTATTTTTTCTTTTAGAATTTGTGAAATATGCAGCCCTTCCTGGTTTCTCTTGTTTATCAAATGCCTCGTATCGATAATTATAAAATCCATTTTCGTAGGGGTCAACTATATATTTCCAATAGCCATTTAATGATGTTTGCTGCCTATTATAGGTGTTGATTATCAATTTTTCCTGGGAAAATAAAAAATTGGTTATTCCTATTAAAAAAAGGAATGGAAAAAAATATGATTTCATATTACCCTGTTGAATGATTCTAAAAAAATAATGATGTTACTAATCTAATACATTTAAGTATTAAAAAACACCTCACCTATAACATTTGAGTAGTTAATTTATCCAATAAAACATACTAACCAAAAATACACTCAATACCTTTATTTACAATGTATTACTAAGTATTTTTCACTTTTAATTTGTTTCAAAACTTAAATTTACTGCCTACTCCATGGTTTTGAAATTTATTATAAACCTTTATAAATCGATTTTTTTCTGCTTCTAGGTTTAAATTTTAAGTATAGTACTGTTAGTAAACCTTAATAAATATTGGCTTTTTCCCGACAAAACATATTAAAAAATTTACTGTTGTTTAAATTTTGTAAATTGAAATAAATCCGTGCTTTATGAAATGTAGTTTAATACTTACAGCAATTATGATATGCTTAAATAGCATTTCTATTTCAGCACAGTTAACCTTAAAACAAGCAGCCGAAAATAAAAACAAATACATCGGAACCATTTTAAATATTAATTTTTTTAATGGTGAAAATGGCACTAACGAAACAGCATACCGAACCATTGCAAACAAAGAGTTTAATGCATTTGTTGCCGAGAATAATTTTAAATCGGGCTTCTTACTTCGTGGCAATAATCAAACTACTAGTAATGATTTATTAAACCTTACCATAGCAGATATCAATACAAGCAACCTAAATAAACTTATGGATTGGGGTACTGCAAACAATTCAATAGTAAGGGGCCATGTTTTAATTTGGCATAGTGGCCTGCCAACTTGGTTTGAAGCCATCGCTTCAAATTGGAATGATGCTGAAATCAGGCAATTTTCTGCCAAGTATATTGAATTAGTAATGTCTTATTGTCGAGATTATCCTGGAGGAAATGTAGATGAATGGGATGTTATTAATGAAATTATTTCTGATAACAACCCCGCAAACTATAGGCAAACCTATTCTAACAATGGTCAAAATGTAGATGTTTGGTTTAAAAATGTTGCCATTAGCGCAGGCGGACAAGGTTATCAATCTTTTATTGATTTTTGTTTTACTACCGCAAAAGCAATCGATCCGATTCCAAAATTATACTACAATGATTATAATATTGAAGTGTATAACAGAAATCAAAATAGTAAGAATGGCTTTTTACGTAATATGGTTAAAGGAATGGTAGAAAGAGGTATTCCTATTGATGGAGTAGGCTTACAAGGACATTTTGTTAGTGGTACCATGTCGCAAACACAAGTAGATAAGGTGAGTTTAACAATGGATTATATTATTGGCTTAAAAGAAGGCATGCAATCGCTTATAACCGAGCTCGATTTAAGAATTTGTGGAAATGAAAGCAACTTATCTACACAAGCACAGGAGTACGAACGCATTCTTGAAATGGCACTAAGCAAAAAAAATAGTCCCGGTTTAGTTTTTTGGGGATTCACCGATAAATACTCTTGGATACCTCAATTTTTTGATGGTTGTGACGATGCGCTACTATTTAATCGAAATTTTAGTGAGAAGCCCTCTTATGCAGGAGTACTCAACGGAATTAACAAAGTAACTACTCCAACTGCCCAATCTCCGTTTAACAATAGTCCGTTTATTATTAATAACAATGACACAACAGTTATTCCTTTTACAGAATTTGATAACGGTGGCTCTGGAATTGCTTATTTTGACGATACTAAGGGGCAAGAAACCAATGGTACATTTAGAGCTAATGAAAATGTAGATATTGCTGGTAGTATTGTGGGTTTTACCGAAGCTGGAGAATGGATGGAATATACTATTAACGTGATTAATGCAGGAGTTTACGACCTTACCCTAAACACTACTTCTGAATTTGCTGGCAAGGCTAATTTTTCTATAAATGGTAATAATATTTCTGGAACTATTAATACTCCTAACACAGGTAGTTTTTCAACAAATTATACCAATACTACTATACCCATACCCTTAGAAGCTGGCGAACAAATACTTCGTTTTACTGTAGAGCAAGGCCCTATTAACCTTCAAAATATATCATTTAACTTTAATAATACTTTAGCTATTGTAGATTTAGAACCTGAGTTAGAGGAACAATTAGAATTAAAACTGTATCCAATCCCATTTAAAGAAAGTTTTGTGATTACCCTCGAAACATTCAAAGAGGCTAAACTTTTTAAAATTTTTGATCTTTCGGGTAAAATGGTATATACACAAAAACATGATGGAGAAAATATAGCTGAAATAAACCCTATTGGCTTACAAAGTGGTATATATATTCTTAGTGTTGACTATAAAAACGAAGAAACTGGTATTTTTAAAATTCTTAAAAATTAATATTTTTTTATTTCTTCAGAGAAGAAACCCATTTAGCGTTTACTGAAATAAGTTTGGTTTATCATCAAATATAATAGTTGGCATTTTTATTTGGATCGCATAGAAAACTTAACTAAAATTATTGACGTACTATTTAATATAGTATAAATACTCAACTCCTTTAACATCTTTTTTTTCAGAATATTTCATAGAACAACTTAATTCTAAAGTAATTATTTAAAGACGAGGCTATTGAAAAATAATTACATTTTTTAACATAAAATTAACATTTACGCAGTTATGTTAAGATTTATTTAGCATTAGATTCGCGACTACAACGTTGTAATTAATTAAAAACTAAATTTTATGGAACTAAGCTCAATTTCAAAAAAAAGAAAATTTCTTCTTTTTTCAACTATTTTAGGATTAACATTGGGTGCATCAGCACAAAGCACAGAATACTGTGACCAAGAAAAGCAAGTAGCTAAAGCAGGTACTACATTTGAAATATTTCAAGATAAAAGTACAAGCGATGGATGTATGAAAGTTTTGTACAAAAGGAACAGAGATGGAAGTGCCAAAAATGGAACCGGATCTTTAGAAGGAAAGTGGGATAACATTGGAAATACTCTTATTAGAGAATCTAGAAGACCTTCTAATACCAAAACTAACATGACCTGGAGTGCAAACATCAAAAAAATGGATGGTAACGCTTACTATGGTGGTTATGGTTGGTGGAGTAACGGAAAAGGAGGTAATATAGTTGAATTTTATGTTACCGATGGATATAATACCAAAACTAATGCAACTTTTGGAATGACGAAAGCTGATCTTCGCTACTCAGTTGATGGTGCAACTTACGATGTTTACTACAGTGAGAAGAGAGGTCAAGGTAGTGTTTTTGCACCTTCATCCAATTTCTTACAAATAAAAGCAGTAAGAACATCTAGTAAAGGTAAAAATAGAAAATCTGGTACTATCTCTTGGAAAACTCACTTCGATAAATGGAGAGCTCATGGTCAAGTACGTAGATCAATACCTGCTAATTTGAAATTTAGAAGAGGCGAAAGTAGATCGAGAAGAGATCGAAGAAGAGCTCTAGAAGCTAAACATAGATCATTGAGAAAGTTTGTGCCTAGAAGAATTTTTGAAGTTTCTTGGTTAATGGAAGGTTTTGGAAGTACAAGTAAAGTAGATTTTACAGCTAATGCATCTTTTAAAGCTGCAAAAGAAATTACACTAGATGATGTTACCGAAACTAACGTCAAAATTTATCCAAATCCAACATTTGGAGAATTTACAATTGAAAATAGTGAAGCTATTCAAACAACTATTTCTGTATTTGACCTTAACGGCAAATTAGTTTCCGAAACTATTACCGATACCTCTGAAATATTATTAAATTCAGATAATTCATTAACAAGTGGACTTTATATTGTTAGAGTTACTAATGCTGAAGGAACTACAACTCAGAAATTAGTGGTTAACTAACATTAATTATATAATTTGTGCTTTAAGCGGGTTTATCTAAATTTTAGATAAACCCGCTTTTTTGATGTATAAAATCAATTTTAAATCTACATTTAATTTACCTTTGGTGCTATGTTATTACTTATTACACCCGAACAAGATCAAGAAAAAGAAGCCGATTTAGTAAATACTTTTTTTAAAAATGGGCTTGAAATTCTACATCTAAGAAAACCTTTCAAAAGTTACGCCCAGCACATGGCATACCTTAGTGCTATAAATGAAGAATATCACAATAAAATAGTATTGCATTATCAACACGATTTGGCTGAAGATTTTATGCTAAAAGGAATCCATATTCAAGAACAACCTAGGGTTGATTTTGGCGAAGAGTTTGGTTTATATGTTTCTCGATTTACTAGTCAAGGTTATGATGTGAGCACCTCTTTTCATAATCCTTCGGAAATAATGCTTTATAAAGATGTCGCTTTAATTTATAACTTACTTAGCCCAGTATTTACAGCTATATCGCAACCAGGTATGCAAGGAAAAGCCTTTGATGTATCCGAAATTGACATACCTGTAATTGGTATGGGCGGAGTACATGCTGAAAACATACACTTAGTAAAAAAATTGGGTTACGCAGGGGTAGGGGTGCTTGGAGGAATTTGGAATGCTGAAAATCCTGTAGATGCTTGTAAATCTTTGATTAAGGCTGTTAAAAAAGTGTATTAACTAGCGTGTAATTCGTATACTAGTTACTTGTCCCCCATTAGTTTGTGGGAAAACAGTATAAGCACGAAGTCCAAATCCTTCACTGTTTCCTACTTGTTGACCTGATAAAGAATCGTATAATGTAGTTTGCCCATCACAATCATATTCAAAACGCCCTTCACTATTAACTTGCGGCACTCCTCTATCCTCATCAATTTCAATACTACAGCTTCCTAAAGGATGATTGGGTTCTGCTAACTCATAAGCAAAAAAAACTGTTGGGCTTGCTCTAAAAACATAAATTCCTTCGAAAGAGCCCAAAGCTCGATCTCTAGACAGGAAAAGTTCTCCTCCATTAAAGCGCAGGTTAGCATTAGTAGGCCTTGACAACTCTAAAGTTATATCAACAGTATTGTCAGGCAAAAAACTATTGTTATCCCTTCTTTGTTCATTTTCGGACTCACAAGAGTTCAAAAAAAGTATTGATAAACTTAGTAGTATTAAATAAATAGACCTCATGTTTAAAATTTTTGAATCCCCTACAAAGTAAGTAATTTTTACTATATTTATATATTAATTATCCCATAATCATGGGATTTTTTGTGTTTATAAACGTATCGATTATGAGTAAAGTTTCTTATTATACCGCCGAAGGATTAAAAAAATTACGTGATGAATTAAATCACTTAAAAGATGTGATGCGCCCTAAAGCGTCTCAAGATATTGCAGACGCTCGTGATAAAGGTGATTTAAGTGAAAATGCTGAATATGATGCTGCTAAAGAAGCACAAGGAATGTTGGAGATGGAAATTTCTAGACTAGAAGCAATATCTGCTGGAGCACGATTAATTGATGAATCTCAATTGGATACCTCAAAAGCATTAATACACTCAACTGTAACTATAAAAAACCAAACCAATGGTGCTACCATGAAATACAAACTTGTAGCGCAGAGTGAAGCTGATTTAAAGGCTGGCAAAATATCTGTAGACTCCCCAATTGGTAAAGGCTTACTAGGGAAAAAAGTTGGCGAAATAGCTGAAATTAGCGTCCCTAGTGGTATTATGAAATTTGACATTACTGATATTACACGCGATTAAAAATTGCATGAAAATTCTAACACTTAGAATAATACTTTTCTTTTGCTTTTTATCGACTACTTTAAAAGCTGAGGTGGACATTAGAGTTTATACTGAAAAAATAGGTGATAATTACGCGGTACTCGTAGATAATAAAGAATATTGCCCTATAAGTATTCGTCTTAATTTTGTGCTTAAAAACATGACTTCTAATGTTAAAAACGACAGTATTGTACTAGTTCCATCACGAAGTTTTGAACACCAAGTCGCAGAATTAAAGCCTACCGTTAAAGTTGGTGAATTTTCATACAATTTTAATTTTTCGTACAATTATGGAGATGTTACATTAACCTATTTCGATAGTGATTTTATATATAATTTACCTTTTGAAAAAGGAAAAAAATTTAAAATAAGTCAAGGTTATTACGGTAAGAAAACACACAAAGGCATAAACGCTTTAGATTTCAATATGCCCTTAAAAACTCTCATATACGCAGCAAGAGGGGGTACTGTAATTGAAGTTGTAACGCATAACGACAAGAATTGCTTTAATGCGAGTTGCGATAAATTTAATAATTACCTATTAGTATATCACACAGACGGAACGTTTTCTCAGTATGCACATATTTCAAAAAATGGTTCTAAAGTTAAAGTAGGTGATGTTATTAAAACAGGGCAGCTTATTTGTGTTAGCGGCAATACAGGATACAGCTCTGGTCCTCACCTTCATTTTTCGGTATACCTACCGCGCATTAATGATCCTGAATATATACAAACCTATTTTAACACAAAAAAACAAGCTTATACCCTGTTAGAAGAAGGCAAAACTTATAAAAGAATTAACTAATGGCATCTATATTTACAAAAATAATAAACGGAGAAATCCCTTCTTACAAAATAGCTGAAACAACCGATTTTTACGCGATGTTAGATATTGCCCCCAACTCTAAGGGGCATACACTTTGTATTCCAAAAAAAGAAGTGGATAAGCTTTTTGATTTAGATGAAGAAACGTACAATAAATTATTTTCTTTTTCTAGAAAAGTAGCTTTAGCCATTGAAAAAACAATTCCTTGCGAACGTGTAGGTATGGCAGTTGTTGGTTTAGAAGTTCCTCATGTACATGTGCATTTAATTCCATTAAACAGTATGGGTGATATGAATTTCTCTAAAAAAGAACAGCTAACTCCTAGTGAAATGAAAGAATTAGCCGTAAAAATTGCAAGTAATTTTTAACACTGCAGCAACGAAATCTCAAAGGTTGTTCCCCTGTCAATTTCAGACTTTGACACTTTTATTCGACCACCATGATAGTCTACAATAATTCGCTTGGCTAACGACAGTCCCAATCCCCATCCACGTGTTTTTGAAGTGTATCCTGGCTCAAAAACTTTTTGAAAATTCCTTTTTGATATTCCTGAACCCGAATCGATTACACGTATTTTTACATATTGCTTTTTAGTAACCACTTCAATTTTTAGGTCGCCTTTGCCTTTCATGGCATCAATAGCATTTTTTACTAAATTCTCTATAGTCCAGGCAAATAAGGGTTTGTTTAGCTTAACTAAAATCGATTTTTCAGGCAGTTGGATATCAAAATTAATTAACTTAGAGCTTCTCGATTTTAAATACTCATAAGCCTCATTGGTTTCACTTACAATATTAGCAAGTTCTAAAGTAGGCACCGAACCTACTTTGGAGAAACGCTCGGTAATCATTTTTAAACGATTGATATCTTTGGCCATCTCCATAACATAGCCCTGATCTAAATTTTCGGTTTTTAAAATTTCTAACCAGCCAACTAATGAAGATAAAGGCGTTCCAATTTGGTGCGCCGTTTCTTTTGCCATCCCTGCCCACAATTTGTTTTGCTCACTAATTCTAGAAGTATTAAAAAAGAAATAAACCATACCAATTAATAGCAACACCACTATAACAATTGCAATAGGATAATATTTAAGCTTACTTAAAATTGTAGAATTTCCATAATATAGCAATTGCATCCTATTATCGGGTAATTTAATTACTATAGGGTCATTTTGCTCTTTCAGATTTTGAATATAAGCCGCCATCCTCTTAGGGCTAGATGTTATCTTCTCTGAAATATTACGATGAAAATTAATCGTTTCATCCAAATCTACATTTACTAATGGGATTTTATTATTACTTGTTAAAATCATAAGATTCAACTCCAAATAATCATTTTCATTTTCGGTAGAAATGGTTTTTTGAGACTGCGCCCAAATTTGCATTTTATCGCGTTCCACTTGCTTTAACCTTTCAAAAAAAACAGTAGTATTCCATAGTAATAGTCCCAAAATAATAAACAATGCCGAAAGCATAAATATTTTTGAAACTCTGTTTTGCCCTAAAGAAATCATCAAACGGTTTTACTTATTATATATATTATTCAATGGATTACTGTCTGCAATTTTTTTAGTTGGATTAATATTTATAGACATAATTTGTTCTTTAGCTACATCAATTTTAAAAGAATATGTTGGGTATGCCCAAGCCCAATCTTTTAATAATTTTGTGTTTTTCGCTATCTCCTTTTCATTTCTCATTATAGGTAACGGGATGTAATACATTTGTTGCTTACCATCTGTAAAATTAACTTCTAGCTCTATAGGCATTGGCATGTTTCCCAACCTTTCTAAAACAATATTCGTTTCTTTTTTGATAGCCTCAACGGATCTAATTCCGTAGTCAATAGTATTTGTGGTTGCTGTCCAATCTGTTAAATACCAATCTAACTGAATACCAGAAACTTTTTCTGCTATACGCTTAAAATCATTTGGCTTAGGATGTTTAAACTTCCACTGGCTATAATAATTTCTGATGGTTTTTTTTAGATTATCACCTCCAATTATATATTCTAATTGGTCTAGAAACACGGCTCCTTTGGCATATGCCGAAACTCCGTATGCAAAATTATAATTATACCTATCTGCATGCGTTGTTTGCGGTTGCTCATGATCGGAAGTTGCTAATCGGAAATACGAATTATAACTTCCCTCATTAGGAAAATCTTTATTCAATTGAAGCACTTTATTTTCAGCATTATTTGAAATATAAGTAGTAAAGCCTTCATCCATCCATTCATATTTAGCTTCGTTAGTAGCTAATATGTGTTGAAACCAAGCATGCGCCATTTCGTGAGCTGTAACCCCTACAAGGCTTCTAAATTTCCTATCGCCTGTTATAAGGGTACACATAGCGTATTCCATACCGCCATCACCTCCTTGAATTATGGAATATTGCGGATAAGGATAGGCTCCAATATTATTACTATAGTACTGCATCAATTGCAACGCTAGTGGTTGAAGTTTTTTCCAGTTTTCTAGATACTTATTTTCATTTTTGTAAAAAAAATGAAGCTCCTTCCCTCCTTCGAAAGGTACTATATCATGCACATAATTAGGATCTGCTGCCCAAGCAAAATCGTGAACATTTTCTGCCTTAAAGTGCCATTGTATTTTTTTTCCTTTTTTATGAATAACCTTAGCTGAAGAATATCCGTGACCTATCTCTTTAGGGTTTTGAAGTACACCCGTGCCTGCTACGGTGTACGAATTATCTAATTCTATTTTTACATCATAATTCCCAAAAACTCCATGAAACTCTCTACCAATATAAGGGTCTGCATGCCACCCCTGATCGTCATATTCGGCAAGTTTAGGGTACCATTGCGTCATCGATAACGCTATACCTTCCTTATTATTTCTACCTGCTCTCCTAATTTGCTTAGGCACTTGTCCTTCAAATTTCAATTGAATTTTTGAGGTTGATAATGGAGCTATTGGCTTGGATAATTGTATTTCTAAAACAGTTCCCGAAAGCGTTGTTTTTGTTTTACTTCCATTAACGGTTAGTGTACTTACTTCCAAAAAACCTATTTCATCTTTCTTTAACTTTGAAATACGACTTCCTACCCTAGCATCAGGATCTTTTATTGTTTGAGAACGCACATCCATTTCACTCCCTGGTTGGAAGGCATTAAAATATAAATGAATAAAAAGCTGCTTTAATGTATCAGGGGAATTGTTACTATATTCAATTTCCTGAGTTCCTTTATATTGGTAATTCTTAGTGTTTACCTCAACATCCATTTTATAATTGGCCTGTTGCTGCCAATAACCTGGTTGAGGTTGAGCATTACTAATTCCATAAAACAGAAACCCTATAATTAAAACTAATTGTTGCTTCATCAATTATATTTTTTGTGCCAATAAAATAGCATTGTAAAGATTTACCATTTTCCCCGATTTTGATGCTTTTTCAAAAGGAACTCCTATTTGATCTCCCAAAACTACTTGAGCTTTGGTATAATTACCACTATCCATAATTACCTGCTTTACTTGCGCTGCAGTTAAATTAGGAAAATACGATCTAATAACAGCTGCTACTCCAGCCACTGCAGGAGATGCCATAGATGTTCCTTGTAAATACTCATAGGTATTTAAAGGTGTAGTAGAGTAAATTTTGACCCCTGGAGCAAACACATCAACATTTGCTTTTCCGTAGTTAGAAAAAGAAGCTACTAACTGAGAGCCGTATTCATAATTTAAAGCCCCTACTGTTAAAAAATTATCTGAAACCTCAGGTATTGTTGTGGTTTGATCGTTAGGATATACGTTTACTTTATCCATATCCTTTGCATCATTACCTGCTGCATTTACAATTAACACATCTTTAGATTCTGCATATTTGATAGCGTCTCGCACCCATTCTGGATGTGTAGAAAAGTATTTTCCAAAACTAGTATTAATCACTTTTGCACCATTATCTGCAGCATAGCGAATGGCTAAAGCAACATCTTTATCATATTCATCACCGTCGGGTACTGCTCGGATTGCCATAATTTTTACATTATTTGCTATTCCTTTAATTCCTAATTTGTTTTTGCGATTGGCTGCAATAATACCCGCTACATGAGTTCCGTGCTTGGCATCTTTTAATTTCGAATCTGGCCCGCCCACTTTATTATTTCCATAAAATTTGTCCGATAAATCTTCTACTTTATCATTCAATTTTTTGCGTGCATTCAAATCAAAATTATAGTGTGTTTCTTGGCGCTCTTTTAAACTGTTTACATAGTCTTCAAAACCTTTTATAAAATCTACCATTGTTTCTCCTTCAGCAACATTGCCGTACATTCTTAATACCATTTGTTTGTACGCTTGCTCTTGTTCGCTTTGAGCTTCCATACCCAACAATTCTTTGGAAGTATAAGCGGGTTTTCCTAAGCGTTTAGTTGCAAAAGCATGTGCTTCTTTTACTTGAGCTAGTATAGGTTTGTATTGTTGAAGTGTTTGAGAATTTTCTGCTACTTCTTTGTCATATGCTGCTTTAGCAGCAGTATAAAGTGTGTACATCTCCTTATCTTTTCCTGACAAGGAAGCAGGGTTTACATTTTCAAATCGCGCTCTGTTATCTCTAATAATTCGCACAAATTCCATATTCTCGGCAACCACATCCCCTAAAAAATTCCAACCATGAACATCATCTACATATCCATTTCCATCATCATCCCTTCCGTTAATGCGCTCTTTTGGGTTGTTCCAAATATTTCCTTTTAAATCTTCGTGATTAATATCGATACCACTATCTATTACAGCAACAATTACAGTCTTATTTTTTCTGTGTTTCAGCAATTCATCATAAGCCCTATTCACACTCATTCCCGGAATAGTATCTAACAACAGGTCGGACTGATTCCAGCTTTTTAATTGTGCCTCCGTAAGGACTGTTGTTTTTAAAGGAATATTATCTACGTTTTCAGAACGAGTAGATAATATTTTAGGATTAGTAGAAAAACAACTACTTAATACTATTGACGCCCCTAAAGTTAGTGGGGCTATTTTAAATATTGAATTCATATTTAATTAATTAAAAAGTTCGTTAAAACTATAAGTTTGGTTCAGGCGAACACCTTTTTCGGTGTGCTGAACGGTTATTATTTCATTATGCGCATCATGCTGTAAAAACAAATACCAATTATTAGTAGCTGCTTTTTCTAAAAATGCACTCTTTTCGTTTATTGTTAATAACGGCCTTGTATCGTAACCCATTACATATGGCAATGGAATATGTCCTAAAGTTGGTAGCAAATCGGCCATAAAAACTATGGTCTTACCCTTATATTCAATTATTGGTAACATTTGCTTTTCTGTGTGTCCATCGGCATAACAAATGGCAAATGGTAAGTCGCTTGATTTCGAATAATTTTGATGCTTACTTACAAATTGCAATTGTCCGCTACTCTCCAGTGGCTCTAAATTTTCTTTCAAAAAAGAAGCTTTCTCTCTTGCATTTGGTTTTATTGCCCAATTCCAATGTTTTTGGTTACTCCAGTATGTCGCTCTAGAAAATGTAGTTTGTATGCATTCCTGATTTTGAACAGTAGCACCACCTACATGATCAAAATGTAAATGAGTTAAAAAAACATCGGTAATTTCATCCAAAGAAAACCCTGCTTTATGAATTGATTTTTCTAAAGTGAAATCTCCCCAAGGGTTGTAATAACTAAAAAATTTGTCCGATTGCTTATCCCCCATTCCTGTATCTACTAAAATTAAGCGATTGCCATTTTCAATTAACAAACATCGGGCCGCAATATCGATTCTATTATTACTATCGGCAGGGTTTGTTTTTTGCCAAATAGTTTTAGGCACTACACCAAACATAGCACCTCCATCTAACTTAAAATTTCCAGCTTCAATAGGATGAAGAATCATTTTTATAAAATTTATTGTGTGTAATATACAAAGGCTTGAAAATATTATTACATTACCGCAGTCATATTATGCCTTATTTAATAAAAATCGTAGGTTGTTTTGTATTTTTATAAAGTTAAACAGAAAAAATAAATGTTAGAATTAGCAGGAATCATCATATTAGGTATCACCGCACAATGGGTAGGTTGGAAATTAAAACTGCCAGCCATATTGCCTTTGATCCTTATAGGCTTATTATTTGGGCCACTCTCTACTCTTTTTACAGAAGATGGATCTAAATTATTAGAGCCTATATGGAACGGTACTAAAGGACTTTTTCCTGGAAATGGATTATATTATTTTGTATCCCTAGCCATTAGTATTATTTTATTTGAAGGTGGACTTACTTTAAAGCGAGATGAAATATTGAATGTAGGCCCTGTAATTTTAAAATTAATTACGCTTGCTGTGGTGATTACTTTTTTCGGAGCTGGTTTTGCAGCTCATTATTTTGTGGGATTAAGTTGGGAGCTGTCCTTTTTATTTTCTGCCTTAATTATTGTAACGGGGCCCACGGTAATATCACCAATCCTTAGAAATATTCCTCTAAAAAAAGATTTAGCTACTATTTTAAAATGGGAGGGTATTTTAATTGATCCTATAGGAGCCCTAGTTGCTGTATTAGTTTTCGAATTCATTAGTGTCGAAAACCAATCTGGATTTACCCAAACAGCACTATTAGAGTTCGGAAAAATATTGCTTTTCGGATCTACTTTCGGATTTACTTTTGCTCATGGTTTAGGTTTTGCCATCAAGAAAAAAATAATTCCTCATTACCTATTAAATGTATTTACATTAGCCGCTGTATTGGGTGTTTTTGTACTTTCAGATGCTTTTGCTCACGAGTCGGGTTTATTAGCAGTGGTAGTTATGGGACTAGTATTAGGTAATACCAATGTGCCCAATTTAAAAGAATTACTCTACTTTAAAGAATCACTAAGCGTATTGCTTATTTCTATCCTTTTCATTTTACTAGGAGCCAACATTAACTACGAAGATTTATTACTCGTGGCCAACTGGCAATCAGTAATATTGTTTGCTGTAGTAGTATTTGTAGTGCGCCCAATAGGTGTGTTTATAAGCTCTATAAACTCTGGCTTAAAGTTTAACGAAAAACTTTTCATAAGCTGGGTAGGACCTCGAGGAATTGTCGCCGCAGGTATTGCTTCTCTTTTTGGATCGAGACTTAGAGATGCTGGTGAACCTGGCGCAGAATACATCACTCCATTAGTATTTATGATTGTACTTGGCACAGTATTATTAAATGCTACTACGGCTCGTATGTTTGCAAAACTAGTAGGGGTTTTTCAAAAGCGTTCTACAGGTATTTTAATTGTGGGCGCTTCAAAAGTATCGCGATTAATTGCTCATTATTTACAACAACACGGTCGTTATGTGGTATTGGTCGATACCAATTCAGAACATATTAAAACGGCTAAAGATTTAGGAATAGATGCTATTGAAGCAAATATTTTTAATGATCGGTTAGAAGAAAATATAGAGCTGAATAATGTTGGATTTTTAATTGCTTTAACTGCAAATGATATTGTTAATAAAAAGGCGATTTTGCTGTTTCAAAAAGAATTTGGAGAAAATGGTACTTACCGCATGATTACAAATTCGGAACTTTCAAACAATACTAATTCGATTAGTGACGGCCTGTTTTCAAACACTCATGATTTCTTAAGTTTATCGGAAGTTGCTAATCGCTACCCAGGCATTTCTGAAGTAGCACTGGTAGATGAAGATCACCTTAAGAGCATTATAGATATTACAGATAAAGATAAATTTATAGTGCCTTTATTTGTAAGATTACCTAACGGGGAAATTCAGATCATATCTTCTAAAAAAGATATCATAAACAACTTTGTTGAAGGCAGTGCATTGGCCTATTTAGGAAGACCTATTGATGTTGAGGAATCACAAACTAAAGGGCAAGCACCTATTTTAACAGAAGGCTAATTTTAAAGTAACAAGAAGTGTATATAGTAGATGAAGTGTTGCACTTTCCTGAAGTTGAAAAAGCAGATGAATTTGGACTATTAGCTGTTGGTGGAGATTTGTCGGTTAAACGATTACAGCTTGCCTATAGCAACGGTATTTTTCCTTGGTTTGAAGAAGGGCAACCTATACTTTGGTACAGTCCCAACCCGCGTATGGTTTTGTTTTTTGAGAACTTACACATTAGTAAATCGATGAAACAGCTACTTAAGAAAAAATCTTTTGTAGTTACCATAAATACTAACTTTGAAGAAGTAATCACCCAATGTGCAATCCAAAAAAGAAAAGATCAGCAGAGTACATGGATTACTGAAAATATGATTAGTGCTTACACTAAATTACATAATGAGGGCGATGCCGTATCTGTAGAAGTTTGGCAAGATCAAAAATTAGTAGGTGGCTTGTACGGAGTTGATCTTAAAAAGCAACGTATTTTTTGTGGAGAAAGCATGTTTTCTAAAGTAAGTAATGCCTCCAAAGTAGCTTTTATTTATATGTGTACTTACTTCGAAAAAAAAGGCTATAAACTCATCGATTGTCAAATGCATACCAATCACCTTGAAAGCTTAGGAGCTCTAGAAATACCTCGAAATGAATTTATTTCTATTTTAAAAGATTGATTATAGTGTTATTTATTAATGTCTTTTTTTAAGACACTAATAATAGAATACGTAAGCTATAAAGTCATAATCTACACCCATTTCAAACAAAAACAACTATTTTCATAACGTAAGTTTTTTATTTATAATAAGACAATAGTTTAAACCTTTTTACTACCATGAAAAAATTAAGCATCTTTATAATTTCTCTAAGTCATTTAATAGCCTGTAATACTCCTAAAAAGAATACACCTACTGTTACAGAATCTAAAAAAGAGGTTATCTCAGAAATTCAACACACTCCTGAAATAATAAAAGAGTCTCTAGATAGCACTAAGGCAGTTGTTATTGAAACGGTAAGCGAAGAGGTGGCTGTTGAGAATAAAAAAGAGACTAAAGCCCTTGCCAAAGTAGTTCCAAAAGCTATTGAAACTGCAGCAAAGACAGTTGTAGAGAAAAAAACAGAAAAAATCAAAGACCTTATTCCTAACAAAAAAAATATTGATGTAGCGACTACAACTAAAGTAATTGAAACAAAGGTTGAAGTTTTAAAGGAGAAAAAGGAAATAATTCCTGAAATACCACTAAAACCAACACATGCGGTATGGAACGAATTAGCCAAAAGTTATGTTTCTACAAATGGAAAAGTTAACTATGGAGCTTTTAAAACGAACATCCCCAAATTGGAAAGTTACCTTAAAGAACTGGAAACTACTCCACCGACTAATGATTGGTCTCGCAATGAAAAACTAGCGTATTGGTTTAATTTATACAACGCCTCTACGGTGTACTTAGTAGCTACTAATTACCCTGTAAAAAGCATTAAAGACATCAATAATGGTAAGCCTTGGGATAAAAAATTTATAAAATCTGGAAACCAACTATATTCTTTAAATGATATTGAAAACACTATTGTAAGGCCTAATTATAACGAACCTAGATTGCATGTGGCATTTAATTGCGCTGCTGTTTCCTGTCCTAATCTATTAAATGAAGCTTTTGTAGCAAACAAATTAAATACTCAGCTTAATTTGTTGGCAAAAAAATGGATTACGGATTCTTCTAAAAATAATCTTAGCAATCCTGATAAAATCGAAATCAGCCAAATTTTCAATTGGTATAAAGTCGACTTTAAAGAAGGTATCATTCAATTTATTAATAAGTATAGTTCCCAGCCAATTAATGAAAATGCAGCGATCAACTATATGGAATACCAATGGAAACTGAACGATTAAGATTTTTTTCATAAAGTAACATAGGTTGCTTTATAAATCATAACTATTTGTTAGTATTGGATTGTAAGTCAATTGACTGCCAATCGACTAAAAAACCTCAAACACTTAGATATGGATACTGAAGTAAAAAATATTACAGAAATAATAGAAAAAAGTTTAGAAAACGCATTAACATACGAAAACTTTAAAAAGGAAGTAGCAACAGTTGTTGAGCAAGGAAAATCTACTGGTAATAATCCAAATGATGAAGCCTTAGCTAATTACAGTAAACTGACTTATGCACGTATTAAGCGCTTAGATAAAACTTTAAAAATTGAAGATAGTATTACTGAGAAAGTTAAAAATGTAGTTAAGCCCGTTACGTGGATTGTACTTACTGAGAGCTGGTGTGGAGATGCCGGACAAACTATTCCTGTAATAAACAAAGTTGCTGAATTAAACCCTAATATTGAATTAAAGCTGCTTTTAAGAGATGATAATGACGAATTAATGAGTGAGTTTCTTACTAACGGAGGAAAATCAATCCCTAAGCTTATTGCTTATGATTCGGAATCTAAAACTGTTTTAAATACTTGGGGACCGCGACCTAGTGAAGCTACAAAACTTGTAAACGACTATAAAGAAGCTCACGGAAAATTAACTCCTGAATTTAAACAAGATTTACAATTGTGGTACAATAAAGACAAAGGAAAAAATACCGCTGAGGATTTATTAAAGCTATTATAAGCCCTAGTAGCATAAGTACAACCCCAATTTAAAAAAAAGCTCTTAGCTGTACACTTCCGGTGTGTATAGTTCTAGAGCTTTCTGATTTCCGACCATTATAATTTAAGTTGAGTTCTAAAAACTTCGTCAATTTTTTTTGAGCTATTGCATTCCATGTAAAGTTTCTACCAGGTTCTAACCCTTCCAATATTTGAAATGATACTGGTGAAAAAACATCACCTTCAAAGACGTTTTCAAACCAATTAAAAGCCCCTGTAAAAGTTGCATTTTGTTTGTTTGCTGTCCTAAATGAAACTGAAAATTTTTGTTGAGATAATGTTTCATTTCCCACTTCTATATTTTCTCGTTTAGATAATTCGTACCCTAAAGTAAACGTAGATTGAGTTGATAATAAATAGGAAATATTAGGGGCTATAGACTCTTCATCTATAGTAAAATTTCGATTGGGGGTGTTTTCGACTTCACTTTCGTTACTGCTATTTTCATATTGAAAATCAAAAAGCCAACTTTCTTTTATTTTATGTGAAAAATTTATTCGATTGGATTCTAAATTATTTTCTTGACTACCCGTAACCAATACATTATTTGTTTTGGTATTTAAGTAAGTATAAGTGGTTGAAAACAATTGTTTCCCTCTATTAAAAAACAATGAATTTCTAAGGTTTGAATTTAACCCTAAATCATCTTCTGAATCTTTAAATACATTCAAGTTTAATTCATTGTTTACGCGCCTTACATTTCTGTCGATAACATACGATGTTTGGTTATGAAAATGAGACAACCACTGTTGCCACTTGCGTTTGGATTTATTAAAATTACTAAAATTCCAATTCAGTTGTTGACTTAGTCTATTTTGATAGGTCCTAATAAATGTTTGCCTTGGCAACAATACTCTAATAAAATTTGCTTCATCTGGAAAGGGTCCTATTTCAAATTCTTGTAAATCTTGAATTCCATCACCATTAAAATCGATCCAAATATATTGTCCTCTCCCTGGGTCAACTTCTACAAAAGTAAATTCTTGCTGAGCTAAAGTTCCACTTTGAGTTTCTATTAGTGAATTCCATTGTAGTCGATTTTTCCACAGGCGTTGTCGGTAAATTAATCGACTGTTAACGTTTTTATCGGCTTCCGTTTCTCTTACATCATCTAATATCCTGTAATTAACAAAGAAAGAAAGTTGGGTTTTTTCAGTATTAATTATTTTAGAATCCAAATAAAAGGTATTAGAAGTAGCTACTTTTTGCAATTTATTGTTTTGAATACTATCATTTTCTCTAAAACGATATCCTATTTTAGTAAATACATCGGTGCTATCTCCAACACCTGTAAAAACTTCGTACGATTGAAAACGTTGACTTACGCTAGATAATTCGTCGGTTTGTTTATTTGTTTCTTTATTCGCTTCCGCTAAAAATTTAATTCCAGACCAAAATTTCTCTTTCATATAACTTATATTAGTGGAATTCCTAAGAAAAGAACTTTCAAAAACAGTAGCGTCACTGTTTAGTAAACTAAAATTTTGATTCCAATTCCACCTTTTATGCACTAATGAAGCGTTAAGTGAATGCCTTCCCCCTTTATATTGGTCTTCAAAATCTAAATATTCAAAACCATAAGTTAGTATCCCTTTTTTTAAATGTTTAAATTGAATTGTGTTTTTACTTAAAATCTGATTGTCTGGTATAAAATCGAGATCTAGGTTCCAATCTCTATTAAACTCTATATTGTAAATATTTTCTATGCTTCGGAATTCAGCACCTACATAATCTAACCCCGAGCCTAAAGTTACCTGCCAAGATTTGCTGTTTTTACCCCAAAGGCGCTTTGAAAAATCGACATGAATGGCCGCTCCTGTATTATCTGAATCGTCTATGTCTGAAAATAGGTTATTATCATTATTGCTCCCTGCAAATTCAAAATTTAATGCCGTCTTTTTTGACGGAGTAAAACTTCCTCTTACAACAGCCAATTGTAACTTAGTGGGAGCAATTAACTGGATAATTGGCTCGAAATTTCCTTGAGGAACACTAGCTATTGGATCAACAAACTCAAAAATTCGGTTAGTTACATTAGCATTGAGTAACCTATAGTTCCCTGTATTTTGAGGCACCTCGGTAAAGCGCACATTAAATAATTCTCGTTCTCTATCTTCTTCAGAATCTGCAAACTCAAAAATTGGACTTTCGGAGGTTCCTCTGTTAAAATAAAGTGTTTTATTTTCGGAAAATGTATCTACAAAGGCAGATTCAGAAATGGCTCTTTCTGGGTTATCTCCTGCTTCCGATAATACTTGCTTTTGCTCGTCACTAAAATTCTGTTGAAGAGTTTGGTTTCGCAAGTCATTTTCAGAATACACAAAACCTTGAAGTTTTAATTTATCGGAAATATATGTGGCTCCGCCATATCCCAAAATTCTAGCAAAATTACTCTGTGTGGTTTGATACTCCACAATAATACGCATATCGGCAGTTATAGGAAATGTAGGGTTAAAACGAATTTCACCTGCATTATAATCAATAATATAATCGTTGTTTTCTCCCCGCTTTAAAGCTAATCCATTTACATAAACCGTTTCACTACCCGAAACAATTAAAATGGACAATTCGCCGTTTTGCCCTACAAGTTTATAAGGTCCTTGATTTCCCTCTTGTCCCTGTATATTACTTTGATTAAAAATCCCTCGTACTAATGCTCCTGATGCATAGATATTCGTTTCTCCTTTATCTGATTTTATCGTTGCATTGGCAGAAAGTCCTTGAAGCTTTTTAGTGAATACTGAAAAAATACTTTCCTGTTCGGAAATTTGGATATCTCCAGCGCGTACTCCCCAATTTTTAGCTTGGATTTCAATAAATATTTGATCGAACTCATCAATTGCTTGCGAAAACCCTCCTTGTTGAATTGGAATATTTGAATCTTGAAGCGATGCTTTTAAAGTAACATCTTCACTTAATTTTCCCGATAACTGAAGATCTAATTCTGAATTAAAAACGGAGTTTTGATTATTACCAACCGTAATTCCTCTAGAAATACTACCGCTAGTAGTTAATCCCTCAAAAAGACTTGTTGTAACTTTTTTATTGGACTGTTTAAGCTTGTATAACTTTAAAGCATTAGTGTTTTTAGGAACAATAAGGTTTGGGTTTAAAAGCTGGTATTTTTTGGTTAAAAACTCAGGGTACCTCAAATAGGAAACCGTTAGCGAATCCGTATTTATAAGTTGTGTTTTTAAATACAGTTTTGCTTTAACAAAATCAACACTGTATTTAGAAGAATCAACAACTACATTATTTGTGTCTAAAAGTTGAAACCCCTCTTTTTGTATACTAACATCGTTAATAATAATGGTATCGGAAACTTTGATTTTCTTAAATTGCTGTATAGTGGGTAAACTTTGAGCAATAACCCAAATACCACAAAAAAAACAGCCTATAAAAAACAAAGTCCGTTGCAACATTATTAATAGATTAGTCTAAAAATAACGCAAACTTATCACAAGTATTTAATTTAGTAGACTTACTTAAAACATTTTTACTTGGTGTGCCGATTTCAAAAGGTCGTTTACCGTTTTAACAGGGTTAAAAGTAATGATAGGAACTTCCACAAAAATACTAATCCACTTGGCCATTGCTCCATTCCATAAACCTGGCAATTCTAAGGCCTTAACTTTTTGACCTCTAATAGTTTTATGGGTAATAAATGCAGCATTATGATCTACATAATCCAGTAAATTGAATTTATTTCCCTTGTAATCTTTCATACCACACACTAAATCTACAGGATTAAAATGTGTAGCACTTTTCATTATTTTTAATTGTCTAGAATTTGAAGTATCTATTTGAGCACTTTCAACAATTTGAAGCTCTGATCTTCCATATTCGTTTTTAATCCAAAAAGGCCCTCCACCAGGTTCACCCTCGTTAGGCACCATTCCGCAAACGCGAATAGGACGATTCAGCACTTCTATAAGGTGTTCTTGTTTAAATTTATCTGAAAATTTAATAAAATCAACAGGCATATTAATATTTAACTCATTTTCTAAAAATAAGCTTATTTCAGAAAGCTCCTTCTCACTAGGCATTTTCTTTTCTATTGTTTTTAAAATAGAAAAGACCTTATTCTGGATTTCTAAAAGCTTTCCTGCCAAAGCTTTTTTATAAATAGATAAATCATGTTGATATTTACGTACCACCACATTATCAATGTTTTTTATAAAAACCAAATCGGCATCTATATCATTCAAGTTTTCTATTAAAGCACCATGCCCTCCAGGTCTAAATAATATGGAACCATCTTCATTTCGGAAAGGGTTATTTTCTAAATCTACCGCAACAGTATCTGTAAATCCTTTCTGCGTTGAATACGATGTATTAAAAGTAGTATCTGTTTTCTCTTCTACTATTTTTCGAATACGATCAAATTCTTCTTTAAAATCTGTAAGGTGCTCTTTGGAAACAGTAAAATGTAAAGTCGATTTTTTATTTATGGTACTATAACTTACCGACTCATGTAAATGTTCTCCAAAAGCTGTACGAACACCACTGTTTTTATATTTATGAAAAGGCAATAATCCTTTCGGATAAGATCCAAAATTTAATCCTTTTCCATTTTTCAACATTGTTTTTACAAATGTATATAGCTGTTCTCCCTCTGATAAATCATTGAAATTTGGGTGATTCTCAAGCGTAGTTTTTAAAACAATTTCATAAAAAGGAAATTTTTCTAAGCCAATTAAAAATAAACGAATGGCTGTAGCCATTTCATAATTTAAATAAGAATTTAAACTTTCTCTCTTATAATCGTAACTATTTAAAAATTTATAACAATCTTTAAACATACGACTAGCAGCACCCGAAGCTGGCACAAATTTCACAACACTTAACTTCCCTATACTCTCTTCATAAATTTTAGCTAATGTAGAAAGTTCTTCTTCTTTAAAACACAAAATACCTCTACCTACAGTTGCGGCTTCTCGCAAATTTACTGCTGGGATACCATTTCTAAATACATCTATCTGTTGGGCTACTTTTTCTACAGTTAATCCTTTCGATTTAATCTGTTGAATATCTTTTTCGGTAATATGCACTTGTTTAATTTTTAAAGTAATACAATATAACAAAGAAATTAGCTAAATACGTGCTGTATTGCTAGCTATTTGTAACGTATACACAAACAAAATCGTCAAAATACAGAATATCGACGTTGTAATAATCAATTTTTTCGGAATAATTAACCGCAACTTTAGTGAATGGTGAATCTATTTCAAAAGGTGCCACATCAATATGATTTTTAAAACTTAACCCTGGAATCCCATATAATTTATAAACAGCCTCTTTAATACACCAAATATTTGTTAATGTTTGCACTAAATTTTGATTACCTGAAAGGTATTCCGCTTCTTTTTCTGAAATAAACTTCGGAGCTATTAGCGTTATTTTTTGTCGTTGCTTTTCTATATCAATACCTACAGCTAATTCACTAAGAATTATTGCTGCATAGTTATAAGAGTGAGTAATTGAAATATGAACACCGTCGCTAAGTATTGGTTTCCCTTCATTAGTATACGTAAGGTCAGCATCCATATATTGTGCAATTGCTAATAAATGACGTACTGCTAAATAGGTACACCTATGTTGCTCAGACTTCATCAAAGACAACCTGTTTTTGGAATATACTCCTAAATCTAGCCCTGCTTTTAACTCTGTTTCGGACTCCGAAATTTTCCATATCAATACGTGGGTAACTTCGTTTACTGCTATACTTTTATAAAGTGGCATTCAATAAATTAATTTAAGAGGTTATTTTGTAACTTTGTACTCCAAAATACGACAATTTCGAAGCTATACACAAATAGCTATTAATTGTTTAATTGCTATTTAAAATTAAAATTATGAGCAGTACTACAGCACCTTATGTGCCTTTTAAAGTAAAAGACATTTCGCTTGCCGCTTGGGGAAGAAAAGAAATTGAATTAGCTGAAGCTGAAATGCCTGGGTTAATGTCTTTACGTGAAGAATACAAAGACGAGCAACCGTTAAAAGGTGCTCGAATAGCAGGATGTTTACACATGACCATCCAAACAGCCGTTCTTATTGAAACTTTATTAGCTTTAGGAGCTGAAGTTACATGGAGTAGTTGTAATATTTTTTCTACACAAGATCAAGCTGCCGCTGCTATTGCAGAAGCTGGTATTCCTGTTTACGCGTGGAAAGGAATGAACGAAGAAGAATTTGATTGGTGTATCGAACAAACACTTTTCTTCGGAGAAGACCGCAAGCCATTAAATATGATTTTAGATGATGGTGGTGACCTTACCAACATGGTTTTAGATCGTTTTCCTGAGTTAGTTGATGGTATTAAAGGTCTTTCTGAAGAAACTACAACAGGGGTACACCGTTTATACGAACGTGTAAAAAACGGAACACTTCCGATGCCTGCTATTAACGTAAATGATTCGGTTACTAAATCAAAATTCGATAACAAGTATGGTTGTCGCGAAAGTGCAGTTGATGCTATTCGTCGTGCCACTGATATTATGTTAGCTGGAAAACGAGTAGTTGTAGCTGGTTACGGAGATGTAGGTAAAGGTACTGCTGCTTCTTTTAGTGGTGCGGGAGCTATAGTAACAGTTACCGAAATTGATCCTATTTGTGCTTTACAAGCTGCAATGGACGGTTTTGAAGTAAAAAAAATGGAAACTATTATTCCTAATGCAGATATCGTAATTACAACTACTGGTAACAAAGATATTATTTTAGAAAAGCATTTCCGTGCTATGAAAGATAAAACCATAGTTTGTAACATCGGTCATTTCGATAATGAAATCGATATGACTTGGTTGAATGAAGCTTATGGGACTACTAAAGATGAAATTAAACCTCAGGTTGATAAATATACCATTGATGGAAAGGACATTATTATTCTTGCAGAGGGCCGATTAGTAAACTTAGGTTGTGCTACAGGACACCCAAGTTTTGTAATGAGTAATTCGTTTACTAACCAAACTTTAGCTCAGCTAGAACTATGGAAAAATTCGAAAGCATATAAAAACGATGTTTATATGTTACCTAAGCACTTGGATGAAAAAGTAGCACGTTTACACTTAGAGCGCCTAGGGGTTGAATTAGAAGAATTAAGACAGGATCAAGCTGAATATATCGGTGTAACTGTTGAAGGTCCTTTTAAGCCCGAATATTACAGATACTAAAAGATATTAGATCGCCTCACTTTTAGATATTAGAAGTTAGATTGTATCGTTATTTAAAACAATGAGTTTTTTTGAGTGAGAATCTAATTCTATTTTTTTAATAAACGGTTTCGATTATTGTAACTATTTAAATAGTTATGTTTATATAAATTGTATAAACTAGTTTTATGAAATAAATTTAATTAAAGGAAGCCCTTTTTTTAGGCTTCCTTTTTGGTTTTATTATTTTTTTTACTTGTGTAATATTTGATTACAGTATTGAAAATAGTTTCAACTTTATCTCACTATACAATTAAGATAAAACAAAGTAGCTACAGAAGTAATAAACTAATGCTATAAAGTTGAAAGTCAATCCCTCTAAAATATTTTTTGATACCATTTCTTTTTTGAAACAGGGCTTTGAGCAAACTGAATCATATTTTTACCTGATTTATGAGCATTAAGATCCTAGTCGTGAATCTTAGCCATTCCTTTTTAATATAGTCATCAAGTCTTTTTTGCATCATTCTACGCCTATTCTCCATTTGCTGCAGATTAAATTTAATCTTGCGACCTTCCGTTCCATCTACAGAATAATCAATTTCTACACCAAGAGCCAGAAGGTTTTCAATTAAAGTATAATTTCTAGTAAATTCTACCTCAGTAACCATATTTGAGGCACCTGTATATTGTATAAATGGATAGTGCTCCTTGTAGGGCTTATTAATGTTTAGCCCTTTATTATTAATTAAATATTTAACGTGAGTTCGATCTAATTTACAGCAATATTAGGTAAAAAGTGCTGGATTTTAATGCTTGGTTTCTTGTCTAAAAATGAATATGCTACTAAGCCAGCAATTAAGTTTCTTAAGAAGTTGTCAAAAGAGCGGTGTCTTGAGTGTTCAATTTGGCATATGTTCTTTAATACATCGTTTACAGATTCTATGATTGCTCTTTTTCTTAAGTATACTTTATCCATAAAATCGAGTGCTTTCTTCTTCATATTTTTCCTTACTTTGGTTATTAAATGAATACCATCCACAAACATTTTATCAAATAAATCTTTGCCCAAATAGCCTTTATCTCCATATATTTTTCCAAATAATTTGTCGTGAAAGTTTTTGTTTTTCAAGGGGTATCGGTCATCAACATTAGCTTTAGTAATCAAAAAATCAATGATTTGCCCTTTGTCATTACAAATCAGGTGCAGCTTGAAACCAAAGAACCAGCCTAACGTACCATAACTTTTTTCCGCAATACCTTTGAATACTTTATGTTGCTTTTCTCTCTTATAATGGCAAACTTTAAGTGCCGTAGAATCAATAAAAGAGATTCCAGAATACTTACCCAACCCAAACAGTTTAAGGTAAACAGCTAAAGGTTGAATAACTTTCTTTTGTAATTCTACGAAACGATTATAAGAAACCAATTCTGGAAAGAAATCATTCATGTGTTTACACACATAATGCAAGTAGAAGTGCTTTAGATTACGATGAGATTTCAGATGAAAAACAACCATAATAGTCATTATTTCACTTTTATTCATTTTAGACTCTATTACGTTTTTTGGTTTCAGATAGATTAGGAATACTATTTTTTGTCAAAATAGACTCAAATTCTTTGACAAAGTCGTCAAGATTACAGAAAATTTCGATAATTTTAGAATCAGATATTATAAGCAGAATACATTTAGCTTGCTGAAATTCAACACTTTAATTTACTAAATATTCTGCTTTTTCTTTTTATAAAATTCCTGTTTCTTAAGTCGAACTCACGTAATTTTAGATCAATTTTCAACTATATTTGAAGAAAAGGTTCAATTCTAAAAAAATCAAACCCTCTATGTATTAAACTTACACACTTACTGGGATGGTGTCAATTTTCAATGTTACAGTTGTTTAATATATGCGGATAATTGCTTTGATGATTCCTTATATTTTTTAATCAAATGACTCCTTACCTTTACTTTTATTAAACTGTCTCCTTTTTGAATTTTTATTGAATTAGACTCAATTTCTGGCATATGACAATCTATACATTTTTTTTTGCTATTTTTTATTTTGACAATAGATAGTCCGCAATTCATTTGTTTATCCAATTTGTGACAATTGATACAAATAGAATTAAAATATTCTAGATTTCCTCGCTGATTCTCATGAGAATTATGACAAGTATTACAATCCATTGTTTCCGTTTTTTGAAAGCATTTACTTGACTCTAAAAGCTCAACTTGATTTCCATGTACATCTAAATTTGATCTATACTTGATTTTATTATAATCATCAAAATCATTATAAAAATAATTATCTAACGTATCTCCTAATACAAAGTGAAATTCTTTATTTGGAATTTTTCTTTTAGATCCGGAATGGCATAAAGCGCACATATCTATTTTTTGTTGCCTTGACATGTTATCGTGGCTTACAATAAATTTTCCTGTAGAATCATTAGGGAAATTATTTTGATATTCTACATGCCTAGCCGCTGGACCATGACAACGTTCACAATCTACACCGAGTATTATACTCCGTTTTAATAGTTTATTTTCAAACGAATTATTAATTTTAGCAAATGTAGTATGACACTCCAAGCAATTCAAAGAAATTTGACGTTCTTTAGCTAAAATTTTTTTTTCATATCCTGGACTGTTTACCCATTGTTTATTTGGTATAAAATAAGAAGTCTGTAATTGGTACAATTTATTTTGATCCCAACTAAAAAAAGATTGACCTTTTACACCTGAGCCTATCACGATATCTATTTTATCTTCTCTTTCTTTTTTACTTAAAGAATCATTAATTAGTACTTGAAAAAAAAAATTTGATCGCTCCGTAATCAAATATCTATGATGTTCATCAATGTTATAACTATTATTTTCTGCTTCAATAATTCCTTTAATAGTGCTTGCTGAAGGCAATGTGGAAGTTAAATAATGAGCTGTTTTTATGTGCTTGTTATAAATATCTTCATGACAAGTAATACATTGCTTTGAACCAGAAAATTTATGTCCATTGACATGTTCTAATACCTCTCCTTCTTTAAAATATTCATAGGTATTTGAATCTTCTTTCGAAAAAAAATATGTGATAATAATTATTGTAATTAATATATATACAACTTTTTTTAACATTGTCATTTTTTAAAATTGAGTCATCTTGACTTTTTGAAAATTATAAAGGATTACGAATATTTTTGTTTCAAAACTTAAAACCACAACTCTAAGTCTTAAGCAAAGATATGATAGAATTAGAGATAGTTCCATATTACAGGAGACAAAACGAAGATTTAACCTGGTATTCCTACTATTTTTCGAACAATTTTTTAAAGACTCATTCGAATAAGCTGCTATTTTTTGATTGTGGTAAAATTCATTTTGCATTTGTATAGGTGTTTTGTAACCTAAGCTAGCGTGTATTTTTTGTCTGTTGTACCATATTCAATAAACTTAAAGATTTCTATTTTAGCTTGTACTTGATTTTTAAATTTTCGATGATATATTAATTCCGATTTTAAGATTCCTGCATTCAAGTCATAAGTGCAAAAAGTTAATTTCGTTTACTTTTTTAGCAAAAATGGTTACTGGATTATCAAA
>CANNCQ010000031.1 GCA_947503135.1 uncultured Aquimarina sp. | reverse complement strand
AGACAAGAAACCAAGCATTAAAATTCAGCACTTTTTACCTAATATTGGTGTAAATTAGATCGAACTCACGTTATTTAACTACAAATCATCTAATTATTCCTTTAAAGTAAAAAAGGTACAGACTCCGAAGTGCCCATACCTTTTACTATTTAATTGTTTTGTTATTTATTATGAAATACTAATTTTAGTTTCATGAGTTCCACCATTACTATCGGTAGCAATAACTATATAAATTCCTTGAGTTAAAGAAGTCGTATTTACAATAGACCCTATTCCACTCGCTACTAAATTACCTGATTGATCAAAAACTTCATAAGACTCAATTATGCCGGCTGGCAAATTAAGTTTCACTTTTTCTTGCGATAAAACAGGATTTGGAAAAGCTGTAAACTTAGGTGCTCCTAAATTAAATACACTTGCCCTTAAATTATCAAAATTTGAATTCACAACACTAAAATTAATATTACTAAACTCTTTTGATCTCCCCTCTCCAAATGCAAACCAATTTAAGTTATAATTTCCCGAAGTTGCTTCCCAATTCCTAGTAAAAGTTTCCTCTGAATTTACCGCTAAAAAGGGAGTTGCTTCACTGCTGTTAGAAATTAATCTATTATCCGCCCCTCCTCTTAACACCGAGTTTAATGAAGAAACATTTGTAGCTGCCAATCGTAAATCTACATTATCTTCTACATCAGTTAAATCCAATTCTTCATCCTCTTCTATTATATTAATTAATTCTTTAGTTTTAGCATCAATCATTTCTACCCTATATACCATTGCTTCACCTGTAGCCAATGCTATAGCTTTATCTCCTTGAATTAAACCATGGCCTGATGCAAAATCGAAGCCTTCATCAAATTCTTCTGTAAGTTCATCATCCATATCTAAAGCCGAATCAATTAAAATTTTTCTAATATCTTCATTAGATAATTCGGAATTAACTTCTAGCATTAATGCAGCTAAAGCAGCAGCATTAGGAGCTGCAGCAGAAGTACCAAAGAAATTAAGAAATCCATCTCCATCACTATCAAATGCTCCAAAAAAAGAGGTATTAACGTTATCTGGAGCTACAAGGTCTGGTTTATTTCTAATTTCCAAAGGTTTTATATTTCCTTCTAAATCTAATATTACAGGTATACCACCATACGAGGAAAAATTCTCAACCAGTGGAGTACCCCCAAACTCTGGAGACAACCTATAATCCATTGCTCCTAAAGTAATAGCTCCTTTAGCTGCTCTATATCCAAAAATAGTTCCATTGGTTGGTTCTAAAACAGATTCAAGTTCTCCTATGGCACTAAAAATTTCATTTGAATCGTATCTATAATAAATCCTTTCAGGACTAGGTGATCCTTCCCTATTCTCTATTACAATATTTGCGATTATTGTTTCTCGACTAAAACTCTGGTAAGTTAAGGTTTCGAAAGGAAGACCTGTATCACCGTTAGTAGTTTCGCTTTTGGCAAGAATTTTACCTGTTTCGGAATCTATTAAAAATATATCTAAATCAGTCTCTGGAAAGTTAACATCATCAAAACTACCAAATATGGAAAAATCATCCCACGCCAAATCAACTCGAAATAATGAGGCAAAAGTTAATTTAACAGAGCGCTCTGTTTTTCCAGATTGATACTTAAAGCGTTCGATTGTTCTATCTCCGTCCTCAATTAATTCAAAATCATATTGTGTTTCAAACCCTTTGTTACTATGATTTGCTGCAGCGGTAAAATAAGATATGCCTTGAGAAGCAACATCATTTATAGCTTGAGCCACAATTCCATCTTGATATACTGGAGACTGTGCATTAAACACATCATCAACAATAATATTACAACCTGCATCTGCTAAATTTAAAACTGCATCTGCCAAATTAAACAAACCATTAAAACCTGAATGAAAAAACAATTCGGCATCTGGTGCAATATCATGTATAAGTTCAGCCATAGCTCTACCTTCATCCACTCCTCTAGAAAAGTCATCACTCAAAATAACAACTTCTTTATTAAAACCATTAGGATTATCCTCGCCTGGTAAATCACCGTTAATAATACCATCGGGTGCTCCTCCATTTTGATTATACGAATCGGATATTATTCCTATTTTCACCCCTTTTCCTGTTAACCCAAGTCTTTCGCTAATATGATCAGAAAAAAAAGCTTGACTTGCCTGATTGTTTGTTAAACCCAAACTTGTTTTACCTAAAGTTGTAGGGATAACCGATTTTAAATAGTTACAGTTATCTAACTTTTCGATGTCAGAAACCTCTAAATAACCTGAAATAATTCCGTTTTTCCTAACTGAGTAATTTGATAGACCTACACCTAACAATTCATTTAATAATTTTTTTGATTGATTTTCATTTGGAATTGCTATAATTGATATTTTGCTTTTGTTTACTACCCAATCTTTGTTTACTTCACTAAGCTTAGTGTCACTATTTATTTTCTCAAGTCCCGAACATCTTAGTGAGTGAGATTTAAAAGCGCTTTGATATATTTTTTGTTGCGCATTTACAGTAAAGCTTAAAAGCAAAACTAGAGCTAGTTTAAAAAAATTCATTTTCATTTTGGTTGATTTATAGTTATTAAATTTTTCACACAGGGGTAGTATTCATAATTAATTAGTACTGAAACTTTTTGAATTTTATTAATCCCAAACTCAAAAAACACAAATATCTAAGTATCAATTATTTACTATAAATTCGTTTTTAGAAAATCACTACACACTAACAATCAACGACTTATATAATTTAATGAATACCTATACAAATACCAGTCAAAATTATAATGAATATTTATATATTTTGACTTGTAAATAATTTTTAGGAATAATGATGAAAAAAAATAGATTATTAAATATTTAATAATTCGGCGCCTCAACACAATAAGCATTACTATAACATTTTAGTAAAACACATAAAATGCTAAAATTTGATTTACGTTTAAACAGTTACCTTAAATAGTTTTTTAATAATATTGTGAAAACTAACTTTTTAAATACAATTAATTTTTTGTAACTATTTTTTAGGTCTTAAGTCGTTTTTTTGAAGAATGGCATTGTTTTTTTGATGTATCTTGAAGTAGCAACTTTTACAATTTGATAAAATTTTAGCATTTTAACAAAAGACGAATGGCTCAAAAAAAATACTTTTTAGTGAATTTTTTGAGCCAAAAACGCTAGATCCCCCTTTAAATTGAACTTAAATTAGAGTGAAAAAATTATTAGATTTAGTATATGTAAAGATTTTTTTTAAGAAAAACATACTAAGAACAATCCATAAATAATTGCTGACTATAAAAAACAATTAAATATTGGCCTTAACAACCAATCCTAGTTCTTCTCCTTTTTTTAACATGAATACTTTAGCAGATTCGTATTCATTTTCTATTTCTCCCTCTAAAATAGCTTCTTTAATAGCATCTTTTATAATCCCTATTTCTTTACAGGGCTGTAAATTGTATATTTCCATAATCTCGGATCCCGAAACTGGAGGTTGAAAGTTACGTAAGTGATCACGTTCTTCAACATCAACTACTTTTTGTCGAACTATTTTAAAATTATTATGATATTTTTTAAAACGACGAGGGTTTTTAGTGGTGATATCCGCTTCACATAGCGTCATTAAATCTTCTAAATAATCACCTGCATCAAACAACAAGCGCCTTACGGCAGAATCCGTTACTTCTGAAGCGATAACGATTGGTCGAGAACTCATTAATACCATTTTTTGAACAAACTTCATTTTTTCATTCAATGGCATTTTTAAGCGTTTAAAAAGTTTATACACCATTTTAGAGCCTACAAATTCGTGCCCATGAAACGTCCATCCAACTTTTTTACTAAACTTTTTTGTAGGAGCCTTGCCAATGTCATGCAATAATGCCGCCCAACGTAACCATACGTTATCGGTATTTACAGCAATATTATCGACTACTTCTAAAGTGTGATAAAAGTTGTCTTTATGTTTTTGGCCTTCTACCTCATCTATCCCTTTTAAGGCCACTAGTTCAGGCAATATATAATGGAGTAATCCTGTACGTTCCAAATGCAAAAAACCTATAGAAGGCACTGGACTAGAAAGTATTTTATTTAACTCCTCTACAATCCGCTCTTTGGTAATAATGGTAATTCTGTCTTTAAATTGCTTTATCGCTTCTAAAGATTCTTTCTCAATTTTAAAATTTAGTTGTGTTGCAAATCGAATAGCGCGCATCATACGCAATGGATCGTCGGAATAGGTAATACCTGGCTCTAAAGGAGTTTTTATGATTTTATCATCTAAATCCTTTATCCCATTAAAAGGATCCAATAAATCTCCATAAGTTTCCGAATTTAAAGACAACGCGAGTGCATTAATGGTAAAATCTCTGCGTTCTTGATCGTCCTTAAGCGTTCCGTTTTCTACAATTGGGTTTCTACTTTCTCGGTTGTACGATTCCTTGCGAGCACCTACAAATTCGATTTCCACATCTTGGTAACGTAACATTGCCGTACCATAAGTTTTAAAAACTTGTACTTTAGGCTTATTAGGAAGTAATTCGGATACTTGTAAGGCTAAATCGATACCGCTTCCAACAGCTACAACGTCGATATCTTTGGCGTCACCACGTCTTAAAAAATAATCACGTACAAAACCTCCAATTACATAGCTTTCAACTTTTAATTGATCAGAAGCTTTTCTAATAATATTAAAAATAGAATGTTGTAAGGCTTTTTTGTGATTGGGTTTTTGCATTTGATTTTTTAAGTAACTCTGCAAATTTAGTTGTTTGTTACCTAGTCAGCAAATATTGACAAATCAATAACTAAAAATTATGTAGTAAATTAGTTAAAAAAATAGGTCACCCGTTAAGGTGACCTATCAATACTTTAATTAAAATAGTATTATTAATTTGGAAAGTAAATTTTAGTAGCTCCAAGCCCTACTTGATCTGAAAAAATTTCTTCGGCTGTATCTAAATCAAAAACTGTTAAAGTACTTAAAGTTTGGAAATCTGTAGTCAAAGTATATAACTCCTCACCGTTAACTTCCATTCCAGAAATTGGACCTGTTGTTACGACTCCTGAAGTTGGTAGACTTGTAGCATTTACATCTATATTAAACACTTCTCCATTGGAAGCATAATAAATGTTACCATCAGCATGAGTCATTTGCTCTGCACCTTGATTTTCTGGAAAATCTAATGTTCTCGTAACCGTGTTTGTATTTATATCGATAAAAGAAATACTAGATGTTGTTCTTTCTATAATACTAAAAGTTGGAGGGCCTCCAAAAGTCAATCCTATCCCTTCAGAAAGGACAACTAATTCTCCTGTATTTGAAAAAAATAATTCATCAGGATTGTCATTCACAGTAATAGTTGTTACGGAGTTATTATCTGAAAGATCCACAACTGAAACAATATTATTTGTACTAAATGCACCTTTATGCGAAACGTACAACTTATTGTCTCTAGCTACTATTTGTTCTACACCATTATCAAGAGAAATTGTAGTCGCTTCAATGGTATTGGTATCTAAATCTAATATTGCAATATAATCATCCTCTGTATTTGAACCGTCTCCCCAATTTGTAATGTAACCCCTGTTTCCTACAATGGCCATATATCTTGGATTTTGCAATCCTGTAGTGACGATATCTTTTCTGACTAATGTATTTTTATCTGCAATAACTAATGTATTTACATCATTTAAAACCACATATGCATTTTCATTATCAAATGCTACAGACTGCACCAAACCAGCTAGAGGAGTATTGTTATTTGCCTGGGTATAGGCAAAATTTGTGGTGGTCTCAAAGTCACTTGACAATAGGGAAATAGATCCATTTTTACTTCCAAAAGCGCCTTCGGCACTAATAAAAACATCTCCTGAATTATCTTGTTGCTGTGATGAAGAATCATCATCACTACTACATGAAAATAAAAGTAATGGAATAGCTAATAATAGTAATTTAAACTTAGTGTTCATTGTGTTAAAATTTATAATTAATTTGTATTGAATAATTTCTTCCTGGATTAGGACGCAAATTGGTAAAATAATATAAGCTGTTTGTTACATTATTTATTTTCGCTCCCATAGTTAATTGTTGTGTTTCTGTTTTTACTATATCTATATTTACACCCACATTATATACTTCTGCAGGATCTAAAGAGAAAAATTTAACACTATCCTCAGTAGTAAAAGACCTGCTTTGTTGCAGTCCTTGAAAAAACATATTGAGTCTTTGGTATGTATAATCAACATTAAAGTTCCACAAATGTTCGGGGGCAAAAGGCAATCTTCTATTGTTTTCTAAGTTTTTGGCCATAGTATAAGTATAGTTTGTACTCAATTTTATAACGTGATTGGTAAGCAATTGAAAACTATAAACTCCCGATACCTCAACCCCTTTATTACTGGTATTTTTGATATTGCGAGGTTTCCATAAGTTAGACCCTGAAGAAGGCAACCATAAAATTTTATCGTCTATTTGAATATTAAAATAGGAGGCCTGAAAATTCAAATTCTCCTTTTGAATCTGAAACCCTAATTCAAATTGTTTTGAAACCTCTGGCAACAAATCAGGATTACCCACTCTGGGCCAAAATTGCTCGTTAAATGTAGGCGTCCTAAAATTAGTTGAATAGTTTCCTTTTAATTTAATAAATGATAAGAGCTGCTGTTCAACCCCAAAATTTAAAGCTAATGGAACATTAAAATCGGTATTTTCTTCATTCCTAAAACTTAGTGTTGTTGCAGTATTTTTAAATGGTTGATAGTGTAACAAACCTACCATGGCAATAGCTCTTCTATTTTTTCTGGATATAAAATTGGTTTCAATACTTGAAAAATTAGCATTTAACAAATAGCTTAACTGAAGTTTTTGAGAAAGGTTATACTTTACATGATAGTCAAAAAAGGTGTTTTGAGTTTCGGAAAAATCAGAAGTGGAAGAAAATTGATTATTAAAATAAGTATAATCGAGTGCTAAATGTGCCAGTTTTACACTTTGATTGAATTTACCAAAATTGGTATCCCATTTTAATAAATTACGTTGACTAAAATCTTGATTGCGCTCCCTGCCTGCTGAAGGGTTAGGGATTCCTGCTGAAAAAGATCGATCACTTTCGTAGACCTGAGAGTATAGGTAAATTTTATTATTGTTTGAAACTTTGTAACCTAAACTAACATCCAAATTATAATTTTTATAATTGCCGTTTTCATTAAACAAACTACCTCCGTTTTCATCTACAAAGCGCCCATCAATATATTCATAATCATTATCAGAACTATTATATGCACCTGCAATTTTTAAAGCCCACTTGGAGTCCCCTAAATTTGCTTTCACGTAGTTTGAAGAGGTGTTAAAACTACCATATTGAGAAAATAATTGAAAATTTTGGTGTTTACTAAATTTTAAATCATCGTTCAACAAAACCACCCCTCCTATTGCGCCCGTGCCATAAAGCACACTTGCTCCTCCACTTACAATCTTTACCTCATCGGTAGTGTTTAAAGCAATGGTATTAAAATCTGTAAGTCCGTTACCTGCACTATTAATAGGAATACCGTTCCACAACACTGCGGTATTTGTAGGTGAGGTTCCTCTAAATCGAGCGGTGCTTATGCCCCCATTCCCAAAATCACGCAAAGCAATAGGACTATTAAAACGCAATGTTTCGGTAGGATTAGTAGCGTTTCTTACCACTGCGTAATTGGGCAAAACAACTACTTTTTGACCTTTAATTTCGTTTTCCTTAGCTAGTATTTTTCCAAATACGGTAACTTCATTCAACGAGTTTATAGTGTCTTGTTTCTTTTCAGAATTGACTCTTTGGGCTAGTATACTTAAGCCATAAAGCATTAGCCCTACCGATATGTAAGTTTTTTTACAGTTCATAAGCGACTACCTTTTACCCGAAAGTTTTCGTTTTAATTAAAAAACTAAGGCAGGTCTCCTGGCTTGCGTATTGTAATTTGCCTTCCCATACCTAGGGTACAGTGACTCAAAGTAATACTAATTACAATCGTAGAATTTCTACTAAGCATACAGTTGCGGGAACAGCTCAAGATTTTAAAAACTAAATTTTAGTACTTGATTCCCTATTAATCGTTGGAGTTTGAATGAACTACAACAAACCTTAATTCGGCGCAAATGTAGTTAGGATAATTTGATTTATTGGAAGAATTTATTTTTTATTGAACTATTTCTTCAGAAATTGAGAAACCCCATAAACGCTAGTTAAAATCTTAATTACATTAGTAGTCTCACTTTGAGGGGTTTCTATCCAAATCTTACAAATTTGTTGAAAATCTTGATTTATTATGTGTAATTGATGTTGTTTTACTTTACGCATAACTTCATTCATAAGTGCATATTCAAAATGAAATTCAGTGGTATCTGTCACGCGCTTTTCAATGATCTCGCAAATTTCTATACATTCTTTAGCTGTAGTTCGGTAAGCACTTATTAAGCCTCCTACCCCTAATTTCACACCTCCAAAATAGCGCACCACAACAACTAGTACATTAGTAATTTCAAAAGATTGTAATTGACCTAAAATTGGCTGACCAGCTGTATTGGAAGGCTCTCCGTCGTCATTAGCTCGGTACCTTACAGGATCTACTCCTAAACGCCAGGCATAACACCAGTGCCGTGCATTGTAATGCTCTTTTTTTATTTGTTGTATCCAACTTTTCACCTCTAGCTCATTAGTTACAGGAAAAGCATATCCAAAAAACTTACTGTTTTTTACTTTGTATAAATGCGCTTCCGAAGCTTTGGTTATTGTTTTGTACTTATCCAACATTTAATAACTTCCAGAAAGACTCACTAAAACAATTCCTACAACAGCTAACAAAATACCCAAACGGTTTTGCTGGGTTAACTTTTCCCTAAATAAAATCACTCCCAGTAAAGAGGTTACAAATAAAATACCCACATTATTTATTATGAAAAAAGTAGAACTTTCTAACCCTTTATATCCGATGGCTTTAATTAAAAAATAAATTGAAAAATAGTTGGCTACCCCTAAAACAACACCTCCCAGTAGGCTTTTAAATTGAAGTTTAAATGTTCCCTGAAAAGTTTGCAATACAAATATTAAAATTCCGGCGGCTCCTGCCGTACCAAAAAGTGTTGCCGAAAATACCGAAATATCGGCAGGCTTTACAAAATTGGTTTGCAAAAACTTAAGACTTACATCTATAAACCCACTACCAATAAATACTAAAATAGGAAACAATAGTGTACTGCCCTTTATTTTATTTGGATTTACAGTGACTAAATAAATTGAAATTAAAGCGATTAATATTCCTGCAACTTTTAAGCGCCCAATACTTTCGTTATACAAAAACACCCCTACCATTATGGGTATAACTACACTCATTTTACTAGCTACCGCAACTACCGATAAGCCATTTTTTTGAGTAGTTATAGCCATTACGTAAAATACACTTATAAATACCAAGCCCAATCCTAGGCTATAGTAAAACCAACTAAAACTACTTAATTTCACTAGGCTTAATGGTTTTCCGTATACCGAAAATCCAACAACACAAGCTGTGAGGTAATTGAAAATTATGGCTTGTAGCGAGTTTACTTTAAACTTTCCAAAAAGTTTAAAAATCACAAAAAGCACACTCGAAAAAACAATACTTAATACTATGTATATCAAAACAACTCGCTTTTTACCGTAAATAATTGTGTTACTTCTTCCTCGCCCGGAATTAAATTCCACACCTTACAACCTAAAGCAGCAGCGCTATCAGTATTTGCTTTAGTATCATCAATAAATAAAGTTTCTTCTGCCTTTATATTATTCATGTCAAAAATTAATTCGTAAACTGATGGATTAGGTTTACGCATGCCTAGCTCCTGAGATAGGTAGAATTGATCAAATTGCGCTTTAAATTCTTCAAAAAACGGAATATTTTCTTTCACCCAATCAATATGCAAATCGTTAGTATTACTAATAAAAAGTAGTTTGTATTCTTCCGATTCGGCTATAGCCTTTAAAAATTCTAATCTTTTTACAGGAAAATCTTTTAATATACTATTCCAAGCATCGGCAATCTGCTGATCGGTAGCACCAGGGGTAAATTGTTTGAGCTCGTGAATAAAATCTTCGGTAGTATAATCACCTATCTCATATACTTCGTTGAGCTCTAAAATTTCTTCTTCAGTAGCTGTACACCCTAACTTTTTAAGTTCTGCATACACTGCTGTTTTATCTAAATTTATAAAGATATCACCAAAGTCGAATAGTAAATTTTTAATCATTCGTGTAATGTATTATTGTATTGTTTGTTTCGTTTACTAAACTAGTTGCCTTACCTGTAAGTTTGGGAGCGATTAGTCCTTCTTTAAAAAAAATAGTATCTCCTACATAAATATCAGCTTCATCCCATAAATCAGCATCAATAAAAGTTTGTAAAAGTTGTTTTCCTCCCTCAACAATTAAAGACTGTATTTGATAGTCGTAAAGTATTTTTATGATTTGCTGTATTAAAGGTTGATTGGGTACAATTTTTATAAAAGTAACCGTATCTGTATTTTTTCTAGATTGATAAGTAATCACTAATGTTGGATACCCATCTTTAAATACTGTACTACTTAGGGGTATTCTGTTATTTAAATCTAAAATTACTCGAAGTGGATTAGCTCCGTACCACAACCTAGTGGTAAGCGACGGATTATCTTTTACTACTGTTTGGGTACCTACCATAATTGCGTCGGATTGTGCTCGTTGTTTGTGCACCCGTTGCTTTGAAAACTGATCAGAAATCCAAACAGGAACTCTATCCGCTTTTGCATGGTAAGTAGGAGCCATAAAACCATCGGCTGTTTGTGCCCACTTTAAAAAGATGTACGGACGCTTTAGGGTATGGTAAGTAAAAAAACGTTTATTAAGGTGTTGACACTCTTTTTCCAATACTCCAACTACAACTTCACATCCGGCTTTTTTAAGCTTTTCAATTCCTTTTCCGGAAACTTTGGAAAAAGGATCTACAGTACCTACAACCACTCTTTTTATTCCCGATTCGATAATTAAATTACTACACGGAGGTGTTTTTCCAAAGTGACTACAAGGCTCTAGGCTTACGTAAATGGTAGCTTGTTTTAAAAGAGTCTTGTTAGCTACACTACCAATAGCATTTACCTCGGCATGTGGCTGTCCCGCTTTGTAATGCCATCCTTCGCCAATTACAACATCATCTACCACCAAAACACTACCAACCACAGGGTTTGAGCCCGTGGTACCTAAGCCGTTTTTAGCTAATTGAATGCAGCGCTGCATGTATTTTTTATGACTCAAAACTATAATTTAATATCAATTTGGTTGGTTTGATTCACTTTATAGGTATACGAAAATGGTCCTTTTTTAAACAAAATATCCCCTTCAAAACGAACTTTTACTTTTTTAGAACTTACGATTGATAATAAGTTGCTAAGTATGGATTTACCATTCTTTTTCAATATTTTTTCAGTAGCTATTTTTCCCTGTAAAGGAATCATAAACGTATCGCGAGCAGGTACATTAAACTCTTTTGTTTTTATGTGCCCTACCAATACTTCATCTACATAAATATCAATATTTTCAGTATATAATCGTCCCCCAATATCATTACTATTTGTAAATACTGCATCTGCTTCAAAATCTATTTGATTGGCAGAAATTTTTCCCAAATCAATGCGATCAACTCTTATAAACTCAGGTTTTTCTTGGTATTTACAACCAAACAGCAACAAGCCAAAAAATAGCAGTATCCAACTAAATTTCATATGGTATCTATTTATAGAAGTCAAAAATAAGTCTTAATCATGAGATAGATTGTATTTTTGCCAAAAACACCACACAATTGCTACTTCAAAAATTCAAAACTACGTTTGCCGAAAATTTACTTCCCCTTTACGGAAAAGAAGAAACATTGCAATTGTTCTACCTGCTTTGTGAGGCTTTTTTGGGGTTTTCCAGAGTAGATATTTCTTTAAACTTTAATTATTTACTTGATCAAAAGCAACTTAAAAAATTTGAAGATGCTTTAGAAAGGTTATTGAAACATGAGCCTATACAGTATGTTATAGGCACTACTTTTTTTTACGGAAACACATTTTCAGTAACTCCCCACACATTAATACCCAGACCTGAAACTGAAGAGTTAGTAGATTGGGTTGTACGTGACACAACCGGAAAATCTGTACAAATTTTAGATATAGGAACTGGATCGGGCTGTATTGCTATTTCTATTGCCAAAAACTTACCTTTAACAACTGTTTCGGCAATTGATTTTTCTGCCAAAGCTTTAAAAATTGCCCGCCAAAATGCTTTATCTAATAATGCTAGCATTAATTTTATAAAAAAGGACATTTTAGTTCAAAATAAATTGGATGATGTTTATGATATTGTGATCTCTAACCCCCCCTACGTTAGAGAGCTAGAAAAAAAAGAAATGAGTGCCAATGTGTTGGATTTTGAACCCGATTCGGCCTTGTTTGTTTCGGACAACGATCCACTTATTTTTTACAGAAAAATAGCTCAACTTATTGTAAATACTTACACTAACAGCCATAATAAATGCACCCTTTATTACGAAATTAACGAGTATTTAGCAGAGGAAACTACTGAAATGTTACAGCAATTGGATTTCCATTCCATTGAACTGAAAAAGGACTTCAGAGGAAAACCACGCATGCTAAAGGCTTTTTTTCAGTAACGTACTGGCTTTCAAATTTTCACCTTACTACAATTTAGCATAGTATTTTTTTATTTGAAGCGCTCTCTTTTAAGTTAACAACTCTATAATAACATTTAAAAAAATCCTAATTCACAAATCTAAAATCATCATTTGGTTTTTGTAAATTTGCGCCTTTAATCAGAATTCAATTCTTTAGAAATATGATTCACTTTTTTGGAAATCCAAGTAAAAAAGTATTCGCTGTACAAACAAAAAGCGAAATCTCAGAGTCTACTACTCAAAAATTATCTTGGCTATTTGGCGATGTGCCTAAAATAGAAGCTACAAGTATTGAAGCTTTTTTTGTTGGTCCCCGAGCTGCCATGATTACGCCATGGAGTACTAATGCTGTGGAGATTACTCAAAACATGGCAATTAAGGGAATTATTAGGATTGAAGAATTTGCTGCTTCTGAAAAAGACAATACGTTTTTTGACCCTATGCTTTTTGAACAATTTAATGGTTTAAATCAAGATATATTTACTATAAATGTTCAGCCCGAAGCAGTACTTCCTATTGAAGATATTTCGGCATATAATATAAAAGAAGGATTATCTCTTAGTGATGAGGAAGTGGAATATCTGGAAGGTGTGGCTACAAAAATTGGACGTAAACTTACCGACTCTGAAGTTTTTGGGTTTTCGCAAGTAAACTCCGAACACTGTCGTCATAAAATTTTTAATGGCACATTTATAATTGACGGAGAAGAAAAAGAAACTTCACTTTTCAAATTAATAAAGAAAACCTCACAAGAAAATCCGAATACTATTGTTTCGGCATATAAAGACAATGTAGCTTTTATAGAAGGACCAAAAGCTACACAATTTGCTCCTAAATCTGCAAATAAACCAGATTACTACGAAGAAAAAGAATTTGATAGTGTGATTTCTTTAAAGGCAGAAACGCACAACTTCCCAACCACCGTAGAACCTTTTAATGGTGCAGCAACAGGTGCTGGTGGAGAAATTAGAGATCGTTTAGCGGGTGGTAAAGGTTCCTTACCTTTAGCAGGTACCGCGGTTTACATGACCTCTTACTCTCGTTTAGAAGAAAACCGTCCTTGGGAACAAAAAGTAGCCGAACGCCAATGGTTGTACCAAACTCCAATGGATATATTAATTAAAGCATCCAACGGAGCTTCTGATTTTGGAAACAAATTTGGACAACCACTTATAACAGGTTCTGTACTTACTTTTGAGCACGAAGAAGATGCCCGTTTGGTTGGTTTTGATAAAGTAATTATGCAAGCTGGTGGTATTGGGTACGGTAAAAAAGAACAAGCCCTAAAAGACGAACCCAACACTGGTGACGAAATTGTAATACTTGGTGGTGAAAATTACCGCATTGGTATGGGTGGTGCTGCCGTATCTTCTGCAGATACTGGTGGGAACAACTCTGGTATTGAATTAAATGCCATTCAACGTTCCAACCCTGAAATGCAAAAACGTGCCGCTAATGCTATTCGTGGTATGGTGGAAAGTGACATTAATCCTATTGTATCTATTCACGATCACGGAGCTGGTGGACATTTAAATTGTCTTTCCGAATTGGTGGAAGAAACCGGTGGGAAAATAGACTTAGATAAATTACCTGTAGGCGACCCTACCCTTTCTGCCAAAGAAATTATTGGTAACGAATCTCAGGAGCGTATGGGACTAGTGATTGATTCTAAAAATTTAGAAACACTTACCGAAATTGCCGAGCGTGAGCGCTCTCCTATTTACAACGTAGGTAAAGTGACTGGTGACGATCGTTTTACATTTGAATCGGCAACTACAGGCGAGAAGCCAATGGATTTGGCATTGGAGGATATGTTTGGAAGTTCTCCAAAAACAATAATGACCGATGAAACTGTAGCTTACAATTATGAAGACCTAAGTTACGACGCCAGTAAAACAGAAGCATATATTAAGCAAGTATTACAACTTGAAGCAGTAGCTTGTAAAGATTGGCTAACCAATAAAGTGGACCGTTGCGTAGGTGGTAAAGTAGCTAAGCAACAGTGTGCTGGGCCTTTACAATTACCACTTAATAATGTTGGAGTAATGGCATTAGATTACACTAGTACTAATGGTATTGCAACTTCTATAGGGCATTCACCTCTAACGGGATTAATAGATCCTGCTGCGGGAAGTAAAAATGCGATTGCTGAATCTCTTACTAATTTAGTATGGGCGCCCTTGGGTGAAGGTTTAAAATCTGTTTCACTTTCTGCTAACTGGATGTGGCCTTGTAACAACAAAGGAGAAGATGCGCGTTTATACACTGCTGTAGAAGCGGTTTCGGAATTCGCTATCAATTTGGGAATCAATGTTCCTACAGGAAAAGATTCTCTTTCCATGAAACAAAAATATCCTAACAAGGATGTTATTGCCCCTGGTACAGTTATTATATCTGCAGCAGGACACTGTAATGAAATTAATAAAGTAGTAGAGCCTGTGCTTCAGAAAAATGGAGGCTCTATTTATTATATCAATGTTTCTAAAGATGATTTTAAGCTTGGTGGCTCTTCATTTGCACAAATACTAAATAAAATTGGTAATCAAGCTCCAACAGTAAAAGACGATGCTAACTTTGCAGCAACCTTCAACACTATACAAAAACTTATTTTAGAAGATCAAATTATTGCTGGTCACGATATCGGATCGGGAGGTTTAATCACTACATTATTAGAATTGTGTTTCGCCGATGTTGATTTGGGTGCTAATATTGACCTTAGCTCACTTAACGAAGCGGATACGAATAAAGTACTGTTTGCTGAAAATATTGCTTTGGTTTTTCAAGCTAAAGAAGATGCAGTTGTAGAACATACATTGAATAACGCTAAAATTGCTTTTAATAAAATTGGATCGGTTACCGAAAGTGATCGTCTAAATATTAAAAACAACAACGAAGCCTTAAGCTTATCGGTTTCTGAATTAAGAGATGTTTGGTTTACAACTTCCTATTTGCTAGACAAACAGCAAAGTGGCGAAATTAAAGCTAAAGAACGCTTTGATAACTTCAAAAATCAGCCGCTTAATTTTGTTTTTCCTAAAAACTTTGATGGCAAAAAACCAGTTATACCAACTCAAAACAAACCTAAAGCAGCCATCATTCGCGAAAAGGGAAGTAACTCGGAGCGTGAAATGGCTAACTCTTTATATTTAGCTGGTTTTGATGTAAAAGACGTACACATGACGGATTTAATATCGGGTCGCGAAACATTGGAGGATATTCAGTTTATTGGAGCTGTAGGAGGTTTTTCTAACTCCGATGTACTAGGTTCCGCAAAAGGTTGGGCTGGTGCTTTCAAATACAACGAAAAGGCACGTACTGCTTTAGAAAATTTCTTTAAAAGAGACGATACGCTTTCTATAGGTATATGTAACGGATGTCAGTTGTGGGTAGAACTTGGTTTAATGGATAAAGAATTATCTGATAAAGCAAGCATGCTTCATAACGATTCCAACAAACACGAAAGTAATTTTACCTCTGTAGAAATCCAGAAAAACAACTCGGTAATGCTTTCTAATTTAGAAGGCACAAAATTGGGCGTTTGGATTTCCCACGGAGAGGGTAAATTTAATTTACCTGAAGCAGAAAATCAATATCATATAGTAGCCAAATACGGTTACGAAGGTTACCCTGCTAACCCTAATGGGTCTAGCTACAATACGGCTATGTTAGCCACAAAAGATGGTCGTCATTTAGCTACCATGCCTCATATTGAACGTTCTATTTTCCAGTGGAACTGGGCTAATTATCCTCAGGGTAGAAAAGACGAGGTTACTCCTTGGTTACAAGCATTTGTTAATGCTAAGGAGTGGATTGAGAATAAATAGTAATTTTATTTTAACGAAAAAGAGGCCGTCTAAAAAGCAATTTAGGCGGTCTTTTTATTTTGCCTACTTTCAGATTTTATTATTGATTCTAAATTTCAGCGAAGATTTGTCTAATTTTATAAAAGCGAGTTAGCTTTTTTAGTTTGTGTGCCATAGCAATAGTCCCATTTCGGCTTACACTTTTCAATACGCTTTAACATAAAACATTTAAAGTTTATATTTTGCTTTATGGGCATATTCAGCAAATAGCCTAGTTTTACAGAATAGCTAAAAAAAAATCCAAGATTATCGATTTTCGAGTTTTGTATTTTCTACTAAGGGCTTATTGTTATGCTTTTTTAGAGTTCTCAGTACTGGCAACACTTAGGCATCCAATGTTTTTATTTTTAAACAAAATTTTTATTTAGGATATTCCACACGCAAATGGTAGATATTTCCTAGTTTTTGCTTCATTACTTGTTTTATTTTCTGAATTTCTTTAAAAGTAATATCAGCTTCTATAAATTGCCCCTCACTCATTTGCTTGTCTATAATTTTTTCTACGAAATTATTTATTAACTCTGCGGTAGGTTGTTTCAAGCTTTTTGAGGCGGCTTCTACACTATCCGACATCATTAAAATTGCCATTTCTTTAGTGTAAGGCGTAGGGCCTTTGTACTTAAATAAAGCTTCTGAAACTTCTGGATTAGCTTCTTGCGCTTTTTTATAAAAATAATACACCGTACTGGTTCCGTGGTGCGTTTTTATAAAATCAATAACGCGCTCTGGTAAGTTATTTTTTCGGGCAATTTCTACACCGTTACTCACATGGTCTATTATAATCTTAGCACTTTCTTCCGGGGTTAAATCTTCATGTCTATTTACAGAGTTGGTTTGATTTTCCGTAAAAAAAGCAGGCTTTTTCATTTTACCTATATCATGATACAACGCAGCTACCCTAACTAACATCGTATTTGCTCCTATTGCGCTTGCACAAGCCTCGGCAATATTAGCTACATTTAATGAATGATAAAAGGTCCCTGGAGCTTCGTTAGAAAGCTTTTTTAACAATTTAGAATTGGTATCACTCAACTCTAATAAAGATACATCGGAAACTAGACCAAATATTTTTTCAAAACCGTAAATTAATGGATGAACAGTTAAGGTAACAAGTCCACATAAAATAAATATGGCTATTGGATCTCCAATATTTGAAATCCCTCCTTCTTGAATAATATTAAAAGCGATGTAAGAAATAATATAAACCACAGTTATCTTACCCACTGATATAAATAAATTAGCACGTTTGTAAAGCTCGGAACTTGTTAAAATAGCTACGATACCAGCAATAATTTGCAAAAACATATATTCGTCGCTATTAGGTACTATAAAACTAAGAATTAGAATTGTAATAACATGAGTAAACAACCCTAATCGCGAATCTGAAAATGCTTTAATTACCAAGGGCAAAATAGCTACAGGAACCATATATACATAGCTAGGATTGTACTTAACCACCGAGGTGGTTAAAAAAACCATTAGTAAAATATTAAAAACAATAAAAATTATAGTTTTTACACTTTCAAACACTTCGTTTCGATACTGTTGTACAAACAGAAAAAGCATTAAAATAGCTAACGATACTAAGGTTGTATACCCAAATACAATCCAAGTTTGATTGTTTTCACTCCATATCTTAGCTTCAAATTCATTTTGTAACGATTTTAGTATTTGAAAAGTTCGCAAATCAACCTCTTCACCTTTAGCAATAATTCGAGCGTCTTTTTTAACACTTCCGCGCGTTGTTAGTACCTTTGATAGTTCTTGATTTAATGCTTTTTCTGTTAACTCTTCGTTAAGACTCACATTGGGCTCAACCACATCAAATAATAAAGCTGTTAGTTTATTTTGATAAAGACTATCTCCACTTTTAATATATTTTTGAATCACTCCAGTTACATCATCTTTTTTATAGATATTTCCATAAGATTTCTCAACTACAGTATTTTCTTTTTGAAGGTATATAAGTTTATTTTGTTCGTATAAATTTGTTTTATTATATAAGCCTTTGTTGTAAATATCATTCAAAGTAGATTGTATCGTATTGTAAAGCGCTATTTTTTTATCTTTATCTACTATGGTATCAAAAATATTTTTGAATCTAGCTTCTGCTATCGTAAATACTTTGTTTGAAATGGTGTTATCGTATTCAAAAATTGGGATATTATTATCTTTAATTTGTTGCTTTTCTGTAGCTAAGTCTTCCTCGGACTTTAAAATAGCAAAATCAAAAGGAGCATATAAATTTTCATATTGCCATGGTTTCCCTTTGCCATACTTATATTTAAATTTACCTTTTTTAGGAAGCATGTAAACAATACATACCGAAGTAAGTATAAAAACTAAAAGCTTGTAAATAGTAAATTTATTTATCTTTAACCAGATGTTAATTTTAGTCATAAAAAAAGGTACTTTATCAAATGTACTAAATACAAATGAAGTGTAGAATATTAACACAAGATTCTTAATAAGCTTCGGTATATAACTATAATTTGTATCTTAAAAAGCATAAATTCGCAATAATGAATAATTCAAAAAACATTGTAATTGTTTCTTCAGTAAGAACTCCTTTAGGAAGTTTTATGGGAAAACTATCTAGTGTACCCGCTACTGTACTTGGTAGTACTGCTATTAAAGGTGCATTACTTAAAATTAATCTTCCCCCTGAAAAAGTTGATGAAGTTTTTATGGGACATGTAGTTCAAGCAAATTGCGGTCAAGCGCCTGCGCGCCAAGCAGCTATAAATGCAGGGATTCCTAATACAGTTCCTTGTACCACAGTTAACAAAGTGTGTTCAAGTGGTTTAAAATCAGTTATGTTAGCGGCACAAACTATAGCTACTGGAAATGCTGAAATTGTAGTTGCGGGTGGTATGGAAAACATGAGTCTGGCACCCCATTATAACTATTTAAGACAGGCTTCCAAATTTGGAAATACAATTGCTACGGATGCGCTAATTAAAGATGGACTGCAAGATCCTTTTCATCAGAAAATAATGGGTGAATTTGCAGACCTTTGTGCTTCTGAATACAAATTATCACGTGAACAGCAAGATGAGTTTGCTATCAACTCATACAAAAAAGCAGCTAAAGCTTGGAATGGACATAAATTTAAAAATGAAGTGATAACTGTTAATGTCCCCCAACGAAAAGGAGATGACATAGTAATAGATACAGATGAAGAGTTTACCGCAGTTAATTTTGATAAAATACCTAAACTACGTCCAGCATTTTCAAAAGACGGTACTGTTACTGCCGCAAATGCTTCAACATTAAATGATGGTGCTTCGGCATTAATTTTAATGAGTGAAGAACAGGCTAAAAAATTAAATTTAAAGCCTTTGGCTGTTATTAAAAGTTATGCCGATGCTGCACAGGAGCCTGAATGGTTCACCACTGCCCCATCAATAGCGATACCTAAAGCATTAAAAAAAGCAGGTTTAAATACTAACAATATTGATTTATTTGAACTTAACGAAGCTTTTTCTTGCGTTGGTTTAGCCAATCAAAAAATACTTAACATTCCTGATAACAAACTAAATATTTATGGTGGCGCTGTTGCTTTAGGCCATCCATTAGGTTGCTCGGGAGCACGTATTTTAAATACACTAATTAGTGCACTACATAACGAGAATAAAAAATTTGGAGTAGCTGGTATTTGTAATGGTGGAGGTGGCGCCTCTGCAATAGTGGTTGAAAATCCTAATTTTAAGGGGTAATTATTTTATGCAATACGGAATATCTTTTTTAAGTATCGTACCGCTTAGGGCTGAAGCTACTGATACTGCTGAACAAATATCGCAAGTACTTTATGGCGAGCATTTTAAAGTATTAGAATATCGAAAAAAATGGAGTCGTATACGCTTAGGTATTGATAAATACGAAGGTTGGATTGACAATAAACAGTTTCAACTATGTAATGAAGAAGAATATGATAGCCTTCATAAACTGAAACCTAAATTGGTTTTAAATTTGGTTGATTTTCTAAATACTAATAACAATCAGTTACTTCCTATTTGTATGGGAGCCAATTTAAATGCGTTATCGATATTAAATCATAGTTTTGATGGTGAATTTTGTGGCGCAGTAGAGCCTAAAGCTAAATTAATTGAAACCGCACTTTTATATTTAAATACGCCTTACCAATGGGGAGGAAAAACGCCTTTCGGCATAGATTGTAGTGGATTTACGCAAATGGTATATTTATTAAATGGACATATTTTAAAAAGAGATGCGTATTTACAAGCTAAACAAGGTGAACCACTAAGTTTTATTGAAGAAAGCGAACCTGGAGATTTAGCCTTTTTTGATAATAACGAGGGAAAAATTACGCATGTTGGTATTATGATGAAAGATAATTATATTATTCACGCCAGTGGAAAAGTAAGAGTTGATAGAATTGACCACACTGGAATTTTTAATGCTGAATTAAGAAAGCACACACATAAACTTAGAGTAATTAAGCGTATTGTTTGATGAATTTCATTCTTAGTTTACACTAAGCCTAATTGTACTTACCAATTTCACTATATTTTTAAGAGTTTACAAAGACACATTCAGGATATAGAAACAACTTGTAAATACGAGGTTTTTTTCGTAAACTATAACAAATAAATACAGCTATTCTGAGCTAAAAACGGGTTTTACATTTCACATTATTTAGGCACATTCAGTAAATAGCCTAGTTTTGAAGAATAGCTAATAAAAACATCCAAATAACTATATATCAATTATTTAATATATTTACATTAAAATTAATTAATTGAAAATCAGCAACCAACAAAAAAATGGAATTATACAATTGTCATTTTTGATTGTTGTAAGTCTTGCTTTGTTATACATTTCAAAAGTACTTCCCTCCATCTCCAGTCAATTTACTATAAATTCTGAAATTCAATTAGAACTCGATAAACAGAAATTAGTTTTTGAAGAAAAAAGAAAACAAAATTCTAAGAAATTTTATGTCAATTCCATTAACGACTACATAGGCTACAAGCTAGGTTTACATACCGATCAAATTGATCGCTTACTTACTTATATTGATTCAGGAAAACTAATATATAGCTCAAAACAGTTTAAGGAAATTACAACAATTAGCGACACTCAATTTAAAGCAATAGAAAATAAACTTCAATTTCCTAAAAAAAGAAAAAAAACTAAAGAAAAGAGTCTCAAAAAAAATAAAATTAAATTCCATTCTTCTAAAAAATTTGATTTAAATACAGTTACAGCTATACAATTGGAAAAAGATTTAAAATTACCCCAATTTATAGCAGCTCGGATTGTAAAATTTAGAAAGCTTTTAAAAGGCTATAAAAAAATGGAAGAAATTGAAAAAGTATACAGCATACTTCCCTATCAAACTGAGCGTATAAAGAAGTACTGTTATATTAAATAGCTAACTACAAAAGTAATATCGCACTAATTTCAAGTATCAAAAGCTATATTTTTTTTATCCTTTAAAAGGATTTATTTTTTAAGAAACTTTGGCTGTTTTTCAACCTGTAAAATTAATAGATAACCCCTATATTTGAATCGAAATTAGTTACTCTTGTAATCCGATTCTATGAATTTTGAATTTTCCGAAACGCAACAAATGGTTGCCGAAGCTGCAAAAAATTTTGCCCTACAATATATTAAACCATATGTAATGGAATGGGATGAAGCTCAAACTTTTCCTGTAGATATTTTAAAAAAAGCAGGAGAATTGGGTTTTATGGGGGTTTTAATACCCGAGGCTTATGGAGGCTCTGGTTTAGGCTATCATGAATATATTGCTATTGTTGACGAAATTTCTAAAGTAGATCCTTCTATCGGGTTATCTATAGCTGCTCATAATTCACTTTGTACTAATCATATTTATGAATTTGGTAATGAAGAACAACGAAAAAAATGGTTACCTAAGTTAACTGCTGCTGAACATATTGGCGCATGGGGACTAACAGAACACAATACTGGTAGTGATGCTGGTGGAATGAATACTACTGCTGTAAAAGATGGAAATGATTATATTTTAAATGGTGCCAAAAATTTTATAACCCATGGTAAATCGGGTGATATTGCTGTAGTTATTGTTCGCACTGGTGAAAAAGGGGACTCCCATGGAATGACAGCCTTTGTTGTTGAAAGAGGTACTCCTGGTTTTTCTGCCGGAAAAAAAGAGAATAAACTAGGAATGCGTGCTAGTGAAACTGCAGAAATGATTTTTGATAATTGCCGAATCCCTGCTGAAAATATTTTAGGTAATGTTGGAGAAGGTTTTATACAATCAATGAAAATTTTAGATGGTGGTCGTATTTCTATTGGAGCATTGTCTTTAGGTATTGCAAAAGGAGCCATGAAAGCTTCTCTTAAATATTCTAAGGAAAGAGAGCAGTTTGGAAAAGCTATTAGTAAATTCCAAGCTATAAGCTTTAAACTTGCTGATATGGCTGTTAAAATTGAAGCCGCGGAGTTAATGCTACACAAAGCTGGTTCAATGAAAAATAAAGGTCAAAAAATGACTCAAATTGGTGCTATATCTAAATTATACGCTAGTGAAATTTGTGTAGAAATAGCAAATGATGCTGTACAAATTCACGGGGGTTATGGATACATCAAAGACTACCCTGTAGAAAAATTTTATAGAGATTCTAAGCTTTGTACTATAGGTGAAGGTACTTCTGAAATACAACGCCTGGTAATAGCACGTGAAATGTTGAAGTAATAATTTAACACTCTGCTCAAAAAATAATTCTATATTAAATTAAAAAAGTTAGCGATATTAGACCGTTAATATTGTTAGGCTTTTTATGCACATTCAGAATATTCCAACCCCTTGTAAACTCGAGGGGTTATTTTTTTCTTAAATTATAGTAAATAAAAATCCCGAAAACAGCTGTTCTGAGCTAAAAACGGGGTTTACATTTTACGTTAATTATAATAATTACGAAGAATTAGTGACTTTTCAGCATGAATTTTCATTTTTATCTACTACAGAAAATACAGAGACTTTTTATACTCGTTTTCTAGAGGGTAACCTTGGTAAAATTTATCAATCCATTCCTTGGGATTCTTTAGCTGAAAGTTTTGGAATTAAAGAAAAATATAAGGATTCTAAAATAATTTTTAGTCCCAAAAATCGCATAGGACTAATGCTTTTAAAGCACTATGCTTATTATTAAAGATAGATGCTATTTATGCCACCTATAAGAATATAAAATTTATTACTAAACACAAGATCAAATTAGACTTTAAGCCAAAAGGAAAGCGTCCAAACAATTATAAAGATCAACAGCAATTAAAACTCATTACTAAAGAAAAAGCTACCCGATTAGAAGGAAATTTTGGAAAAGAACACTACTATCTCAAAAAAATGCGAGCAAAAACAAAACTCGCCGAAAAACTCAGGATCTTCATCGGAATCCATACTGCTAATGCCTTGGTGACAGGAAAAGGATGGGTATAGCATAAAAACAAGCAGCCTAAATCCTTTAATTTTAAAATAAAACATGGAGTACCTATGTCTTGACTGTACTGAGAACTCTAAAAAAATATAACAGTAAGCCCTTAATAGAAAATCCAAAACTCAAAATCTTGGATTTTTATTAGCTATTCTTTAAAACTAGGCTACTTGCTGAATATGTCTACAAAAAAGCCTTTTAAAAATTAAAATTCTTAAAAGGCTTATTATATAAAAACTAGAATTAAAACTTAATTTAATTTATTAACTGTTTTACGAATAGCAACTAAATTACCCAATAATTTCTCCAAATAGTCTAAATTCAACATATTGGCGCCGTCACTTTTAGCATTAGCCGGGTCAAAATGTGTTTCTATAAACAAGCCATCTACCCCTGTAACAATACCAGCTCTAGCTATAGTTTCAATCATGTCTGGTCTCCCACCAGTAACTCCACTAGATTGGTTGGGTTGTTGCAAAGAGTGAGTTACATCTAGTACTGTAGTTCCGTATTGTTTCATTGTTGGAATACCTCTAAAATCTACCACCATATCTTGATATCCAAACATAGTACCTCGGTCAGTAATCATTGCATTTTGATTTCCACTATCGTGAACTTTTCTAATTGCATGTTGCATGGCTTCGGGACTCATAAACTGTCCTTTTTTAAGATTTACTGTTTTTCCTGTTTGTGCTGCCGCAACTACTAAGTCGGTTTGACGCACTAAAAATGCTGGAATTTGCAAAACATCTACATATTGAGCAGCTCGCTCAGCATCCTCATTAGTATGAATATCAGTAACTGTAGGCACATCGAAGGTTTCGGAAACTTTACGTAGTATTTTTAATGCTTTTTCATCCCCAATACCCGTAAAACTATCTACTCTACTCCTGTTTGCTTTTTTAAATGACCCTTTAAATACGAAAGGAATTTTTAAGTCGAAAGTAATCTTAACTACTTTTTCTGCAATTCGTAATGCCATTTCTTCTCCTTCGATAGCACAAGGGCCTGCTAAAAGAAAAAAATTGTTTGCATCCGCATTTTTTATGTTGGGAATATTCTGTAAATCCATTCTTATTATTTTTTACAAAAATAAATGTTTTTAATGGTATACGGATTCTTTATTGGCAAGAGGAAGTTATTTTTTCTCGAAAAATTCTAAAATACACTACATATATAAATAGCAAACACAAGGTGTAGCTAACACTAATTTAAAGCCCCCTAAAAATTTAGTGCTAGCCTCTTGTTATTATTGTTAATCAATAAATTGATCTAATTTTACTTTAAGGTCATCGTAACCTATATATCCTTTTGATATTGGTATTTCAATATCATTTTTAAATACTGCTAATGAAGGCATACCGCTATACTTACTTTTTCTGAAAGTGTTAAACTCATTAATTGCCATTTGCTTATATAACGGATTATTCATTTTGGTAAGAAACTCTTCTGAATCAATCCCGTATTCGGATGCATAAATTAAATATGCATTAAAATCTACAGGGTTTATTCCATCAAAATAAACAGCTTTTAACAATGTTGCTGCAAATGCTAACTCTTTTTCAGGATATTTTTCTCTAACGATACACAGTGCTATAGTTGGTGGTAAGGAGTTTAATTCCATTTTACCAGCTCCAAAAACATCTTCCAAAAAGGGTGCTCCAAACTTAACACCTGTCATTAACTCTACGCTTTTGTAGGCCCCTGCTTTTATATGTGGTGCTACATCATTTACAAGACCTGCCCTATTTCCTAAAAATAAACCACCGCTTATTACATCAATATCTATTTGATTTTTATAGGTGTTTTTTAACTGTTTAATTACCGGACTAAATCCATAACACCATCCGCACAAAGCATCGTAATAATATCTAATCTTTAATTTTGATTTTAAAACAGGTGTTTCTTTTAATTTAACATCTGCTTCAAAATTATGCTTTTCGGAACAATCGCCTGTATTTATATTGCATGAATAGTTTATATTTTCTTCCGTTTTCATTTTTATTGGTTTTTGAGCGTTACACACCTCACTGAACAGCAAAAAAAATGATCCCATAAACAGACTGTATAGAGTCAAGATATTCATGAATATTCTTTTTTTAGTTAGTAATTTTAATGTGATTGTACTCGTTATATTCGCTATATTTTAGCTAATATATCTACTCAAAACACTATAAACAAGCGCTTAAACCCTTATTGATACTAACCTAAAGGTTGGTTTTTGCAATAATAATAGATGGCGAAAAAATAAATATTAACGGTGAATTCTAATTCCTTATTTTGAATTTGGAAATAAGAATAATTATGTAATTACTTTTGGTAGCAATTATGGTAAGATTAAAATAAATTAAAGCTAGAAATAGTATTACAACACTTCGTATTGCATTACACCAATATAACTTTGTTTTTTTCCTTTAGGCTGATCGTACAGCACACCTATAGTATATTTTCCTTTTTTACTTGGTGCAAAAATAAATCTGAAATAGTTATTGGCTCCTTTATCAAAAAAATGCAGAAATTCCTTATCGTGAATGATAGCCAATTTTTTTCCTTTCAATGTATAAAATTGATATAATTCTTGCTCCTTTTCATTCATTTCTAACGGTGCTTTTATTACAGCAAATTCAATATCTATATCGTAAATAATAGGCAAATTATGTGTTACACCCTCTCTAAATTCCATTAATATCTTATCTGAATTAGCTATTCTATTCTTAAAAAAACTACTTCTTATACGCGGTAGTTTTTCATATTCGTTTAAGGAAATAGGTTTTTCTAATAACTGACTATGTGCTTTATTTTCTTCTGGCAAATGACTAAACACAAATTCGCTAGGTTTAGTGTGAAACCAATAATAATTAATTTGCTTTATATAATTTAGCTTACCCCATTTTTTTCTGGCTGAACCAGAACCCCAGGTAGCATCTATCAAAATTTCTTTTCCATTGATGGTTACAATATTCCACGCATGATCTGTGTTTGTAAACTTCTTTCCTAAATAATAACCGTACCCTTTTGAATAACCGCTTACAACACGTGCCGATAAATTCATTTTATCTGCCATTGCTTTGTATAGATTAGAAAAACCTCCACAAACAGCTTTTTTATTTTTTAAAGTAGTAATGGGATCTTGCTTTAAAAACTTGCCTTTTTGAAAATTAGCGACATCGTAAACAATATTTTGTGAAAGCCATAGAAAAATAGTCTCCGCTATTTCCATTTCATTTTTAGGTTCATGACTTAAATATCTGGTTATTAAATCTAAATTTGAAGACTTCGGAGCTTTTTTTACGTATGCTAGTAGTTCTTTTTGTCGTTGGGGTGTGCTTGTAGAATTACTATGTATTGTGCATGTCCATAACCCAATGAAAAGATAAAGCAGTAAATTTCTCATACGTTTAATTTGTATGTATACTAAAATAGTTAAAAAAATCACAGAATTAATTCCATAAAAAAACTTCCTAATTTTAATGCAAATTAGGAAGTTTTATGCTGCTAATTATCGTTTATACGTGTAACGCTCTATCATCAGTAGCTGCTAAGGCAGCTTCTTTAATCGCTTCTGTAAACGTAGGGTGTGCATGGCTCATTCTCGATATATCTTCGGCACTTGCTCTAAACTCCATAGCTGTAACAGCTTCAGCAATTAAATCGGCACAACGTGCACCTATCATATGAACTCCTAAAACTTCATCTGTTTTTTTATCGGCTATAATTTTAACAAAACCGTCTAAATCATTACTTGCTCTAGCTCTTCCTAATGCTCTAAAAGGAAACTGACCAACTTTATAATCAATACCTGATTCTTTAATTTCTTCTTCTGTTTTCCCAACTGCAGCAACTTCTGGCCATGTGTAAACTACTCCAGGTATTAAATTGTAATCAATATGTGGTTTTTGCCCTGCAAGTAATTCGGCAACCATTGTTCCTTCTTCTTCCGCCTTGTGCGCTAACATTGCTCCCTTAACCACATCACCAATAGCATAAATATTAGAAACACTCGTTTGTAAATGAGCATTCGTTTCTACTTGACCTTTTTCTGTAGTTTTAACTCCTATTCCTTCTAAATTTAAACCTTCGGTATAAGGGCTTCTTCCTACAGAAACTAAACAATAGTCTCCAGTAAATGTTACTTCTTTTTCTTTTTTATCTGTAGCTGTTAAAAACACTTCGGTTCCTTTATTTTCAACACTTTTAACACAATGTTTCAGATAAAATTTAATTCCTTGTTTTTTCAAAGACTTTGTAAGTTCTTTAGATAAAGCAGCATCCATGTTAGGTATAATACGATCCGCATATTCCACCACAGAAACCTCAGCTCCTAGTCTGCGGTAAACTTGACCTAATTCCAAACCAATAACACCACCTCCGATAATTACTAAATGCTTAGGTATTTCTTTTAACTTTAATGCCTCGGTAGAAGTAATAATACGTTCTTTATCTGTAGCCGCAAAGGATAACTGAGAAGGCTTAGACCCTGTAGCGATTACCGTATTTTTGGCTTCAATTTCGGAAGTTTCACCTTCACTATCCGTAATAATGATGTGAGTAGCATCTTTAAAACTTCCTACCCCCTTAAATACTTCAATTTTATTTTTTTTCATTAAAAATTCAACTCCCGAACAGGTTTGGTCAACCACTGTTTGTTTACGAGCAATCATTTTTTCTAGATTGGCTTTAATATCTCCAGATATTTCAATACCATGCCCTTCAAAATGCTTGGTTGCGTGCTCATAATGATGTGAAGAATCTAACAAAGCTTTACTAGGAATACAGCCTACATTTAAACAAGTACCTCCAAGAGTGTTGTACTTTTCAATAATTGCAGTTTTCATTCCTAACTGTGCACAACGAATTGCTGTTACATAACCTCCTGGTCCTGAACCAATAATAGCTACATCAAATGAGCTCATAATTTTGTTTTAATTAAAGTGAATTTTCTATACAAATGTACAAATGTTTTATATTTCAGTCTGTGCATACGCATAAAAATTACGTAGTAGTACGTAATTTTTATGATAGTTTTGATTTTAAAATAAAGCTTCATTAAAAAATCTTATTTTTACTAAAAATCTTATCCTGTTGAAAAATCATTTATATTACTATATCCCTCTATTTTTAGCAATATGTTTAAATTCTTGCCGAAAAGATTTTGATTTTGAACCTGCTCAATCTGGTCAAATATCATTTTCGCAAGACACTATTTTTTTAGATACAGTATTTAATAATACAAGATCAAGTACTCGTGTACTTACTGTTTTTAATAATTCTGACAATGACATTAATATTCCTAGTGTACAACTAAGAAGAGGTGTAGACTCTCGATATCAATTAAATGTTGACGGATTACCAAATAATGTTTCGGAAGTAACTCCCGAATCTGGTAAAATATTTACTGATGTTGAAATATTAGCTAACGATAGTATTTTTGTTTTTATAGAAGCAACTATCGATCCTTTGGTAGATGAAATTGATGCACAACAAAACTATTTGGATGAAATTCTTTTTAGAACTGCAACCGATATAAAACAAGTACGACTTTCGACACAAGTAATTAATGCTGAGTTTTCTTTTACTGAAAACCCTGAACCGCCAAGAAGTTTCATAACGGAGCAACGTGACCAAAACGGTGAATTTATAGTAATTAGAGGTTATGATTTAACTGATAATGAATTAGAGATTACTAGAGCTAGAGCACGTGTAATATTTGGTAATGCTGTAGTACCTTCTGGAAAAACGTTAACTATAGGCAGTGGCTCTCGTTTATTTTTTAATAGGGACTCTAGTTTAATTATTGAAGATGGCGCTACGCTAAATATTTTAGGAGAAGAAAGCCCTGTAGATAATCCTTTATTAAATGAAGTTATTATAGAAGGGAATCAAATTGATGAAGATTTTGATCGTTTACCCGGGCAATGGAATTTTATATGGATACGACAAGGTGCTACAGCAAACATACAAAACACTATTATTAAAAATGCTACCACAGGTATTTTAGCACAAGGTAATGGCAACGAAACATCAGCAAATGTATCGTTAAATAATGTTCAAATATACAACTCACAAACAGTGGGTATACAAGCTAGAGCTACTTTCATAAATGCTAGCAATTTAGTAATAAATCAAAGCGGACTTGCAGCTATTAATATTGAAGAAGGAGGAACATATAACTTTACACACGCTACATTGTCGAGCACTTTTAGCTTTGGTGGTGTTTCTCAAAACGCTATTGTTTTAAACAATTCGGTAGTTGAAAGTAGTAATGTAGTATCTACAAACTTAACTGCTAACTTTACAAATAGCATTATATCAGGTAGTAAAAGAGATGAAATTACCGTTATCAATTCCGACCGAGGGAATTTTGACTTAACCTTTACTAATTGTTTGATTGATTTAACTACCACCAACAACTCTCAATTAAACCCCAACGATAGTACAGTATTTCAAGACTGTATATTTAACGAAAACCCTAGTTTTAGGAATACCCGTTTAAATGATCTACAAATTAATTCTGACTCTCCTGCCAATAGCACTGCCCTTTTTATCGCTGGCAAAGATATTATTGGAACAGAAAGAGTAAATCCATCGGACATAGGAGCCTACGAAAGTATTATTTTTGACGAAGAATAAATTAGCAAATGAAAGAGCATACAACTAAAAAAAAAGATAATGGATTAAACAATCTAATTATCAACATTGTTATTCCTGCAATTGTATTAATGAAAGGAGCAAAATGGGCTACCAAGCTTGGAATTGAAGTAAGTTCCGTACAAGTATTAATTATAGCATTAGCACTCCCTTTACTATATGGATTGTATGATTTAATAATTAATAAAGAAAAAAACTTTATTGCAGTACTGGGCTTTGTAAGTATTTTACTTTCGGGTATTGTGGGCGTACTTAAACTATCTACCGACTTAATAGCGATAAAGGAAGCAGCAATTCCATTTATAATTGGTTGTGTTATTTATTTTTCGAACTTTACCTCCTATCCTATTGCTCCAAAATTTTTATATCACGACGATGTTTTCGATAAAGAAACCATCAATGCACAGTTAGATACAACCAAACAAGCTACTCTAAAAAGTAATATTAAAAAAGCTTCTTTTTTTCTGTTTTTATCGTTTATGCTTTCCGCATTTTTAAATTTTGTACTTGCTAAATACTTTATAAAAAGCCCTACAGGAACAGAAGCCTTTAATGACGAATTAGGTCAAATGACTTTGTATAGCTATCCTATAATTGTTATTCCTTCGATGCTCATAATGATTGGAATTATTTGGTACATCTACTCTTCTATTAAAAAATTAACAGGCTTAGATAGTAATGGTATTTTTATGTTTAAAAAAGAAGATTAGGGCTTTCTAATAGCTTTTCAAACTTTATTGCTGCAAATTTTATTTCACATAGAAACAAAAAAAACTCCATCTGATTAATATCAATTTAGAGACAGCTATTAATTAGACTTTTTTTTAAAATATTTATTGAATATCCGTTTTTGCTCATAAACCTGTAATACTAGCAATTACAAGCCTATCGAAGAGTTTTTCTTCAAAATACCTTCTGTTGAGTTTATAAACAAACTCGTTTAGGTATAATTGGAGGTATTTTCTTTTAACCTTATGAAAATTACCCAGTAAGTTCCGTTTAGC
>CANNCQ010000030.1 GCA_947503135.1 uncultured Aquimarina sp. | reverse complement strand
CTGAAGATATTCATAAGAAATTTTTTCTCTAAAATAAGACTTTTTAAACTAATATGGGTAATTACGGATATTCAATATATTTTTTTATTAAAGTAAGTTTCGACCTAAAAATAGAATTCTTTAATAAGCAAAAAATTAGTTTGTTAAAATATTGATAGAAAAAATAAAATCTCCATATTATTTTGAACTTACACATTTTACGGGAAGTATCTTAAAAAAACATAATAGTAAGCTTAAAACATAAAATCCAAGACTCGAAGATCGATAATCTTGGATTTTTTTAGTTATTCTACAAAACCAGGCTATTTAATGAATCTGCCAATATAAAAGAGCTAATTTAGTATGTGAATTAGGCTCTTTTGCGTTTTGTTTTTGTAAGCTCTATTTACCAAAAGCAACAATAATTTCATCAACCACATCGGGATTTAAAAGCGTTGAAATATCTCCTAAAGCATCCGTTTCGTTAGAAGCTATTTTCCTTAGAATACGGCGCATAATTTTACCGCTACGCGTTTTCGGAAGTCCACCAACAAAAATAATTTTATCAGGTTTCGCAATTGGTCCAATAGTATCGGCTACTAGTTTTTTTATTTCGCTAGTTAATTTATCAGATTCATTATGCCCTTCATGTAAGGTAATATAAGCACATAAAGCCGTTCCTTTAACTTCATGAGGAAAACCTACAATAGCAGATTCAGCAACAAATTCATGCTCGTTAATAGCATTTTCAATCGGTGCTGTACCTAAATTATGACCAGATACAATAACAACATCATCTACCCGCCCTGTAATACGATAATTTCCTGTGGCATCTCTATAGACACCATCTCCAGTAAAGTACTTGCCTTTAAACTGAGAAAAATAAACGTTTTTATAACGCTCGTGATCATTATAAACACTTCGAGCCATTGATGGCCAAGGGAATTTTATAGCTAATCTACCCTCTGCTTGAATAGGTTTTTGTTCAATTTCAATACCATTTTCGTCCATTAAAGCCAGTTGAACTCCGGGTAAAGGTAAGGTTGCAAAAGTAGGTCGAGTAGGAGTAATACCCGCCAAAGGCGATATCATAATAGCTCCAGTTTCTGTTTGCCACCATGTATCTACGATAGGGCAGTTTCCATTACCAATATGATCGTTATACCAGTGCCAGGCTTCTTCATTTATAGGTTCGCCAACACTTCCTAAAATTTTTAATGATTGTAAATTGTGTTTTTTCACATAATCTAAGGAGTGCTTAGCAAGTGCCCTTATCGCTGTAGGAGCGGTATAAAAATGGGTTACATTTAGCTTGTCACAAATTTCCCAAAATCTTCCGTAATCGGGGTAGCTAGGGATTCCTTCGAACATCACAGTGGTAGCACCGGCACATAAAGGACCATAAATAATATAGGAGTGACCTGTAATCCAACCAATGTCGGCAGTACACCAATAAATATCATTTTCGTTAGGTTGAAACACATTTTGGAATGTAAAAGTACTACCTACCATATATCCACCGGTAGTATGAACCATTCCTTTAGGTTTTCCAGTAGACCCAGAGGTATATAAAATAAATAGCAAGTCTTCGGCATCCATTTCTTCGGCAGCACAATCTTTAGATACTTTTTGAAGTTCGTCGAACCAAAATTTATCTCGATTGGGTTTCATAGGAGTTGGCTCCACTGTACGTCGATAAACAATTACGGTTTCAATACTTGGAGTTTGTTTTAGGGCCTCATCGCACATTTCTTTTAAGTTTACCCTTTTATTTCCTCGATAAACCTCGTTAGCGGTAATTAACATTTTACATTCCGAATCGTTAATTCTGCTAGCAATAGCTGTACTAGAAAAGCCCGCAAAAACAATAGAATGAACAGCACCAACTCTTGCACAAGCTAACATTGCAATAGCAAGTTCCGGTATCATTGGCATGTACAAGCATACGCGATCTCCTTTTTTAATGCCGTTGTTTTTAAGCACATTTGCAAAATGAGAAACTTTTACATATAGTTGTAGGTAAGTAATGTGACGAGTTTCTTCGTCAGGGTCGTTAGGTTCCCAAATAATAGCTGTTTTATTACCTAATTTTTCTAAATGCCTATCTAAACAATTTTCAGTAATATTAAGTTTACCTCCTTTAAACCAACTTACTTTGGGGGTGTTAAAGTCATACTCTAAAGTTTTGTTCCATTTCTTTTTCCAAAGAAACTGGTTTGCAATTTCGTCCCAGAATTTTTCAGGATTTTCTACACTTTGTTTGTACCATTGTTTGTATTCGGCAAAGCTTTTAATTTGAAGGTTTTGAGGAATGTGCATAAATATAATTTAAGTTGTTTTGGTTTTTAAAAAGTCATCATTAAAAGGAGATAATACTAATAAAGGAACAATACTTACGCATACGTAACCAAAATGAACATCTAATACATTTGCAATTCCAATATGCATAAGGATTAAGCCAATACCCCATATTTTATGAAATTTTGGAAAGAAAAAAACTATGACAGAAAAAAATTCTAATAGAATTCCTACCCACAATAATATAAAGCCTAATAATTCATGTTCAATAAACCATTTTGCAATTAAATTAGGTTCAAAATAAGTGTAATTATACTCAATATACCTTGTCATTGCATTCATATCAAAACTCCCTTTATCTCCTTTGAATAAGTGTTTAATAGCAGCGAGTATTTTCCATAATCCAGAAAGAGAATAAGTTATAAGTAAGCTTCCAATTGCAGAGGCATAAATTAAAGTGTTATTTAAAGCTTTATGTGATTTAAAATCGATAAAGCAAAGAAAAAATAAAGGAATGAGTGCAGTATGTAAATTATGATTGATTTTAGGATAAGAGTTAAGAGCACTAAAAAGAAAGAAAAAAGCTATAAAATTAATAATTCTATATTTTCTTTGATGTGTATTAAAAAGGGTTATTGTGTTTGAAAAAAAACAAACAACAATAAATATTATTTGCCAAGGAAAATCAGGAAGTATTTGTGTCCAAAAAACAGCCCATTCAGGATGGGTCATAGGGGTTGTTATGAAAGTTTCTATATTGTAAATATTACTTATTACTACAGTATATAAAATAGTATAGAATACTTTAGCACAAATTAAGATATTAGAATTAATAGCTTCTGTTTTATCAAAAATTTTATTTTTTCCAATATTGTATTTCCAAAACCAATGACTTTTAATTGTTTCTAGATTCATTATTACAGCTTTTTAAGTTGAAACTACTATTATAGATATACCCTAAAGTGTCTATTTTTTTTGAGCTATTTATTGATACAAAAACAGCGCATATATCTGTTTTTATAAATTTTGAAATAACTTTGGAATATTTTTTTTTGCATTTAATGGATTCACAATTCCCTAAAGAGTTCAACATAAATACTTTTTGTTTTTGGTGAATTTGTTGGTTTAAATTAAAAAAAGAATTCTGTTTTTTACCAAAAAGAATATCATATTTTATTATTTCTTGAGGAACACTTTTATATAAATCCCAACGAAAAAAAGGAAAAAATTCTTTTTTTGGAGAATATAAAAACCCAATAATGGTCAATAAAAAATAAATAAAAGTAAAAATAAAAAGGAAATTTAAGTATATTTTTGATTTCATGATATTATTTCTTTAAGTATCTATGAGGGTTTTCTATTATTCCAGTTTTAAAAATTTTACGAATTTGCATTCTAGTAAAAGAGTCTATTTTTAAGTAAATATTTCTAATTTTTTGGTTCGGTCTTCCTCTAAAAGTTGTTACATGAAATTTTGAATTTTCAAAAACAGCAGTGTTACTAAAATAATAATTCGATACACAACAGCGCGTTTTATTAGCTGTTACTTTACTTACCGAATGCCAAGAGTTGTTGTGAGTAGCCATTATTACTAATCGGTTACATTTTGCGTGTATTGTTAAAGGTTTTTTGTTTGGTCCATTCGGCCAAAGCTCCAAATTACCTCCATTTTTAATATTCCAGTCGGGGGTTACATAATACAAAAGATTTAAAGATCGCCATCTATTCCGATCTTTATCGTGAGAGTTATCTAAATGCGGATTCAAAAAATTATCTTTTTGCATCATTGATACTCCTCCCGCATATAAATTTTCGTCAGGGAATAAATTGTTTAAACTACAAATTTCTTCAATTAACTTAATTATTTTAGGTTGCTGAAAAGCAAAAATAACCTCTTCTAATAAAGGATTATAACGATTCATTTGTACTCCTACATATTTGTGTTCCTTTAAACTTTTTTTTAAAACAGTTTGTTGTTGTTGTGGAAATGCACGGTAAATTTTTAATACTAAATTTTCGGGAAGTAAGTCGTCTATAAATAAGTGAGCTATGTTATTATTATGTTTTGTAAATTGTTCTTTTAGATTAGCTGAATCCTGTTTTAGTTTATTAAAAATTAATTCAGCTATTGAAACTCTGTCTAAAGTCATATTTTTACCTATTAAATCACAACAAAATTTATATGATTTCAATTCTAATTCCAATTTACAATTATAATGTTGAAAATTTAATTTTAAAATTGAAAGAAGAGCTAATTCGTGAAAATTATAATTTTGAAATTATATGCTGTGATGATTTTTCTAGTAATAACTATAATTCTGAACTAGAGAAAAATTCTGTAGTAACATTTGTGAAAAACGAAAGAAATATTGGGCGCACCGAAACAAGGCAAAAGTTAGCGAATCTTGCAACCCACAACTGGTTATTATTTTTAGACGCTGATGTAATCCCCGAAAAGGAAAGCTTTTTAAAAACATATTTAAAAGCAATAACTGAAAAAGATTTTAAAGTTTGCTTTGGGGGGGTAACCTATAAAGATTTAACGATTGAAAATAATCAGAATTTGAGATTAAATTATGGATTGAAAAAAGAAGGTGTTGATTATGAAGTAAGGCTTAAAAAGCCATACAAAACAATATGTTCAGCTAATTTATTAATTGAAAAAAATGTATTTACTACAATTAATAATTCTTTAAAAGGTAATCTCTATGGTTATGATAATATTTTTGCTGTAAAGCTGAAGCAGCAAAAGAAGGTTGTACATCACCTTGACAATGCTGTGTTTCATTTAGGTTTAGAGGATAATAGGTCATATCTTAAAAAAAAAGAACTAGCAGCCGAAACGCTTTACAACGCTTACTTAAAAGGTGAGATAAAAGAAAGTGATAATCAATTATTGAAAACATATGTTTTTTTAAATAAAATTAAAGTAGTTAAGTTATTCAGTTGTATATTTTGCAAATTTAATAAACACATGAAGCGAAATATACTTGGAAAAAACCCGAGTATTTTTTTGTTGAACTGTTACAGATTAGGATATTTTTGTTCATTAAGTAAAAAATGCAGCTAGGAAACCAAGAAATTTTATTTTCAGTAGTTATACCTCTTTATAATAAAGAAGGGTATATTTTAGATACACTCAATTCTGTTTTTAATCAGAATTACCAAAATTTCGAGATTATTGTAATAAATGATGGAAGTACAGATAATAGCTTAAAAACGTTAAAGACTATAAGTGATAAAAGACTTCATTGTTTTACAATAAAAAATTCAGGAGTATCGGTAGCTCGTAATTTAGGAATTGAAAAAGCTGTAGGATCACATATTGCTTTATTGGATGCCGATGATTGTTGGCAATCTAATCATCTTTCAGAATTTATAGAGGCAATAAATAAATTCCCTAAAGAATCTATTTATTGTAATAATTACAAAATTCAATTTACCAATAGAATAACAAAAGATACTCAATTTAGTTATTTGCCATCTTCAAATAACATAGTTATAATTGATGATTTTTTTAAAAGTAGTTTATTAAATTCAATTGCTACTTCGTCGACAACTTGTATTAAAAAAGAGGTGTTAATAGAAAATACTTACGATGTTACTATTAAATCGGGTCAGGATACAGATCTGTGGACTAAATTAGGAGTAAATAATTCCTATGTGTTTAATAATACAGTAACGGTTATTATAGATAAAGGAGTTACTGATAGTTTGTCAAAATCAAAAAATGGAAAATATCGATTTATTTTCACCCAAAAATATAGAAACGAAGAAAAAAATAATTTCTATTTAAAGAAATTTATGGATAAAAACCGCTTTTCAGTAATCGTACGGTTTTTACATGAAAGTGGTAATAATAAACAAAAAATAGCAATTTTAAAGAGTCAAATTGATGAGCGTAACCTTAGTTTAAAGGAAAGAGTTTTTTTAAAATTACCCACCTTTCTTTGGATTTACATTATAAAGCTTAAAAATTTTGTAGAGTAAACTACTTTTTAAGAGTGACAAATTCTTCAAAATTTCTAACATAATCACCTTCATCAAAAAAATCGGAAGCTAAAACCAAACACACCGCTCCTGATGAAAAATTAGTGAGTTCTCGCCAGATATTTGTAGTAATTAATAGCCCCTTATTAGGTTTGTTTAATGTTACTTTTTTTGTTTGTTTTCCATCGTTTAAAACTACATCAAAACTACCACTTACGGCTATTAAGAATTCGGATTGCTCTTTATGTGAATGTCCACCCCTATAGGCATTACTAGGAACATCATAAAGATAGTAAATACGCTTAAAAACAAACGGAAGGGTTTGTTTTTCAATTACAGCTAAATTGCCACGTTGGTCTAAAATTTTTGGAACATCAATAATTGTACATTCGTTAACAGTAGCCATTTTATTTTTGTCTTTTAATTAAACCTTTTTTTAGTAATTCATTATAATCATTTATTCCTTTTAAACCTACCATAAATTTTGATTTAAAATCAGCTGCTTTTATAAAATTATGTCTGTATAAAAAAAACAAGTATTTACAAAGCCAACCTAAAGCAAAGTAAGTGTTATAAAAATGATTTTTTCGGGCAGCTCTTGTATGAATAATACTATCGCTACTCATAGCTTTACCAGAGGAAAAGCTATCGTGAAAAACAATATTTTTTTTTATGTGATATGCTTTTAATCCCTTTTTATAAGCATCTCTTAAAAACAGGTACTCCTCACCATTTCCAAATTTGCCACCCAAAGAAAAATATTTATTATAAAAAACACTGTGTTTTTTTACTAATTCTAGTTTAAAGCACATTACAATATTATGTATAGGCCGTAAGGATTTTTTGTTGTGTTGCTGTTGCTTAGGGTAATTTTGATGTGGTATCTTTTTATAATTAGAAGCTTCAAAGCTTAACAAATAAGCGTCTTTGTAATTATTGAATTCATTCAAAATTACTTTTTCAAAATCTTTCTCGTATACAATATCATCATCGGCAATTAAACAAAATTTTCCTTTGGCGTTATTTATGGCTAAGTTTCTACTAATAGCTGTTCCTCTTTCAAAAGAGTTTATTATTCTTATTTTTTTAGATGTAGGAACCTTAAGGAGTTTATCTGGTGTGGTTTGATTTATAATTAAAATATCATAATCAAGCAGATTATTATTTTTAAAGATATTATCTAGAAAACCTAAATCAGTTCGGAACATTGTAGATAATAAAATTTCAAACTTCATTAAAAAGAGTATTTTTGATTTCAAATATATTATTTACAATTCATTCAATTGTATAGAAACTCAATAATTTGTTAGCAGCTGTCGATCCTTTACCACTGGTTACTGTAATTTGTTTGTGTTATAACCACGAAAACTATGTAGTAGCATCTTTACAATCGGTATTGAGCCAATCGTATAAAAATATTGAAATAATAATTGTTAACGATTATAGTACAGATAATTCTAAAACTGTAATTGAAAAATGGCTTAATAAAAACGCTTTAAATAATATTTTTTTTATAGATAATGAAATAAATTTAGGTCATACAAAGTCTTTCAATAAAGCATATATAAAGGCAAAAGGAAAATTTATAATAGATTTAGCTACAGACGATTTATTGGAAACCAATGCTATAGCTAATCATATACGAAATTTTAAAAAAAACAGTGATGCAGGTGTTTCTTTTTCGAATATTATAAATATTTCTGAAAAAGGAGAAGTACTTAATACTTTTTATAGAACAGATACGGGTGTACCTTATGTTATGAATTTTATTCCTAAAAGTGGAAATTTATACCATGAACTGCTCCAAGCATTTTATGTAAATGCTTGTGGAATGTGTGTTAAAAAAGAGGTTTATGATTTTTTAAACGGCTATGATGAAACCTTAGATTATGAAGATTTTGATTTTTGGGTTCGCTCTTCTTTTGTGTACGACTACATTTACGACGATTTTATTTCGGTTAAACGTAGAATTCTCGAAACTTCACATAGTTCTTTAGCTAAAACAGTTAGAAAAAATCAATATAGAAAAGAGCGATCAACTTTTAAAGTTTGTGTAAAAGCATATAATCAAAATAAAACAGCTAAGAGTTATAATGTTTTAAAGATAAGAATAGTACATGAATTTAAAATAGCCATAAAAACTAAGCATATTAGTTTAGCATTTAAATATGCAATACTGTATTTAAAGTCTTTTTATAAAACAAAAAACCTTTAGCATTTGTCAAACCTTAATTCTAAAGATATTCGAGTAATATCACTATTTAAATTTACGGCAGCACCATGTACTAAATAAGGGGTGAATATAAGGGCTTCGGTTTCTTTAGGGTTAGGACGAATCATTTTAAAAGGGCCGTCTACGGTCTTTAACATACAAGGTACCGCATAAATATTCCCATTTACGTAAGCGCTTCTAGCATCGGTTCTAATAATATTACGTTCATTTATAAGATGACTACCAGGTACTATGGGTAAAGACGATTTATCGTTACATCCCGAAATGGGGATCCATATGTTTAGTATATTTTTATAATAATCCAGGTAGCTATCTCGGTGTGGTGGGTTGATATCTAACGAATCGGGTCTACTTATTCTAATTTGTATATGTGATCTGCCTAGGTCTTTTATAATTGAAGATAATTTTATTTTGAGATGCTTTGATAATAATTTTTCTAAAGCTTCAATATCAATTTTTAAATCTTCGTTACGTAAATTTCTAGTATGATTAATAACCGCAAAATGGTCTTCAGCATTTGTTACGTATTTATGATAGTCTTTTAAATTAAAGTTATCCGAATTAATTTTAATGTTGGCTTTACGCAAACCTTCAATTATATTAGTAGTAATTGAATTTTGTAAATCTAAAAAAGATGCTTCCGTAAATAATTTTAGGATAGAAAAACCACTGTTTTGCCAGCTAACATTTGATAAAATATTATCGGATGTATTAAATAAAAGCTCATCTTTTCCTTCGAAAAAGCTCCCTTTAACTTCAAAATCAAACTCTTCTTCATTTATATATACTACACAACGTTCGGACGTTAGCTTACTGTTTTTGGGCATTTTAATCGAATTAATACTATAAATATAAGTATTAGGTTTGTAGTAGTATATAGTGGAAGTAGATATAATTATTTAAAAAATGATTTTTTGTTTAAGAGTGTTAATTAAATCGGTTTTTTTATTAATAAGAAAGAAGGAATAACTAATTGAAGTAATAATTAATATCCCTAAAATTATTTTTAGGTAAATACCATATAAATAATACGTAGCTAATGCAGCTGAAGCAGCTAAGGCAAATGAAACTATAAAAATGGCAACTGTTTCTATTTCAAATGAAAAATCGTATTTTTTTTGAATAAAATAATAAATATAAATTATTGACAATAGGTAGTTAACAAACATGGCTAGTCCTAAGCCTATTAATCCTATTTTTTGGTAAAAAAGAATACAGAAAAGTATATTTAAAAAATCGCCTAATAACTCTTGATAAAAATAGTGTCGTTTGTCGTCCTTTGCTAATATTATAAAACCTAAAGGCCATATTACAGCTTTAAAAACGATTGCTAGTAGTCCAAAAGTGAAAATTATTTCAACTTTATCGAATTCACTTGAATACAAAATTTTCAAAGCAATTTTAGAAAAAGAATACATAAGTACAATTAGTGGTGTTACTAACAATAATGCGATTTCAATTTGCTGATTTACGAGTGTTTTTATTTCGCTGTTACGATCGCGTATACTAGTTAATTTAGGATAATAATCTATAGCCATAGACGAAAATACAATTCCGAAATACGAGGTAAAAATTACTATACTAGCTTCATAATAACCAAGAGTAGCTTCGGTTTTTCCGTAAGTTTCTAAGTATAATTTAATTAAGAAATTAGTTATAAACCCAAAAATAATATTCAAAGATAATAGAAAACCTAGTTTTAGAAGGTCCTTAGCTTTTACAGAAAACTGTTTAAAGCTATTTTTTTTTGGGGATAAGTTTAATTTTTTTAAATAATAAGTATTTACAATCACTCCCATAAAATTAGACACTAAAATTGCCGGAATAATTCCTTTAATACCTAGTAAATAATAGAAAGGGATAGTCGATATAACTACCATAAAAGCAGATACAATACCAGACAAAGCGATTAGTTTTATTTTTCGTAACCCTTGCAGTATAGCTCTTATGCAAGTGTTGTAATTAATGAAAAAGAAATTTACAGACAGCAGTATTATCCATAAATATTCAGCTTCAGTTTTAAAAACAATAAGACTTATTTTTTTAGAGAATAGAAGAGTGGAAATACAACCAATTATACTAATTATTAATGCAAACTGTTTTAATGTAGAAATAGATTTTCTTAGCTCATCAGTATTATTTTTTTCTATAGGTGTATGTTGTGCTATTTCCTTTATTCCGGTTATTGTAAATCCAAAGCTCGATACGGAAGAAATAAGATTGATTGTACTTTTTAATAAGCCTAAAATACCTACCCCAGAAGGACCTAGGAAAATTGCTGCACATTTAGTAGTAATGATGCTAGAAAAAATTTTAAACAATTTTACAGAACCAAAAACACTAGTGGCTTTTAGAATAGATTTATTAGCGTTAATTTCCTTATTTACAGGCATGGCTTAATTTAAATTACACCCCATTTTTTTAAAATGATTTTTAAAAGCTTTTGACCAGTTTTTCCATTCGGTACTATTGGCTGGGTAATTATTATTTAAAAGTAAGTTTTCTATAAAATCCTCAGAAAAATCAGCTTTTAAATTTTTGTATGAGTCAAATTTTTCATGAAACCATAGTTTATTAAAAAAAGCATTTAATTGATGCATATCGCACTTTTCTTTAATAAAAGACTTGTTCGTTGCCGAAGAAATAAAACCTGTTTTGAGGTATTCATTTTTAGTGTAAGCAAAACCAGTACTCTTTTTTTTTCTTATAAACGTTAAAGCATTTAAAATCTGTAGTTTTTCATCTACAGAATTGTTATGATTTTTCCACAATTCTAAAAAATACTCTTTTTTAAAAAATACGCCAGCCACACTGTATATAGAATAATAGCTGTTTTTCTTTTTTACAGTATATATTTTAAGAAATTTCGATATTTTATAGATTTTATATCTATTTACTTTAAAAAAGAACCAAAATAAAAAAGGACTTTTAAAGGGTATTTTTGGAGTGATGTAGTTTAAAAAATCGTTTTGTATGATTTTTTTGTTTTGAATTAAATCATTATTACCTAACCAAAAAAGTTTTGTAAAAACACCTTTGTTTGATTTCATATTTTCTATCAAACTAGAAAGGCGGACTTTTTTTGTAAACCAAATATCATCTTCAAGTAATAAAAAATAATTAGAAGCATTTTTAGCACCATCAATCCATAAATCGATAGGGATTGTCTTGTTTTTGGGTGCTAGTCCTTTTAATGCAGCTACTGATTTTTCCGCATAAGCGGAAGATTTATGAATGGTTACTTTAGGGTATTTTTCTATAATTTTATTTAAATAAATATCAGGAGTACCATCGTCTAGTATTACTAAATTATAATTATTGTCGACAACAAATTGTTGTATCGAATACAAGCATCTATCCAAATAGTATGGCCTATTGTATGATTTTATAAGAATATCGAACACCTTTGAATAGTTAGTAGTTATTTATTTTTTCTATAATATAATTTACCTCATTTTTTTTAAGAATGGGATTTATAGGAATACTAACAACCTGTTTTGCTAATTTTTCAGTAACCGAAAATTCATTTTTAAAATATCCTTTATATGCTTTTTGTTTATGAGGCGGTATGGGATAGTGTATTGAACAGCCAATTCCATTGGTTTTTAAGTAGTTAATAAAGTCTTCTCTATTTTCAACCCTAACTACAAATTGATGAAATACATGACTTTTAAAGTCAGAAACCAGTGGTAAAGTGATTTTGTAATTGGTAATCTCATTCAAATACCTCGAGCCAATTTTTTTTCGATACAGATTGTCTGTGTCTAACTTTTTAAGTTTAATACTTAAAAAACCTGCTTGAATTTCATCTAACCGTGAGTTAATACCTATGTAGTCGTTGGTATAATTTGACGATTTTCCGTAGTTGCGTAATTTTTCAATTACCTCAAAAAGTTTTTTGTTATTAGTAGTAACACAACCGCCATCACCCAAAGCTCCTAAATTTTTAGTAGGGTAAAAACTAAAACCAGCAGCATCGGCTATGCTTCCTGCTTTTTGGTTATTTTTAGTTTCTGCGCCATGTGCCTGAGCAGCATCGGCCAGTAGCAATAAACCATGGGTGTCGCAGTATTTTCTTAATTCCTCCATATTTGCTAATTGGCCATATAAATGGGTGACCATTAAAGCTTTGCTTTTAGAGGAAGGCTGCACGGGTAATAGCGTATCGTCTAAATTATATGAGAATTTATTAACGTCAATTAAAACAGGAATTAATCCAGCGTTTTGAATAGCAATAATAGTAGCAATATAGGTGTTTGCAGCTACAAAAACTTCATCTCCTTTAAATAATAGCCCTAGCTCTATATATCCTTTAAAAATTAAAGTAAGAGCATCTAAACCATTTCCTGTTCCTAAACAGTATCTAACTCCACAATAATTAGCGAATTCAATTTCGAATGATTTACAGGCATTCCCTAAAATATAATAACCTCTTTCTAAAAAGGAATCAAACTGTAGTTTGAAATCTTTCTCATAAGGTGCGTTTATTTTTCTTAAATCAAGAAAAGGAATTTGCATTAAACTAATTTTAAATTATAAACATCTTGAACGTATTGCGAACACCCAAGTTCTTCTTTTTGTTTTAATAAAGAATAATTACCATCAATGATTCCCATGTCAAAATAGTCGTAATTTTTGTTTTTATATTTTTCAATAAGGTAAATAAATAAATATTCTAAAGCCCTAAATTTTTCACCACTTTCAGAGGTTGCGCCGTATTGTGATTTAATTACTTTATCGGTTTTAAAAACGGTAATACCTGCTAGTAATTCGGATTCTTTAAAAATACAATATTGGATAATATTTTCAGGGAATTTTGAAGCTAGAAATTCAATTTCTTTTGATGTGTGTACCGGTTTAACCTGGTGTTTTGTTTGAAGTCTGGGTATTAAAATATTGTCCCAAAAATCAACAAAATTATTGTTTTCGGTTATAACAAAATTGTGTTTTTCTCCTTTTCTGAAATTTTTAAGTTTTGTTTTATGTATAGTTAAAGGCAAATTGAAATCAATACTAAAGCCTTGTTCGCGGTTTACTATTTTGGCTTTCTTTTTGAAAAGTATCGATTCTAAATCGTAAGCTGTATTTTTATGATAAAAAAAAGGTAATGTTTTTAAAGTAAATGTGGTTACGTGATTTTTTTTAAGAAAAGTTATAATTTCTTCAAAAAGAGCCTCAGTTTTTAGGATGCTGTATTTATTTTGTAGTATTACACCACCATAAGTTAACCCTTTGTGTGAATGTACATGGTTTTTTTGAATATTAGCAGGTAGTAAAGCGACTAGTTTATTGTTGTGAAATACGAGTAGAGAAAAATCTTCAAATCGATAATTATGATACTCCATAAAATTGCGATGAAATAAAAAAGTAGCATTTTTAGCAGTGGCTATAAATTTATTCCATACTTCAAAGTCCGAAGATTGATATTGTCTTACTGTAAACAAATAATATTTATTTAGTGGAAGACTAATATAAGCCTATGCTTTGTTTTTAAGAAATATGAAGCTATTTTTTATACCATTTGGTTATAACTTGTAAAGCCTTTTTGCCTTGAGGAGTGTAGCTTTTATTGAAATTTCGCTTAGTAGTATCGGAAATATGCCACTTCCAAAAGAAGCCTCCTGCGAACCAATATTCATTCCAAAAAGCACTAAAAATAGCTTCATAAGCAGTGGATTGCGTACGTTGATTAGCAACGAAACTACTGTTTTCTTTCCAGGGGGTTGAAGTACAAAATTCGGTACTAGGATATCCAAATTCGGTAAATAGAATAGGGGTAGCATTACAATTACTAAAGGTTTTAAGTTTAGTTTTTATAGGATTCCATGCTTGTTGCAACGCATTTATACTAGGCGATTTTTCTTTTGATAATGGAAAATAACTATCAATACCAATGTAATCTAGCTCTTGCCAAAAAGTAATATTTTGATAATTATCCCAATTGGCTGCATAGGTAAGCTTACCATTATATACAGAACGTATTTTTACTATAAGTTTATTCCAAAATAGGGGGCGATTTTTAACCACCTGTCTCAACTCGGTTCCAATACAAAAAAGTTCTACATCATATTTTTTAGCGATTTTGCAAAAAGTTAAAATATATTGGGTGTACGATTGTTCCCACTGTTTCCAATCCGTTTCAGTATTCAAAGTAAAATCACCAGCCCAACCATCTCCAGAAACCCAAATGTGGGGTTTAAGCATAATTTTAAAACCTTCAGCTTTCGCTTTTTTGATAGTTTGTTCAACCCCTTGAGATCGCTCGCCCCACCATTGGAATTTAGTATCAAAAATTACATTAGCAGTGTTTTCTTTTATAAATGCGTAGGGTATAACAGCAACCCAATTGGTATTTGTTTTTTTAAGATCGACTATATAAGTTATTTCGGAGGAAGGAGGAGCTACTAAATTGGCTCCATTAATTTTAGGTGCTTTTTGCTGCGAATAGCACAAACCAATTAATGAAGATAATATATAAAAAAAGAGAATTTTCATTATTAATTATTCCAAGCTTTTATATTACTTATAGGAAAAGGGATTGAGTTTAGAATCTTTTTTTCGTGCGATAATTTAATTCCCGTATTCATTTTTTTCCAGTTAGCCCAAGTAGCAGGTAAACCTCCAATGGGAATAATTTGTACCCACATTTTGAAATGTGTTGGCATAAAATTTTCATCAACAAACCATTGGTAGCTATCTCCAGGGGTAGTTCCACCAGACTTATAGGTAATTAATAAAGACGCATTTTCATTTTCGGTAGCTTCTATATAAACACGCTCAACACCGGTATCAAAAAATTTAAAGGGAGCAACCAACCAAAATGAATCGTTATTAAATTTACTTTCAGCTTTAGCTATTAATTGTTTTTTAATTGTATCAGAACAATTTGTAGGTTTAGCAACCACACTATTATGAGGCTCATCTTGATTATATAAAACATAATTATTGTCCCATTCAACAACTACAATTTTATTTACTTTATCCCAACGGTAAGCATATTCTCGAACATCCCAACTTATAAAATCGGTATGTTGATAAGCTTCATAGCCAATAGATGAACTTATTTTATAAGCTAAATTATTGGCTTTTTCTCCAGTAATTCCTTTTGGTAGGTCGCTATTGTAGATTAAGTAAATTCCTAAAAACAAAATAGCTGTGACACCAAGAAGTACCACAGCTATTTTAAATATAAATTTAATTATTTTGATCATGCAAGAGAGTTGTAATAATCTAAGGAATCCGTTAGTAAGTCTTTAGGTACTTCGCAATTAAATACGGCTTCACCTATTTTATTTAAAAGTACAAAAAGAACTTTACCTCCCACATTTTTTTTGTCAAATATTAACAAATCAATAATAGGTTGGTAGTCGTTTTTATGAATTTCTACTTTTGGATATATGGCTAAGAAACTTTTGCTAATGATATCTAATTCCTCAGTTTTTAAACCCGTTAATTTGGTAGCTAAAAAAGATTCTACAATCATCCCTATAGCAATAGCTTCACCATGAAGCAGAGTTGTTTTTTCAGGATGCGTTAAAAAGTAAGATTCTATAGCGTGCCCCAATGTATGGCCAAAATTCAAGTATTTACGAATGTTTTGCTCTGTAGGGTCAACCGTTACTATTTTATTTTTTATAGTTACGGATTCGTGTATTAAGCTAGAAAGATCGGTAGTAGTTAACTCTTTAATTTGATTTAATCGCTGCCAGTAATCGGCATCTGTAATTAAACCATGTTTTAGCATTTCAGCAAAACCACTTCTAAGCTCGTTGTTAGGAAGTGTTTCTAAGTAATTGGTATCAATTAAAACCATTTCAGATTCACTGATTACACCAACCATATTTTTTAAATTCCCTAAATCTACACCTGTTTTTCCTCCCACGGAGGCATCAACTTGGGCTAATAAAGTTGTGGGTACGTTAATGTAAGAAACTCCACGCTTGAAAGTACAAGCTACAAAACCACCAAGGTCTGTAACTACACCACCTCCTAAGTTAATAAGTAAACTTTTTCTATCGGCACCAAGCTCAGAAAGTACATTCCAAACCCCACTGCAAGTCTCAATATTTTTATTGATTTCTCCGGCTTCAATTTCAATTACTTCAATAGGAGTATTTACCTCTAACTGACTCATAAAATAAGCTAAACAGTGCTCATGTGTATTAGTATCTACTAAAATAAAAATGGTACTGTGGCTAGCTTTCTTTAAGTATTTATTAAGCTGAACGTAAGTTTCTTCTTGAAAATATACTATAGAATCTTTTGATTTTATGGATTGCATGAGATTGTAATTTCAAATTCTGAATAATTCCTCAAAAATAAGTCTATATTTATTTATTACCATAGAATTACTTCAAAACATGGTATTTGTTATTGTTGAAGTTTAAAGAGTGAAGAAATATAAGTATGTCGACTACTTTAAAAGAGTTTGTTTATAGGTTGGAGACTTAAAAATTAAAAAAACAAGCTATTATTTTTTCAAAATACTAAGTATAGTTGCTTTTTTTTCGCAATTTTCAATATTTAAAATCAATTGAATATTATCCTTTTTAGCACTTTTAATAACATATATTTTACACGAATCTAATTTGGTATTACTTTCACTAAAATCTACTTTTCCATTTTCTAATAAAGCAGAAATTGAAGCAGTGTCTACTTTATTTTGAAGTAAATAATTAATAGATTTTGGGCTGTAATAACGCTCTTTGTTTCTAATATTTTTTAATACACGTGCTGTAGGGCTGTAGTTACAAGAAGATTTTTTTCCCGAAAGGAAAAAAATAACTACTATACTACCCAATATTAAACCACCACTATAATAGGATAAACGCTGTACAAATGTCATTTTAAAAAACTAATAAGTTAATATCTCTAAAGGATAAATTGAACCATTCACCAATGGCTTTATTAGTAAGTACCCCATGATAAGAATAAATTCCATTTTTAAGCCCTTTGTCGTTGCGAATTGCATGTTCCAATCCGCCTGATTCGCTAATTTGCAGCAAATATGGACTAAATATATTACTTATGGAAACTGAAGACGTTTTTGCGTAACGCGATGGTATGTTAGGTACACAATAATGGATAACTCCATTTTTGGTATAAGTTGGGTTTTTATGACTTGTAATTTCAGAAGTTTCAAAGCAGCCTCCCATATCAATACTAACATCTATAATAACTGCTCCTCTTTTCATTTTACAAACCATATCTTCGCTAATAATTATAGGAGAACGATCCTTACCGCGAACAGCACCAATAACTATATCACAACGTTTTAAAGCTTTAACTAAATGCTTTTGTTGCATGGTACAAGTGTGTAATGGTCGGCCAATATTGGTTTGAATACAGCGAAGTTTGTTAATTGAATTGTCAAAAATTTTCACGTTAGCACCTAATCCAAGAGCGGATCTTACCGCAAATTCTCCCACAGTACCAGCTCCCAAAACAACAATTTCAACAGGAGGAACGCCAGTAATATTTCCAACTAAAACACCGTTACCTTCATTAGCATTCGATAGAATTTCTGAAGCAATTAAAATAGAAGCAGTACCCGCTATTTCACTTAAAGAGCGTATTGCAGGGTAGGAGCCATCTTCATCTTTGATGAATTCAAAAGCAAGAGCAGTAATTCTTTTTTTTTCTAAAGTTTGAAAATACTCTTTACACAATGTTTTTAATTGCAATGCAGATAAAAGAATTGCTTCTGGTTTAATAAGTTCTAACTCTTCTGAGGAGGGAGGTTGTACTTTTAATATAATTTTACAACCAAAAACTCTTTTAGTATCGTGAGTTACTTCGGCCCCAGCTTCGCTGTAATCCTTGTCGACAAAACCAGCTAGTAAACCTGCTCCAGACTCAATTAATATTTTATGACCGTTAGCAACTAATGAATTTACAGCATCGGGGGTTAAGCATACTCTACTTTCAATTTCCGAATTTTCTTTAGGGATTCCTATAAAAAGGCTTCTCTTATCGTGAGTAATTTCTAGTTTTTCTTCTTGTGGCAGTAAATCTTTACTGCTAAATGGCGACATGGACGCTTCCATATTATAGTGTTGATTGTTGCTTAAAAGTACAAATATATTTTAGATAAAAATTTACAATAGTAGTACTTTAGCAGATAGTTTGTTTTTCAACCTAAATTTACAGTAAATGAATTTTATTTTATTTGATGGTGCTTATCGTGAAGCCTTATTGCCGTTTACCTACACGCGTCCTGTTGCAGATATTAGAATAGGAATAATGACTATTCGAGAAAAATGGGAATTTTTATTAAGAACAACAACTACAACGGTTACCGAGGAATATTTAACAGATAAGTGGCCTATGGTTGAGGCAGAAACAAATACATTTATTTTAGGATCGGTGGTGCCTACAGAGAAATTAGTAACTGTAATAAGAAACCTAAATATTGGTGAAGCTGTTTATACTAAAGACGAGCTTATTGCTTTTTGTGTTAAAGAAGGTGAAGAGCCTAATTTAGAAGCATACACTGAAATAAATTTTGACGAAGAACTTATTATAGTAAAACATACTTGGGATATTTTTAAAAACAATGCCAAAGCTATAGAGTTAGATTTTGCTATTTTAACCGAAGAAGGAGCAAGTGAGCCTTTATCAGAAACGAATACTGTAATAGGGAAACACCCTGTTTTTTTAGAAGAAGGTGCTTCTGTAGAATGCGCTATTTTTAATACCTCTAATGGTCCTGTGTACATAGGTAAAAATGCTACGGTTATGGAGGGTGCCATTATTAGGGGACCTTTTGCTTTGTGCGAAAGTTCAACAGTTAAAATGGGCGCCAAAATTTACGAAGCAACTACCGTTGGCCCACATAGTAAAGTAGGCGGCGAGGTTGGTAACTCAGTAATTTTTGGATATACCAATAAGGGCCACGATGGATATTTAGGTAATTCAGTACTTGGGGAATGGTGTAATCTTGGAGCAGATACCAATACATCAAACTTAAAAAACAATTATGCTGAAGTGCGACTTTGGAATTATGAAACAGAAGGGTTTGCACGCACCGGGGAACAATTTTGCGGACTCATGATGGGCGATCATTCTAAAAGCGGAATTAATACCATGTTTAATACAGGTACCGTTGTTGGAGTTAGTGCTAATGTTTTTGGAGGTGGTTTTCCTCGTAATTTTATTCCAAGTTTTAGTTGGGGTGGTAGTGCAGGTTTTGTTACTTATAAAACCAATAAAGCTTTTGAAGTTGCAACTAAAGTAATGGATCGTAGGTCGTTAGAGTTTTCCGAGCAAGAAGAAGCAATTCTTACAGAAATATTTAAATTATCCGAACAATGGCGTAAAGATTAATTTTGTCTCAAATGTTTTCGTATCTTTTATAGAAATACTATATTATGCATGCATAATAATTAATTGTAAGTAACTATGAATTTTGAATTAACCGAAGAACATAAAATGATACAACAGGCTGCAAAGGATTTTACAGAGCAGCATTTATTACCAGGTGTAATAGAGCGAGATACTAATAAAATTTTCCCAACAGAACAAGTTAAATTAATGGGAGAATTGGGTTTTATGGGAATGATGAATGACCCAGCATACGATGGAGGAGGAATGGATACACTATCGTATGTTCTGGTTTTGGAAGAATTGTCAAAAGTCGATGCTTCGGCAGGTGTGATATGTTCTGTTAATAATTCGTTAGTTTGTTGGGGTTTAGATGCCTATGGCACACATGAGCAAAAGAATAAGTATTTAAAGCCTTTAGTAACAGGAAAAAAATTAGGTGCCTTTGCACTTTCAGAACCTGAAGCAGGTAGTGACGCTACTTCTCAAAAAACCACTGCTATTGAAAAAGAAGACCATTATATTTTAAATGGTACTAAAAATTGGATTACCAATGGAGGTACTGCTGATTATTATTTGGTGATTGCGCAAACACATCCAGAATTAAAACATAAGGGTATTAATGTATTTATTGTTGAAAAAGGATGGGAAGGTTTTGAAATAGGACCTAAAGAAGATAAGCTAGGCATTAGAAGTAGCGATACGCATTCGCTTATTTTTAACGATGTTAAAGTACCTAAAGAAAACAAAATAGGAAAAGATGGGTTTGGGTTCAAGTTTGCTATGAAAACATTATCAGGTGGGCGTATCGGAATTGCAGCACAAGCATTAGGGATTGCTCAAGGTGCCTACGAACGATCTTTAGAATATTCAAAAGTCAGAAAATCATTCGGAACTGAAATTTGTAACCATCAAGCGATAGCTTTTAAGTTAGCCGATATGTATGCCCAAATAGAAGGAGCACGTTTACTAGTTTATAAAGCGGCTGTTGATAAAGATCAAGGTAAAAATTATGATTTAGCTAGTGCAACTGCAAAATTAGTGGCTTCACAAGCTGCTATGGATGTTACTATTGAAGCAGTACAAATTCACGGAGGTAATGGTTATGTTAAAGAATACCACGTAGAACGATTAATGCGCGATGCTAAAATTACTCAGATTTATGAAGGGACGAGTGAAATTCAAAAAATAGTAATTTCAAGATCTGTACTCAAGTAATTAAGAGTTTATTAATGTTTACAATTCTTAGATTGTTTCTAGTTTAAAATTTTATCAATTCATCTAAATAATAGATATTTACGAAACTATTAATTTATATTTTGATGAATCTAAGACTAACTATCTGCACTATTTTTATGGGTATAACTCTGTATGCCCAAGAAAAAATAGAAAATACTACATATGCTGATATTAAAGACGATTTAACCGCAGCTTTAGCAGCAGATAATTATAAGGATTGTGTAAGGCTAATAGATAAGATAAACGTTAATGATTCAATTTATAAATCATTATCAATTACAAAGTCTTATGCTTATTTACAAAATAAGGAATATGAAAAAGCAGTAGATTATATAAACAAAACATTACCTAACACAAAAGGAGAGTCCAGGTATTCTTTATTGCTTAATCGAGCCGTGAGTTACGAGCGTTGGGGTAAAAAAGAAAAAGCAATTGAGTTTTATGATAATTTATTAGAAGAATATCCTAAAGCTTATCAACCACATTACAATAAAGCGTTGGTGTTGTTTCAAGATAAGCAATGGAATAAAGGTTATGATATATTAGAAAAATCCTTGTTTTTAAGCCCTTTTGATAAGGATACTCATTACAAAATGGGAGAGTTATATTATGTGGAACGCAAACTTTCTCAGGCTTTAATGTCTTTAAGTATGAGTTTATTTACCAATCCGGATAGCCAAAATTCATTTGAGTATTTAAAAGTAGTTAATGCATCGTTTTCCAGAAAAAGTAAAGAAGAAGCTCGAGATATAGAGTTTACTGAAGATGATTCAGCATTTAAAAACGTAGACTTGGTATTGTCCAATGGTGTAGCGTTAAACTCGAAATACAAAATCAAAAATAAAATTAAAATTCCCTTAGTAAAACAGCTTACAGTTTTATTTGAACAACTAGAAACACTAGAGGGTAAAGGAGATTTTTGGGATAAAAAAATGATTCCTTTTTTTAAATGGATAAAATCTTCTGATAATTTTGATAACTTCATTTATACAATTTGTTTTTCTATAGAAAACCCTTCTTATAAAAAAATTGTTCTTAAAAATAAATCGAATATTATAAATTTTATAATCGAAGCTAATGCAAAATGGCAAGCAATTATTTCAAAGGATAATCTAGAGAATTTTGAAGGCAAAAATCAGTTAGTTGACTATTTATATGATGAAAAGGTGTTTTTAGCATTAGGTAAAGCACAGGGAGATTTAAAAATAGGTAATTGGAAAGTATATAATAGTGAAGGAAAATTTATAAGAGAAGGAACTTTTTCTGAAAGTGGTACAAAAAATGGAGTATGGTTTTCTTACGACGAGGAAGGGAATAAGCAACAACAAACCAATTACAAAGAGGGTCAGCCAGATGGAGAAGTGTTGGAGTTTCACAAAGACGGTAAGGTTTCGTATAAATACAACTACAAGGAGGGAAAACTAAATGGTGAATACTTCGCTTATAGTAAAAACGGAATGTTAACAACATATAAAGTTTTTAAAAATGATGAATTAGATGGTGCATTTAAAACATATTATGCCCTGGGAGAAAAAACTCCAGAAAAAAGTATAATTTATAAAGAAGGAAAGCTTAATGGTCCTTATAAACTATATTACAATACTGGGGAAAAATATTCAGAAATTACTTATAAAGATGGGGTTTTTACTGGAGAAGAAATAACATATTACAGAAATGGAAGTAAGCGATCGGAAACAAACTATGTAAATAATAGTTTAAACGGAACATACACAACCTATTTTAAAAACGGTAAAAAAGCCAATGTGGGTAATTATGTTAATGATACTCGAACGGGTGTTTGGAAAGAGTTTTATGAAGATGGAACTATTTTAGAAGAGTTTGAATACGACAGTAAAGGAAAGCTTAAAGGAAGCTATAAAGAATACGATATTGACGGAAAGTTAATTAGTGAATATTTATATAAAAATGGATTAATTGTTTCTGTAAAGCATTTTAATAAGGAAGGAATTCCCATTTATGATGCTAAACGAAAATCCGGAAAGTTAGCATATAAGGATTATACCCCTATGAGTACTATTCTTAATGAAGGTATATACAATGTTAAAGGAGGAAGAGAAGGTAGCTGGAAATACTATGAAAATGGTGCTTTAGAATCGGAATCGAATAACAAAGATGGAAAAAACGAGGGGGAAACTACTTGGTTTTTTATAGATGGAAAAGTTAATAACAAAGCTAATTTTAAAAACGACGAAAAAAACGGATATGCCGTAGGTTATTATCAAAATGGTCAAATGGAATACCAAGGGTATTATGTAGATGGTTTGGCAGTAGGAGAGTGGCGTAGCTACTACTTAGATGGTACCGTTTCTAGAATTAGATTTTATCACAAGGATGAAATACACGGTTTAGATCAAAATTTTGCTGTTAACGGTAAACTATACAGTGAAAAAATATATGAATATGGTGATTTAAAGAAAATCACATACTACAAGCCAGACGGATCCGTGTTAGAACAAAAATCATTCAATCAATTTCCTGAAAAGGAAAAGATTGAATACAAACATTATAATAATAAGCAACATACTGTTTATACCTACGAAGGGGGAGTAAAGCATGGTGAATGTAAAAAATATCATTTTAATGGTAAATTAAGTGAAACTGGGAATTATTTTTTAGGCGAAAAACATGGTGTTTGGAAGGTTTTTGATGATAATGGATCGCTTTCAGAAGAAGCAACCTACAATCACGGAGATTTAAACGGTAAAGTGGAATATTTTGTAAAAGGAAAACGAAGTAAAGTCGAAAGTTATAAAAATGGAAAACAACAAGGGGTAGAAACAGTATATTATGAAGATGGAAAAACCGTTAAAAAAGAATTTTCATACAGAAATGATAAACCTCATGGTACTTATAAGTTTTATGCTCCCAATGGTAAATTACAATTTGTGCGCTATTACCATAATGATGAATTACTAGGATATAGTTATAATGATGAAAATGGAGTTTTAAAACCAATGATTCCGTTACAAAATCAATCGGGTAAAATACAAGCTTACTTTGAAAATGGCAAACCTTCGGCCGATATACAAATGAAACATGGTGAATTTATAGGGGATTATAAAAAGTACCACGATAATGGAGAACTCCACCGATTAGATCAACACAACTCTAAAGGTTCTAGTAATGGAAAAGATGAGGTCTATTATCCTAATGGAACATTGAAAGAAACATCTATTTATGATAGTGGTTACAGAACCGGTGTTCGAAAGTTATATTATCCGAATGGTAAAGTAAAAAAAGAAATCAATTACTTAAACGGCACGCTTCATGGTAAGGCATCTTACTTTAACGTAAGTGGGAAAAAAATTAAAGAAAGACAGTATTTTAATGGATCTATTATTGAAGAAAAATTATTTTAAATTGAAAAGTAAACTATTCGTTTTATTAATATTGGTAACTGCGTCATTACAAGCTCAGTTTTCAGAGGAGTACAACGCTTTAAAAAAGAAGTACCCCAACGATCATTCTATTAATTTAAATGAAGAGGTAACTATTGATATTAAGTTAGTTGATGGTGAAATAGCAATAAAAGAGTCTGTGTTAGAAGAGCGTATTTACCTATCTAAACTGGCTAATTTTGGAGCAAAGCAAGAAATTAACTTCTCGTCATTTTCAACAATAGATAATTTAAAAGCGGCTAGTTATGTTTTTGATGGTAAAAAATACGTGAAAAATCAAGTTTCTGATTTTATAGAAAGTGATGCACAAAGTCAAAGTTTTTACGACGACACTAAACGAATTAGCTTTTTATACAAAGGACTTTCCGAAGGAGTGAAAACCCAAAGAAGTTACAGCCGTAGTTTAAAAAACCCACGCTTTATTACTTCTCATTACTTTGGAAATTTAGAGCCCATTGTAAATAATGAGCTTACAATTGTAGTGGATAATGCTATTGATGTAAAATTCAAAAAATTTGGTTTTGAAGATGTAGAAGGGGTAAATTATAGCGTAAAAAAGTCTAAGAAAAGAACGGTTCACACTTGGAAGCGAAAAAATGCACCAAAGATTGAGCTAGAAATGAACGCTCCTAATTTTAGAAAACGCCTGCCTACCATTGTTCCTATTATTAACTCGTATACCCTTAACGGGGAAAAAACAGAAGTTTCTGGTAGTGTAGAAAACTTATACAATTGGTATTATTCCTTAATTGAAGATGTAAATGTTGCTGAGGTTGATTCAGAACTTGAAAAATTAGTAGGAGAGCTTATAAAAGACAAAACAACTGAGATCGAAAAAGTAAAAGCCATTTATTACTGGGTGCAAGAAAATATAAAATACATTGCTTTTGAGTATGCTTTAGGAGGTTTTATTCCGCGACAAGCAAATACCGTGTTTTCAAAAAAATATGGAGATTGTAAAGACAATTCTAGCATATTGCAAGAGATGTTTAAAATTGCTAAACTCGAAGGGTACCTCACTTGGATTGGTACCCGAAGTATTCCTTATACTTATGAGGAGTTGCCAACGCCCGCTGTAGACAATCACATGATATTTAGTTATATCGCTAAGGATGATACTATTTATTATTTAGATGCTACAGGTAGGTATCTGCCTTTGGAAATGCCTTCTTCATTCATTCAGGGTAAAGAAGCCTTAATAGGTATTAGTAAAGAAAAATTTAAAATAGGAAAAGTACCTTTTGTTGCAGCCGAACAAAATAAATATCAAGATTCTGTTGCTATAAAAATTGAAGGTAAAAAACTACTAGGTTCGGGTAGGATGCTTTTAGATGGATATCCTAAAATTGATTTTTTTAGCTCGTTAGAGGCAATTAAGACTGAAAAAGATCAAAAAGAATTTTATAAAAGCATTTTAGAAAAAGGATCGAACCGTTGTTTGATTGATTCTTTTAATGAAACTAATAAATTCAGCTACGAAAAGCCTTTTTTAGTGAATTATAATTTTAATGTTGAAAATTATATCAGTACTTATGAAAATGAGATTTATGTAAATATGAATCTTTTTTCAGGGATCGATAATTTTAAAACATCTGATGATCGTAAGAGTGGTAAGGACTACAGGTACAAAAGTAACACTGTGTTAAAAGTAATTTTGCAAATACCACAAAACACCTTAGTAGATTATATTCCCGAGAATTTTAGTTACAGTCAAGATGATTTTAGTTGTGATATTTCATATGAAATTTTAAATAAAACCAAAGTAGTAATGACGTATAAAGTGCTACAAAACTTCACTAGTTTAAATTTAGAGCAACAAACTCATTTAAACTCCATAGTAGCCAAAATAAAGAAAAAACAAAAAGACGTAGTAGTCCTTAAAAAAATATAATATCATAATTCATGAATAAAATTATCCTTTTCACTATTTGTTTAGTAGCAAGTTTTAACTCACTATGGGCTCAAGATAATTATGTAAATAGTTATAATTGGGAAGAAAATCCTACCGCTACATTTAAAGCTAGTGAGCACCAAAATAAAGATTTAGTTGCCCTTAAAGAAAGCCGTATTAGCGAATTTGTTTTTCTTGAAAATGCAGGCTTGGTTGAAAATTTATTAATACATAATATTTTTTGGCTAAACTCAAATGATATAATCGAGGGCTACAATAAAGTATACCTACCAGCCATTCCGGGGTCTAGAATACTAAAAAACAAAGCAAGGGTTATTTCAAAAGACGGAAAAATAACAGAGCTAGACGATTCTAAAATATTAGAATCTAGAGATAATGAAAGGCAAACGGTAAGTAAATACTATGCCATGGAAGGTATAGAAAAAGGAAGCTTTATCGAATACTTTTTCGTGATTCAAAAATATCCTAATTATACCGGTAAGCGTGTGCTGTTGCAAAATGATTATTTTAAGAAAGAGGTAGATTTTGAAGTGTTCTCCCCTTCAAACTTAAAATTTGTCTTTAAAACATACAATGAAACTCAAGAGGTTGTAAAAGATACGCTGGTTAAAGATAGAAATCATTGGGTTTTAAATTTAAAAAATGTGCCAGCTTTAGAGTCTGAAGAAAGTTCGGCATACTTAACCAGTTTAAAGCAAGTTAATTTTAAACTCGATCGCAATTACGCTACTCCTAATAAAGAAATTGTTTCTTTTGGTAACATTTCACAAACCCTATACTCAAGATATTACACTGAAATTGATAAAAAAACAAAATCAAAAGTACAGAAGTTATTAAAAAAGCTTCAGGCTTCAAATGCTTCAGAAAACAGTATACGATTGGTTGAAAACTATATCAAGTCCACCATTTATTTAAATAAAGCCAGTTCTGACCCTAGCCTCAGTGCTATTTCAAACATAATTGAAACAAACACGGCCAATGATTTTGGAGTAATGTCTCTTTTTATTTCCATTTTTAATCAATTAGAAATTGATCACGAACTTGTTTTAACTTCTAACAGAAATGAGTTACTATTTGATGAAACTTTTGAGACGTATAATATTTTAGCAGAGTACCTGTTTTATTTTCCGGAGTACAATACCTATTTACAGCCATTAAATTACGGTTCACGATACGGTTTTCCAGAGGGGATGCTTATGGATAATAAAGGTTTGTTTGTTAAACGAGTTAAAATTGGAGATTTTGAGTCGGCCGTAGGCGAGGTAAAGTATATCAATGCTGTGAACTATGATAAATCGGCATATAACCTTAAAATGCAAGTAGCTTTTGATAGTGAAAATATTAATAAGACCAACATATCTTTAGATCGAATAATGACAGGTTACTATGCTTTGGGTTTACAACCTTACATGAGTGTCATGAAAGAAGAAAGTAAAAAGAAGGCATTAGAAGGAGTAGTAAAATCGATTAAAGACGACGTTAAAATTTTAGAGGTTAAAGCAACCAACACCGCTGCAACAGATTTTGGATCTGCTCCGTTAATCGTTACTGCTAATATAGAAACAGAGACTTTTGTAGATAACGCAGGAAAAAAATACTTATTCAAAATAGGGGAGTTAATAGGGCCTCAGTTAGAAATGTATCAAAAGAGTGAGAGAAAATTAGTGGGACAAAATGATTTTGAACGCACTTATAAAAGCGATATTAATGTAAAGATACCTCAAGGGTACACCTTTAAAAACTTAGACGATTTAATTATTAATGAGTCTTATGAAGAAAATGGAGAGACGTTATTTTCATTTAAATCAAATTACCGTATAGAGGGTGATATTCTTAAAGTTACAATTAACGAGTTTTATAATCAAAATATAATACAAGTGCCTATTTACGAAGACTATCGAAAAGTAATAAATAGTGCTGCTAATTTCAATAAAGTAATTTTAGTAATGCTTGAAAATTAGATCAGCGTATTGCAGAATCATTAAAAAAAATAACCAAACAGTTTACAAAAACGTTATAAGTTGGTTTGGGTAAACTTATTCTATAAAATTAGATAGAATTTCCTTACTTTAGCGCCTATTAAAATTAAAAAACTATAGCAATGAGTCACAATATTAAGCCAGGTGTAGTAACTGGAGACGACGTACAAGCATTATTTAATTATGCTAAAGAAAAAGGTTTTGCAATGCCAGCAGTAAATGTAATTGGTTCAAATACAATTAATGCAGTATTAGAAACAGCAGCAGAATTAAATGCACCTGTATTTATTCAGTTTTCTAATGGTGGAGCACAGTTTAACGCTGGTAAAGGTTTATCTAACGATGGGCAAAAAGCAGCTATAGCTGGTGCAATAGCAGGAGCGAAGCACGTTCATTTAATGGCAGAAGCTTACGGAGTACCTGTTGTTATGCATACAGACCATTGTGCTAAGAAATTATTACCTTGGATTGATGGTTTATTAGATGCAGGTGAAGAATTTTTTAAGCAAACAGGAAAGCCGTTATATTCTTCTCACATGATTGACCTTTCAGAGGAACCAATAGAAGAAAATATAGAAATCTGTAAAACATACCTTGAGCGCATGAGCAAAATGGGAATGACTTTAGAGATCGAATTAGGTATCACAGGAGGAGAAGAAGATGGTGTAGACAACTCTGATGTTGATGTATCTAAATTATACACTCAGCCAGAAGAAGTTGATTATGCATATACTGAGTTAAGTAAAATAAGTGATAAATTCACAATTGCAGCAGCATTTGGAAATGTTCACGGTGTTTACAAGCCAGGAAATGTTAAGTTAACTCCGAAAATCTTATTAAATTCTCAAGATTATGTTTCTAAGAAACACGGTGTAGCTAAAAACACAATTGATTTTGTATTCCATGGTGGATCAGGTTCTACAGTAGAAGAAATAAGAGAAGCTATTGGTTACGGTACTGTAAAAATGAATATTGATACAGATTTACAATTTGCTTTTTGTGATGGTATTCGTGACTATATGGTAGATAACGAAGCTTATTTAAAAACTCAAATTGGTAATCCTGACGGAGAATCAGAACCTAACAAAAAGCACTATGATCCTCGTAAATGGTTACGTGAAGGAGAAAAAACTTTCGTTGCTCGTTTAAAGAAAGCTTTTGAAGATTTAAATAATGTAAATACTTTATAGTATTTTTACTTTAAATAGAAAATGATGTCAGGTTATTACTAAAATCTATTTTGATTTTAATAAATAGCCTGACATTTTTGCACTACTAATTATTATTTTAAAACTGCTATTATGGCTTGGTTTAAAAGAAAAGAAAAAGGAATACAAACTCCTACGGAAAATAAAAAAGATGTTCCGAAAGGACTTTGGTATAAATCTCCTACAGGCAAAATAGTTGATTCGAAAGAACTTTCACAAAATTTTTATGTGAGTCCTGAAGATGACTACCACGTAAAGATAGGAAGTAAAGAATATTTTGAAATTTTATTCGACAATAACGAGTTTAAGGAATTAGATGCTAATATGGTATCTAAAGATCCTTTGAAGTTTGAGGATACAAAAAAGTATTCTGATCGATTAAAACAAGCGCAATCAAAAACAAAACTTAAAGATGCTCTCCGTTCTGCTGTTGGGAAATCTAGAGGTAAGGAATTAGTGGTTGCTTGTATGGATTTTTCTTTCATTGGAGGGTCAATGGGAAGTGTTATGGGTGAGAAAATTGCTCGAGCAGTTGATTATGCAATTAAACATAACTTACCTATTATGATTATTTCTAAATCTGGTGGAGCCCGAATGATGGAAGCAGCGCATTCGCTAATGCAAATGGCTAAGGTTTCGGCAAAGCTAAGTTTACTTTCAAAAAAAGGACTACCTTATATTTCTCTTTGTACAGATCCTACAACAGGAGGTATTACAGCATCTTTCGCAATGCTAGGAGATATAAATATTGCTGAGCCAGGTGCTTTAATAGCTTTTGCTGGACCTCGAGTAGTTAGAGACACAACTGGTAAAGAATTACCTGAAGGTTTTCAAACTTCAGAATTTTTATTAGAGCATGGTTTTTTAGACTTTATTGTTCATCGTAAAAATTTAAAGAAAAAAGTAAATGATTATTTAGATTTGGTTTTAAATCGTAAAATGTCATCATAAATTAAAAAAATCCCCTTGTAATAAAGGGGATTTTTAATTTAAAATACTAGTTCTTTAGTGTGTTTTGTTTTTAGACTCTTTGTAGTTTGTAAAGCTTGTCTAGAAAATTTTAATTGAGCTTCACAAGTATTTTTTATTTGATTATATAAAACCACCATTAAAGAGGAGTGTCTTATTTAAAAGGCAGAGTCATTATACTTGGCATTGAAAACAATGTGATAATCGTATTGTAATTCACATGTGTTAAATTTTCTATATTTATTCATCTTGAAAAGTTTTAGATGAGTAAAGCTAAACAATGTGGTTTGATTAAATCATTAATTGAAGATGATTTGAAAGTTATAAGTTAGCAAAATAAGTTAATAGCTTTTCCTGTAGCATTCAACCTTAAAAATGGTCAAAAAAAGTTATTCTTCTTTGGTATTTAGATTTATAACTATTTCTTTGATTAGTTGACTAACATCAGATTTTAAATGCCAAGTTCTAAAAAATAAAATTATTAACATTAGCATTAATAACATAAAAATCAAATCGTTTTTTGTTGAAAGATTTAGTATCATAAAAAACATTATAATTATAGTAAAAAGAACATCAAACCTAAACCCTGTTTTAATACTAACTTTTTTTATTTCTGGGTTGTTTGTTTCGTAAACCGTTACAAATGCATTTATATATTTAAATTCCTTTGGGAGATTAAAATAATTTAGTGATTGGTCCACAATACTAACAGAGAATTCGTTTTCTGAAATTTGATTAATTTCATAAGGCATTTTTTTTAATGCTTCTATTTTTTTAATGTTTGTTAATATTTCAGAAGAATATATTAAAGAAGTCTTAATTTGTTTATCAATGCCATCATCAATTTCAGCTTCTATCTTTTCTTTTTTTAATTCCTGCTGTTTTTTATTATATGCTTCAAAATATGATACTAAAGGGACTTTTAAAAAATCACTTATTTTCTCTGCATTAATGGTAGCTGTTTGCTTATCTTCTTGATATGATATTAAATTTAATCTTTCTTCATCATCAAATACTAAGTTAATTTCATACATTAAAACATAATAAGTTACACCTCCGCTAGAGCCAGCCGAGCTAAATCTCATTTTTTTAGAGTAACAAATTAGTTGCAGACCTATAATATTTTTTACTTCATATTTTTCATCATTATTAATTAAGTTAACCTTACCAGTATTTAGATCTATGAATTCTTTTGTGTTAAATAATGCTTTAGCATAAAGACTATAAAAAGTAAAAAAAATGCCTAATATCATGGCTCCAAATGTAAATAATATAGAAATTATTAACGGAGCTTTGTCTCCAATCAAAAAGTTTAATGTACATATATTATAAATTACACCCAACCAAAACATCCAAACTACAAATCTTAAGATGTAATATATAATTCGATTTATTTTAGTCACTTTAAATGTTAAGATATTATCCTTAATATCAAATTTTGTTTTTAAAATTGATTTATCTAAAGGCGTTTTATTAGTGTTCTCTAAAAGAATATTTTTAATTGTAGACATATGTAATTACTATACCGTTACGCGTTATGATTTGGATAATTAAAAGGTTGAGCATTCTGCTATATAACAATAAGTTGTAATTTCTATATAACAATTTGCATATACAACTTTTATCAAATTTCGATAAAATATATCAGCTTTTAGAACTTATTTCCTCCAAAGATTTATTCGCTTATTCTAAGCTCAAACCAACCTGATTTAGCCTTAGTAAAAATTAATTTATTGATAGTATACTTAGGTTCCGATAATGAATGGTTCATAAACTGAGAAAAGCTATGGGTAATCGAGATACGCGTTATACTTTAGAGGCTATGATTGAAATGGATTAAGGATATTTTACAGTTAAATCTTCTGAAATCCCTCTAGTTATACCTATACGAGTGTATGTGCTTAACTAAAAGGTGAGCGAATATTAATAAAGTCCACTAAGTATAAAATTTATATTTAAAAGAAAAAAATACTTAGCTGAGTTGTAAGCTTCCCTTAAAACCGAACTGTTTAAAAGTATAAAAATAGTTTTAACTTTAAGCAGTAATTATGAGAACAAGTAAATTTTCACCACAGCAAATCGCAAAGATTTTAAA
>CANNCQ010000029.1 GCA_947503135.1 uncultured Aquimarina sp. | reverse complement strand
CTGAAGATATTCATAAGAAATTTTTTCTCTAAAATAAGACTTTTTAAACTAATATGGGTAATTACGGATATTCAAAAGTTTTTTTTTCCTTTTTAAGACTTATAATTCCTCTTTAAATAATTTTAACAGCTATAACGACATAGTAAAATATAAATTTGCGCCGTATTGTGAAAATTGAAAGCGTTTCTTTAAAGTATAAAAAAGGCTAGTTTTAATAGATAAAAAGGGTATTTATTTTTATTAAACGAGTGAAAGTTTTGTAATTGTATTTGCTAACTATAATGATATTATCAAATATAATATGTCCTATATAATTATTCCTGTAGAAGGATGGTAATTTAGGTGAAATTGAAATAGATATAACATCTAACAGATAAGTTTTAAATAACAGTAGCCGTTAGCTTTTTGTAAATGTTAATAAAATTGAATGAGAATCAGTAGTTACTTTTAGAAACCAATCAATAAAAGCAACTTCTTTTTAATGGAGTTTTTAGGCGAAGTTAGAAATATCCAAAGAAGAGAACCTTACAGTTGTTTATGCCAAAATAGGTAAAGGAATGGTAACTTTAGTAGCTAGTAAAGATGATTCTAGTTCAAGTAATGCAGTAGATGTTAATTTATAGTATGTACTGTATATATATGTTAGGAAACATGTATATTTTTTGCCCCGAACGGGAAAATCATTTATGGTTTTCCCGTTATTTTTTTAAAAAAAAAGGCTAAAGTAAAATCAAAAAATGTTCAATTTAAAAATAACTAATATTTAAAAATGCTATAGCAGCAAATGATTACTGTTTTTATTAGTATCTGTCTATAGCCAATGGGTAGCTTTTAGTATTATGCAGTTTAAAAAAATAGTTGTATTTTTGCACTCCATTTGCTGGATTGGTTAGGCAAGAGGGAATAAATAATTTTAAACACTTTTACGAAGTATCCTTAAAAACCAAGTCTTTGTAAAATACAAAATTTTATCTTCAATGTCTGAAGAAACAAAAAACACAGAAGCTCAGAATGATGCTGCACCAAAAGTAAGCGCTGAGCAATTTCTTAAAGATTTTAACTGGCACAATTACGAAGAAGGTATCGATGTAATTGAAGATACTCAGTTAGAAGAATTTGAAAAATTAGTAGCAGAAAACTTCGTAGATACTTTAAATGATGAAGTAGTTAAAGGTACTGTTATTAATTTGACTGATAGAGATGCAATCATCGATATCAATGCTAAGTCTGAAGGGGTGATTTCTCTTAATGAGTTTCGTTACAACCCAGATTTAAAAGTAGGTGATAGTGTAGATGTATTAATTGATGTGCGTGAAGATGCAACAGGTCAGTTAATTTTATCACACCGTAAAGCACGTGTTATTCAAGCTTGGGATCGAGTTAATAATGCACATGAAACTGGTGAAATTGTAAACGGATTTGTGAAATGTCGTACTAAAGGTGGTATGATTGTAGATGTTTTTGGAATTGAAGCATTCTTACCAGGTTCGCAAATTGATGTGAAGCCAATCCGCGATTACGATGTTTACGTAAATAAAACAATGGAATTCAAGGTGGTTAAAATTAACCATGAATTCAAAAACGTTGTGGTTTCTCACAAAGCGCTTATCGAAGCAGATATCGAAGAGCAGAAAAAGGAAATCATTGGGCAGCTTGAAAAAGGTCAAGTACTTGAAGGTACTGTTAAAAACGTTACTTCTTACGGAGTATTCGTTGATCTTGGTGGCGTAGATGGATTAGTTCATATTACTGATTTATCTTGGTCTCGTATCAATCACCCAAGTGAAATGGTTGAATTGGATCAGAAATTAAACGTGGTAATCTTAGACTTTGATGAGGCTAAAACACGTATTCAATTAGGTCTTAAGCAATTAAAGCCTCACCCATGGGAAGCTCTTAATGGAGACCTTAAAGTAGGTGATAAAGTTAAAGGTAAAGTAGTTGTAATTGCAGATTACGGTGCATTTATCGAGGTTGAAGAAGGTGTTGAAGGTTTAGTTCACGTTAGTGAAATGAGCTGGTCTACACACTTGCGTTCAGCACAAGATTTCGTGAAAGTAGGAGATGAGGTTGATGCAGTTGTGTTAACTTTAGATCGTGAAGAGCGTAAAATGTCATTAGGTATCAAGCAAATAACGCCAGATCCTTGGACTGATATTACATCAAAATACCCAGTTGATTCAACTCATACAGGTATCGTTCGTAACTTTACAAACTTTGGTGTTTTTGTTGAATTAGAGGAAGGTATTGACGGATTAATTTATATCTCTGATTTATCTTGGACTAAGAAAGTTAAGCATCCATCTGATTTCTGTGCGGTTGGAGATAAGTTAGATGTTGTTGTGTTAGAGTTAGACGTTGATGGTCGTAAATTAAGTTTAGGACACAAACAAACACAAACAAATCCTTGGGATAAGTACGAAGGTGAGTTTGCTGTAGGTACTAAGCATACCGCATCTATCGACGATGTGAATGACAAAGGGGCTACAGTTAAGTTTAACGATGATGTAATTGCATTTGCTCCAGGACGTCACCTTGAAAAAGAAGATGGTTCTAAATTAGGTAAAGGTGATAACGCAGAGTTTGTTGTTATCGAATTTAACAAAGAATTCAAAAGAGTAGTGATTTCTCACACAGCTTTATTCAGAGAAGAAGAAGCTAAAGTGGTAAAACAAGCTGCTAAGAAAGCTCAAAATCAAGAAAAAACAACTCTTGGTGATTTAGATGCTTTAGCTGAATTAAAAGCAAAACTAGAAAAAGGAGGAAACTAATATTTGGTTTTTGAATTTAGTGAATACGAAAGCGCCTCAATAGAGGCGCTTTTTTTATGCTTTTAATTAGCTTAGTTGTGGTATCGTAATTAGATTACTAGTAATTTTAGATCTTTATGATACGGTTTTTACGGGGTTTCTAGTTAGGGAAAAGAGAGCATTAGTAAATTATGTAGCAGTAAATATTAAGCTATTAGTAAAAAATGTTTTTATATAATCGTTGCTTGCTTATTATTATAAATATAAAAGCGATATTAATTTCTTTTAAATAAAGGCAGTTGATCCTCCTTGAGTTTTGATTATAGCGTGGTTAATTTTGGGCTTTGTTAAATAGAGGTGAATTTATAAATGAATTGGGCTTTGGATTTTTGAAAATTAAAAAGCCCAAAATAAAATTTTGAGCTTTCTGTTAATTTGATTTTGACTAGAATATTAAAGATATTTAGGGTTACTTACTAGCCAAATAATTAGAGGTATTGTTAATAATTTCAATTTTATTACTTTGTAACACTTCAGTGCCATTGTATTCGGCTATAATTTGTAGTGTATTTAAGCCCTTTTTTAATTGTTTATTAGAAATACTGTAATCAGTTATCGGAACATTAAATTCAATTACAGTTTCGTCTTCTGAGATTACTGTTTTGGTGAGGTTTCTTTTAACTAACTTTCCATTAACGCTTAAATTGTAGGATATTTTATGTTCTGGTAAATCGGAATCCCAATGTAAGTTATGAATTTCCTTATGGTTTAAGTAAACAGGTTTTTTTAAAGAAACTTTGTGTTCTTTATTAACAATAGAAGTTAGGCTGTTAAGTGTAGATTCGCTTTTGCTTGAGCATGAGTTTAGAAAGAAACAAAAATAGATAAAAGGTACTATAATTAAGTTTAATGTTCTCATTGTGGGGTTTCAGTTCGATTTATTTGGTAAATATAAAGAAAAACCTACAGGGATTTACTTAAATAAAACCATTAAATCCAACTTTAACACTAACTATTAAGTAGGTGTTTTGCTATACTTGGTCTAATCGATAAACGGTATTTTTTTGTTTTATATGACAATAGCTGCAATTACAGTCAAATATAAATTGGTACTTTTCATCGATATTAAATCCTTTTTTATCGAATTTGAATAGGCCCTCAAAATCCATTTCAAAAGCTTCAGTATATCTAATGATCGTAAATATATTTGCATCATTAGTACTTTTAAGTTCAAAATAAGCGCTTGCACCTATGGATTCGAGTAATTGAGCATTACCTATCTTCGGCGCTAAAGGAGTTTTTTGTGTGTTGGGTATATTGGGATCAAAATAATTAGTGAGATTCTCTTTGAGAACGGAATCTTTATAGGTGGATATAATACCATTGTGTACTTTGTATATAGTATTGTTTAAAGCTCCGTGTTTTACATTGCCTAAAGGACTAGGTGTAAAACAATTATTGCGTTTCATTTTACTAACAATTTTTTTGTTGTTAGAGGATTTAATTAAAGTGTCCGTTACTAGTCTAGAGCAATTGCTTCCTATTTTACTACTAAAAGTTAAATAGGGAATACTTCCTTGGCTTTGCAAGTCTTCTATATAGTTTAGTGCTTTATCATAATCTACATCATCACAAACGGAAGCAATCATTCTTCCTTGTCCGTGTGTTTTTTCTGGATGCGACTCAAGCCATATTAAAATTTCTTTTAAATTAAGTAATTTTAAATCTGGAGAAATTTCTGCTTTTAAAGGTATATGTAATTCAATGTCAGTTTTTTCACTTCGTACCCTTCCTTTTTTAGGGGGGGTAACGTAACGACCAAAATCAAAATAATGAATATAACCAGTAGCATTATTTATAAGTAATAATAAAGCATGTCCCCCTTTAATGTATCCGTTTTTACCTAAACCTATGTAGGGGAATAATTTATTTTGAACATACTCAGTAGAGTATTTTACGTAAGTATCGGGGTACGCTATAGGGATAATCTTACCTGTATTCAATGGAAATTAGATATTTACGGTTTCTATTGTTTTTTCAAATACCTGATCTAAAATTAAATCTTCATAAGTCATTTTTGCACCAGTTTCATTACCCACAACTTGAGTAATACTTCTGGTTTGTAAATTTCCTCGTTTAATTTTTAAGTCATAGAAGTCATTGCCTATACCACCTGTTTTATGAAATGTGGTAACATTTTCAGGATTAAGTATGTTTTTAGATTTAAAATCGGCAAACCAATCGCGCCTATATTGTTTCATTTCATCGGTATATAGTGTAGAAGAAGACCAAATATGAGTGACATTGCTATCCAAAACTCTAAAGTGTTTTTTCGATCCGTCCCAAACTAACTCATAAAAAGATAATTCGTTATTCCAATCTACTCCGGCTAACGTAAAAGGTTCTAAATTTTCGCAATTATAAGCTTGCATAGCATCTTTTAAATTGTTTTGAGATAATATATCAGTAACTACAACACCTCTACTATGCCTATACGTTTTTTGCTTTGTGTGATTTTTATAACCACCATTGAGTAGGCAAATCATAGTTTGCTCATCACTAACAGCAATCCAAGTACCTCCTGCAACTTCATCTTTAGGGAATAATAATTGTTTTTCTGAAACCTCATAAAAATCAAGGGGCAATGTTTTTCTACCAATTGCCTCATCTCTATTGGAGGTAAGTATAAAACCCTTAGGGCTAGTTTTAACTAAAGTAACTGTGCACATATAAACAAATCTGTCTTTACAATATTCGACAACTTACAAAAAAATATAATATTACCCTTTATATTTCATGGGTAGGTAAACTACTTTTTTTGTTTCAAAAAAACTTTCAGAATAATAATTGGAAATATTATATTCTTTAGCTGTTTCAAAAATAGAGAGTTCTTCGGTAAGGTCCCCGCCTTTTAAATAAAGAATACCGTTTTTTAATTCATGTTTCGATTTTTTCTTTATGTTTTTACGTACCCATTTTACAAAATCGGGCATTCTAGTTACAGCTCTACTAACAATAAAATCGAACTGTGTGTCGAAAGTGCCTGCTCGTTTTTGCTCTGCTTTAAGGTTTGTTAAGGAAAGTGCTTCTGCCACAGCATTTACCACTTTTATTTTTTTTGCAATTACATCACACAAGTAAAATTGTGTTTCAGGAAATAAAATTGCTAAAGGAATTCCAGGGAATCCACCTCCAGTACCTACATCCATAACAGTTGATCCGGGCTCAAATGCTTGAATTTTAGCAATAGCCAAAGAATGGAGCACATGCCGCTCTAATAATGATTCAATATCCTTACGAGAAATTACGTTTATTTTGGCATTCCACTCAGTGTACAAGCTTGGGAGTTGAGCAAATTGATCAATTTGTTTTTCTGTTAAATCGGGGAAGTATTGTTTTATTATTTCCATAAACATATTTTGCAGCGACAAAAATACGTTTAAACCATGTATTTTTAGTAATATCAAACTATTTAAAAAAAATTAATCGCTATTTTTGTATGTTGATTATAATCATTTTCTTCGTAAATACACTATATGCAAGAAGCGCAAGTACGTTTTAACAGAAGTAATTCTCCTAAGTTTTTTAAAACACTTAATAAAAGAGTTAACTCATATTTTAAGGACCATGAATTAAAAAAAACGGGGAATTGGAAATTGCACTTAAAAACTATAGTTATGCTTAGTTTATTTGTGTCGCCGTACTTTTTAATTTTATTAGTACCAATATCGCAATGGGCTATGTTAGGACTTTGTGTAGTTATGGGTGTTGGTATGGCTGGCATTGGTATGAATGTGATGCACGATGGAAATCACAATTCATATTCCGAAAAAAAATGGGTAAATAAATTAATGGGTGCTAGCATGTACTTTTTAGCAGGAAATGTATATAATTGGCAGGTACAACACAATGTACTACACCATACCTACACAAATATTCACGGACACGATGAAGATTTAGATGCCGGGAGAATTATTCGTTTTAGCAAGCATTCTGATTGGAAATATATTCATAAATTTCAGCATATTTACTCTATACTATTATATGGATTGTTAACTATAAACTGGGTAACTACAGTAGATTTTAAACAAACGGCCCGCTATTTAAAAAGAAAATTGTCTTACGGTAAACTTCCAACACCATTGGCACAGTGGAGTACTATTGTAATAAGTAAAATATTATATTTCATAGTTTGGATTGCAATACCAATGATGGTTTTAGAAAGCGTAGCTTGGTACCACATACTTATTGGATTTTTTGTGATGCATTATGTTGCAGGTTTAATATTGAGTGTAATTTTTCAATTAGCACATGTAATTGAAGATACCGAAACACCGTTGCCTAGTGAAGATGGTATGATGAAAAACAATTGGGCAATACATCAGCTATTTACAACCACAAATTTCGGCACAAAAAATAAATTTTTAAGCTGGTTTTCAGGTGGATTAAACCATCAAGTAGAACACCATATTTTCCCTCATATTAGTCATATTCATTACCCTAAAATTGCTAAAATTATAAAGGAAACAGCTAAAGAATTCGATTTACCATATAACGAATATAAGAGTATGGGAAGTGCTTTATCGGCACACTTTAAGCATTTAAAATATTTAGGAGCAAATCCAAACATCGCATAAAAGAGAATAATTAAAACAAAACAATGAGTAATCAATTATCTGATAAAATTAATAGTTTAGCACCTTCTGCTACTTTAGAAATGGCTGCAAAAGCACGCGAATTACGTGCCGAAGGTAAAGATATTATAGGGTTAAGTTTAGGTGAGCCAGACTTTAATACCCCTGATTATATTAAAGATGCAGCTATACAGGCGGTAAATGACGATTATAACTCTTACACACCAGTAGATGGTTATGTAGAGTTGAAGAAAGCGGTAATTTCTAAATTTAAGCGAGATAATAATTTAAGTTACGAAGCTTCTCAAATTGTAGTTTCTACAGGAGCAAAGCAAGCACTTTATAATGTAGCTCAAGTTTGTTTAAATAAAGGTGATGAAGTAATTTTACCTTGTCCTTATTGGGTAAGTTATTCTGATATCGTAAAACTAGCCGATGGTGTACCTGTAGAGGTAGAGACTTCTTTAGAGAATGATTTTAAAATGACACCAGCTCAGTTGGAAGCTGCAATCACACCAAAAACTAAAATGCTTTGGTATAGCTCTCCTTGTAACCCTAGTGGATCTATTTATAGTAAAGAGGAATTAAGAGCTTTAGCAGATGTATTGGCAAAGCATCCTCAAATAGTGGTAGTAAGTGATGAAATTTATGAGCATATAAATTACGGTGTTACGGCACACGCATCAATGGCAGAATTTGAAGATATGTACGATCGTACTGTTACTGTTAACGGAGTAGCAAAAGCTTTTGCTATGACAGGATGGAGAATTGGTTATATTGGAGCGCCTACTTACATTGCTCGTGCTTGTAATAAATTACAAGGACAAGTTACTAGTGGTGCTAACTGTATTGCTCAACGCGCTGTTATTACAGCACTAGAAGAGCCTGTAAGCCGCATTCAATACATGGTTGATAAATTTAAGGAACGTAGAAAATTAATTTTAGGTTTGTTAAATGATATCGAAGGTTTTGAATGTAACGAGCCAGAAGGTGCCTTTTATGTTTTTCCCGACATTAGTGCCTTTTTTGGTAAAACATTCAACGGGAAAACCATTACTAATGCCTCTGAGTTTGCCATTTATATACTAGAAGCAGCTAATGTAGCAACTGTAACAGGAGATGCTTTTGGAAACGGTAAATGTATTCGTATTTCTTACGCCGCTAGTGAAGAGCAAATTATTGAAGCGATTGCTAGAATTAAAAAAGCAGTGAGTTAATATAACTTGCTATTTTATTATATTTATAACAAAGGCTACCGGATAGGTAGCCTTTTGTTGTGTTATGTGTCGTATTAAATTAAAATAGTATCTAACAGGATTGTTTATTTCTCTCCTTCCAACGTATTTAAGTAATTAGAAAGTTCGGCTTTAACTTTTGGGTCTAATTCTGGTTCATTAATATCGGAATAGGTTTCTAAACGTTCTAAAATAGTTTTGGCCACTAAGTAACGTGCTACAGGTTTATTATCGGCAGGAATAATATACCAAGGCGCATGGGGTTTAGATGTTTTTTGTATGGCTGTTTCGTAGCAAGTTTGGTAGTCGTCCCATAGTTTACGTTCTTTTAAATCGCTTGGAGAAAATTTCCAATTTTTTTCCTTTTTTTCTATACGTCTAAGCAGTCTGTTTTTCTGCTCTTCTTTAGAAAGATTTAAAAAGAATTTAAATATAATGGTTCCGTTATCGGCAATATGCTTTTCAAAATTGTTGATTTGCTCATATCGTTTATTCCAAAACTCTTCGTTTACATCTTCAACAGAAGTTACATTGGGTAAGTTTTCGCCGAGTATATATTCCGGGTGTACTTTGGTAACCAATACATTTTCGTAGTGTGTACGGTTAAAAATTCCGAATTTTCCTTTTGGAGGTAAAGCAATGTAATGGCGCCACAGGTAGTCGTGTTTTTTTTCAAGTTCCGTAGGTACTTTAAAGCTATGCACAACAATTCCACGTACATTAAACTCTTTAAAAACCTCTCGTATCATACTGTCTTTGCCAGCAGTATCCATACCTTGTATACAAATAAGTACCCCATATTTTCCGTGGGCGTAAAGGGTGTCTTGCAAATCGCCCAATTTTTTACTTAGTTTTTTCAGCTTCCCTTTCGCTTCCTTTTCAGAAAGCCCTATTTCAGCATTTGTAATTGAGTTTGTGATGTCAAAATTTTCGTGTGCAATTAAGTCGCTCATAGTTTAAGTTTTTTTTATCTGCGGTAAGGAAATTCGTAATTTATTCCCATAGAAATATTTACAAAATCGCTACCTAAAGTTTTAAGGTTCAATGAAGTTACAAAATTCCAATAAGGTTTAAATTGATACAAACCTTTGATTTTGAACAACACCCCTAAATGATTTTGATTTGTATTACTGGAAAGTGCTAAAAAAGCATTTTTCAGTTCCTTGTCGGTTAATTCAACAGAAGTAACCGACAAGCCAATACCCCCTGTGAGTATAAAATTTTGTCTTTTAAAATTATTTATAATCAAATTTACACTACTAGCAACTTCTAAAGCAGTTTGGTTTTTATAAGGAAAAACAGAAACCTCATTAATTACCGTTGTATAGCAATTATGGGCATAGTTTAGCTGAAAATTCCCACCTAATTTTTCTGGAGAAGCAAAGCTAGTATTTGCTTGTAACCCTATAATCCATGCCTTAGGCTCGTGTTGCGCCCAAAGCAATTGTATTGTTAGGAAAAAAAATGTTAGAAAAAATGGCTTCATTATTTTGAAGCAAACAATTTAATATCCTTTTCGCTTACTTCTTGTTCACCTAAAATTAATAAACGTTCTACTACATTTCTAAGCTCTCTAATATTACCTGTCCAATCGTACTCTTGTAATAATTTAATGGCTTTTTCAGAAAAGGATTTTGGAGCCGTTCCTTGCGAAGTAGCTATTTTATTAGAAAAATATTCTATTAGTAAAGGGATGTCGTCCCTACGATCGTTAAGCGACGGAACTTTAATTAAAATTACAGCTAAACGGTGATATAAATCTTCACGAAATCTTTTTTCTTCAATTTCCTTTTTAAGATTTTTATTTGTGGCAGCAACTACACGTACATTTACTTTAATATCTTTGTCACTTCCTACTCGTTGTACTTTACTTTCTTGTAAGGCACGTAAAACTTTAGCTTGCGCTGAAAGGCTCATGTCACCAATTTCATCTAAAAAAATAGTACCACCATTGGCAGCTTCAAACTTTCCAGCACGATCTTTATTAGCAGATGTAAAAGCCCCTTTTACATGTCCAAATAATTCACTTTCAATTAATTCGGAAGGTATGGCAGCACAATTTACTTCTATGAAAGGGCCCGAAGAGCGTTCACTTTTTTCGTGTATCCAATGTGCTACTAGCTCTTTACCTGTACCGTTCGGTCCAGTAATTAATACACGTGCCTCAGTTGGAGCTACCTTTTCAATCATGTCTTTAATGTTGGCAATCTTCTCGGAAGTTCCCACCATTTCATAATTTTTAGAAACCTTCTTTTTTAGTCTTTTATTTTCAACGACTAAATTTTTACGGTCTAAGGCATTGCGAACAGTATTTAATAATCGATTTAAATCGGGTGGTTTTGAAATATAATCAAATGCTCCTAAGCGCATGGTTTGCACGGCAGTTTCTAATTCCCCATGGCCAGATATCATAATAATAGGAATTTCTGGTTTTATCTTTTTTACAGCTTCCAATACTTCAACACCATCCATTTTTGGCATTTTAATATCGCAAATTACAAGGTCAAAATCTTCTTTTTTTAATAATTCAATTCCTTCTAAGCCATCAACAGCTTCGGATACTATATAGGTGTCATTTTCTTCCGATAGTATTTTGGATAGTACTCTACGAATTGCTGCTTCGTCTTCTACAATTAATATTTTTGACATAAAAAAGGGTTCTGTTTATAAGTTACTTACAATATAAAATAAACCTTTTATTAATAGTAATTTTAGCCCTCCTTTTTTAGGGTAACCACCCTTTGCGGGAAAGGAATTTCAATATTATGAGTTCTAAAAAGCTCGTCGATTTTAAATCGAATATCACTTTGGGGAATAATGCCTTTAAAACTATCGTTGATTGTGTATACAATTTTAAAATCTAGCGAGCTATCTCCAAAATTTTCGAAAAGTACCATTGGTTGTGGATGTTTCAAAACACTTGGATGTTGATTGACCGCTTCAAGAAGTATTTTTTTTACAAGTTGAGTATCACTGCCATAAGCAACACCAACAGTAATTGAGTCACGGGTGAGGTTCCCGTTTTGTGTCCAATTGTATAAACTGTTTGTTAGGTATTGATGGTTGGGGATTATCATTACTTTATTGTCGATAGTAACCGCTCTTGTAGTTCGTAATTTAATATTTACTACCCTGCCCACTTTACCATCTAACTCTATAACATCGCCAACTTTAACCGTTTGATCAATTAAGATAAATATACCCGAAAGGATATCTTGAAAAAAAGTTTGAAGCGCCAAACCTACACCAACCAATAGGGCAGAGGAGGCAATTAATAGCGGGGTGAAATTAATACCTAAACTTTGAAAAACAATAATTGATACTAAAGCATAAATTATGTATTTAGAAAAAGCAAAAATAGATTTGAATTTAATTCTATTTTCTGGCTGCAGCCGATTAGTTACAATTTTAGTAACAAATTTTAGAATTATTCTAGTGGTTATAAAAGCACAAACAATTATAATTATTGATAATAAAGAGATGCTTATTTTATGGTCGGTACTTTCGAAAATTTTATAATTTAATATGTCGAGTAAGTTTTGCCAAATATTCTCGTCTAAAGTATCGATAATCTGTTCCGTTATGTGTTCTTTCTCTTGAGAGGGCTTCATTATTTATACAACTATTATCTGGAATGGCTTAGTCAAATACTATTTAAATACAAAACCCACCCTAAACTTACGAATAGGATGGGAAAAAAATTGCTATGAAAAAGAAAATCACTTGAGTTAACAAGTGGTTTTCTCAAATATAGTTAAAAAAACTAACTTATCTAATAATTAAGAGAACATGTCTTTAACTTTTTCAAAAAATGATTTATCACTTTTCTCAGGATGAGGGGTAAAATGGTTGTCTTCTTTCATTTTCTCGAAGAAATCTCTTTGTTCTTTTGTTAATGTTTTAGGTGTCCAAACACTAACATGCACTAGTAAATCACCTTTACCATAACCGTTTATACTTGGAATTCCTTTTCCGCGTAAGCGAAGTATTTTTCCACTTTGTACACCTTCCTCAATTTTGATACGTACTTTTCCTGTAACAGTTTGTATTTCCTTTGAAGTACCTAGTACAGCTTCGGAAATACTTACATACAAGTCGTAATGCAAATTATCTCCTTCGCGTTGTAATTTATCGTGATCTAGCTCCTCAATAGCTACTAAAAGGTCTCCAGCAATTCCGTTTCCAGGAGCTTCGTTTCCTTTACCAGAAACTTTAAGTTGCATGCCGTCTTGAACACCAGCTGGTATTTTAATAGTTACTGTTTCTTCTTCAGTAATAAGTCCTTGTGAGTCGGCACCACTAGGTTTTTTATCTATTTGTTGCCCCGCGCCACCACAAACATTACAAGGAGCAGCAGTTTGCATACGCCCTAGTATTGTATTAGTAATTCGAACTACTTGGCCAGATCCGTTACAAGTGCTACAAGTTTTGTAAGTAGTACCTTTAGCTTGAACTTTACGTTTTACTTTAACTTTCTTCTCAACACCCTCGGCAATTTCTTCTAATGTAAGTTTTACACGAATTCGCATATTGCTTCCTTTGGCTCTGCGTTGTCCGCCACCGCCAAATCCGCCGCCGCCAAAGCCACCGCCTCCAAAGATATCTCCGAATTGGCTAAATATGTCGTCCATATCCATACCTCCGAAGCCACCTCTGCCACCGCCACCGCCGCCATTCTCAAAGGCTTGGTGTCCGTACTGGTCATAACGTGCTTTTTTGTCGGCATTACTTAAAATTTCATAAGCTTCAGCAGCTTTTTTAAAATTCTCTTCAGCTACAGCATCACCGGGGTTTTTATCAGGGTGAAATTCAATTGCCTTTTTTCGGTAGGCTTTTTTTATTTCAGCAGCCGTAGCATTTTTTGAAATGCCTAGTATATCGTAAAAATCTTCTTTCATAGTTTTTTAAAATTAGTTTCCTGTAACTACTTTAGGGAAACGAATAATTTTATCTCCTAATTTGTATCCTTTTTCAATAACATCAATAATTTTACCCTTCAAATCTTCGTTTGGAGCAGGTATTTGAGTTATTGCTTCGTGTAAATCTGCGTTAAAAGCATCACCCGCTTTAACTTCAACTTCCTCTAAACTTTTAGATTTTAAGGTGTTTTTTAATTTATCATGAATTAAATTGATTCCTTCTTTTACAGCTTCGTCTTCCGATTTTTCGATTACTTTTTTAGCTCTGTCAAAATCATCTAAAACAGGTAATATTGATTGAAGCACATCTTGTCCAGCTGTTTTGAATAATTCAATGCGCTCCTTAGAAGTGCGTTTTTTATAATTTTCAAATTCAGCGAAAAGACGTAAAAATTTGTCCTTTTCAGTAGCCAAAGCTTCTTGAGTTAACGTTAGTTCGTCTTTCTCTTCTACAGGTTCTTCCGAAGCCTCTTCAACATTTTCTCTTTCAGCGTTGTTTTCTTGCTCGTTGTTGGCTGTAGTATCTTTTACTATTTCTTCTGCGTTATCTTTTGTACTCATCGTAATAAGTGGTATTTAAAACTTTGTTTTGGAATTGCAAAAGTAACGCCATTTCATAATGTATGCCAACATGTCACAGGATATTTTAATTAACTACATATTTAAGTAAAAAGTTTGTCAATTTGAGTTGACTATTTTGAATGATTATCGCATTTGAAGTAATGCTATTATGTCCTGTAAAGAATAATAATAATTTTTGTAATTACAAATTTGAGTAGAGACTAAACAGGAGCATGGCTTCCTAATTTTTAAAAGTGTGCTTGCGGAAGTATTAATACTTTTTTAAGAAAACAATCGTTAAAATTAGGATACTTTTGAAGTGTAAATTATAACTAAAATTAAATAATTATGAAAAACATTGCAATCAAAGCTATTTTTTTAGCTTTATCAACACTAGGAATGGTGTCTTGTAAAAATGATAAAACAAAAACAAGTGAAGCTAAGGCAGTTGAAACTGTAGCTGCTGCAGAAACATTTAAAGCAGTAGCTTCAAAAACTATGGTTTCTTGGGATGCAGACAAAATTGTAGGAGGACATAACGGGACCATTAATGCCTCTGCCGGAGTATTGAATGTGAAAGGAGGAAAACTTGTAGGTGGAAACTTTATTTTTGATATTAACACTATTAAATGTTTAGATATTCCAGCAGGTGATGAAAATAACGGAAAATTAATTGGCCATTTAAAAGCAGAAGACTTTTTTGATGTTGCGAAATATCCAAGTGCTGCTTTTCAAATTACAAGCGTTAATGAGAAAGGTGGTAAAACTATTATTGCTGGTAACTTAACTGTAAAAGGGGTTAAAAAGAATATTGAATTTCCAGCTTCAGTTAACATAGCAGTAAACTCGGCAACTATTACGAGTGAAGAGTTTACTATAGATCGTACTGAATTCAACCTTAAATACAACTCAGGTAAATTTGCTGATCCTGCAAAATTAGGAGATTATCTCATTAAAGATAATGTAGGAATTAAAGTTACTGTAGTTGCTACAAAATAATTAATTACCTATTTAAACAAAAAAAAGAGCGCGATTTGCGCTCTTTTTTTTGTTTAAATTTTAATGTTCAATTTTTGAATACTAGAGAATAAATTAAATTCTATCTATATAATTTCTAAACACATCTTGAAATTGAAATCCATCTTTAATTTCTTGTTTGCTTAGTTTTTTAAATTCTACCAACCCCCAAAGTATAAATTCTTTTAAAAAGTATTTGTCTTCAGCTTTAGAGTCTGGTTGATGTTTTTCAATCAATGCATCAAGGGAGGGAATCATTTTTAATTGCTGCTGGTAATCTTCGGTTTCTAAATCGTTTGGTAATTCAAAACCTGTACCGTCGAAAAACCAAGCTATTATTTCATCGTAAGGGCTAATAGCATCTTTATGTTCTAATTTTTCAATTTTAGGGAAATATTCGGCAAATAAAGTTTTAATACTATTTTGAACAAGTATTTGGGCTACTGAAGCAGCACCTTCTTGCTCCCCTTCATACACTAACTCTATTTTACCATTAATTGCAGGAATAACTCCCATGAAATCGCCTAAGCGTACGCTGGTATTTTCTTCTCCGGAAACTAACATGCGAAGTTCGGCGGTACTTAGTAAATTTTCGAAAGCGGTAATGCTAAATCGGGCACTTACACCACTTTTCACATCTACATATTCACTTTTTCGAGCTTCAAAAGCAATTTGCTCTATTAAATATTTTGCCAATTCAGGAACATAAATGTTTTCTTTTTGGCTAGTTCCTAATTTAGCTTCTTGTTCGGTTATTGTTTTGGCAATTTCAATATTTTCTGGATAATGTGTCAAAATTTGCGAACCGATACGATCTTTTAGTGGAGTAATTATACTTCCTCTATTGGTGTAATCTTCGGGGTTTGCAGTAAACACAAATTGCATGTCTAAATTCATACGTAGTTTAAATCCTCTAATTTGAATATCTCCTTCTTGAAGGATGTTAAATAAAGCTACTTGAATGCGCGCTTGTAAATCCGGCAATTCATTAATTACGAAAATACAACGATTGGCACGCGGAATCATACCATAGTGAATCACTCTATCATCGGCATACGATAGTTTTAAATTTGCAGCTTTTATAGGATCTACATCACCTATGATATCGGCTACTGTAACATCGGGAGTTGCTAGTTTTTCGGCAAACCTATCGGAACGGTGCAACCAGGTAATGGGGGTTAAATCACCTTTTTCTTGAATTAGTTCAATGGCAAATCTTGAAATTGGATTCAAAGGGTCATCATTAATCTCAGAGCCTTCAACAACAGGAATATATTCATCAAGTAAATTTATCATTTGCCTTGCTAAACGTGTTTTCGCTTGACCGCGAAGGCCTAGTAAATTGATATTATGTCGAGATAAAATAGCTCTCTCCAATTGAGGAATTACTGTATTTTCATAACCGTGCACTCCTTCAAAAGAAGGAATTTTATTTTTTTTTCTGAAAGATAAATTATCTCTTAATTCATCTTTAATGCTTTTTGATATATATCCTGAAGATTTTAAATCTCCTAAAGTTTTTAGTTGTATGTATTCCATATGTTGTATTTAAGAATAGATTATCCTTTAATTCGTTTTTTTCTGTTTTGCTCATAATCTTCAAAAATCATTTCACCTAAGCCTTTAAGCCCTGTGTAAAATGCTTTTCCTTGATTGGCTTTTGTGAATTTTTCAACAAATTCCATCAAATAAGAATCTCTAGCGATCATAAAAGTTGTAATGGGAATATGTAATTTTCGAGCTTGTTGCGCCATTCCATAACATTTGTTTACAATGTGTTGATCTAAGCCATTACTGTTTTTATAGTAATTTCCATCGGGTAAGCGCAAACAACTTGGCTTCCCATCGGTAATCATAAATATTTGCTTGTTGGTATTGCGTTTTCTTCTTAACAAATCCATTGCTAATTGAAGACCGGCAACTGTATTTGTGTGGTAGGGGCCTACATTAAGGTAGGGGAGGTCTTGGATATCAATTTTCCAAGAGTCGTTACCGAATACAATTATCTCTAGCGTGTCTTTAGGATAACGAGTAGTAATTAATTCGGCAAGTGCCATTGCTACCTTTTTTGCAGGTGTAATTCGGTCTTCTCCGTACAAAATCATACTATGGCTAATATCAATCATTAACACCGTACTCATTTGCGATTTATGGCTAGTTTCGTTAACTACTAAATCATCTTCGGTAAGTTTGAATCCGTCAGTTATTCCATTATTTATTTGAGCGTTTCGAAGGCTTTCGGTGACCGATACTTGTTCAAAACTATCTCCAAATTGATAATTTCTAAATTCCCCTGTTTTTTCGTCTCCAACTCCTGTTTTGGAAGTTTTGTGATTACCAGCTCCCGATTTACGCAGCTTGCCAAAAATTTGATTTAAGGCACGTTGTCTTATCTCTCTTTCTGTTTTAGCAGTAATGGATAAATTGCTGTTACCATCGGGTTTTATTTCTTCTTTTAAATATCCTTTTTGTTTCAATTCATTTACAAAATCTTCAAAAGTATATTCTTTGGTAGTAATATTATATTCATTATCTAGCTGTTGTAGCCAGTCTAGCGCTTCATCAACATCACCCGAGGTATGGGTAACAAGTTCTTTAAAAATTTCCAATAGCTGATCAAAAATACTGCTATTAGGAGCTTCATATTTTTTAAAAACAAATCCTGAATTAGTATTCGATTTCTCCATAATTAAATATACGGTTTACTATCTTAAACTAGTGTGAAGCAAATGTTATAGCATATAATTTTTTGTTAAACTTATAAAAAATAGAACACCCCTTACTCTATAAAGAATAAGGGGTGCGCTTATTTGTTAAAAAAGTTTTTTAAATACTATTTAATATGTTATTTAAAGTAGCACTAGGTCGCATTGCCTTGGAAACTTTGGCTTCGTCCGGGAAGTAATAACCCGATAATTCTTGCTCACTTCCTTGAGCGTCATTAAGTTCGTTTACAATTGTTGTTTCATTGTTGCTTAATTGTGCAGCAATAGGGGCGAACTTTTCTTTTAAAGTATTGTTTTTATCTTGACTAGCTAAAGCTTCTGCCCAGTACATAGTTAAATAAAAATGACTACCACGGTTATCTAACTCATTAACCTTACGAGAAGGAGATTTTTTGTTAGCTAAGAATTTTTCAGTTGCCTTATCTAATGTTTCAGCTAATACTAACGCTTCAGCATTGTTTGTAGTTTCTCCAGTGTGTTCTAAAGAAACAGCTAAAGCTAAAAATTCTCCTAAAGAATCCCAGCGTAAGTGCCCTTCTTTAGTAAATTGTTGCACGTGCTTAGGAGCCGATCCTCCGGCACCAGTTTCAAACAATCCACCCCCATTCATTAATGGTACTATCGATAACATTTTGGCACTTGTTCCTAATTCCAAAATAGGAAATAAGTCGGTGTTATAATCTCTAAGTACATTTCCTGTAACTGAAATAGTGTCTTCTCCATCCTTCATTCTTTCTAAAGAAACTTTAGTAGCTTCAACAGGAGATAAAATGCGAATATCTAAACCAGAAGTATTATGATTAGGTAAGTAAGTGTTTACTTTTTTGATTAATTCAGCATCATGTGCTCTGTTTTTATCTAACCAAAAAATAGTAGGTACTTGAGTTGCACGCGCTCTGTTTACGGCTAGTTTAACCCAATCTTGAATAGGAAGATCTTTAGTTTGACACATTCTCCAAATATCACCTTCTTCAACTGTGTGAGAAAGTAAAAGAGTTCCATTAGCATCAATAACTTCTACAACACCGCTTTGCGCTATTTCAAAAGTTTTGTCATGCGATCCATATTCTTCAGCCTTTTGAGCCATTAAACCTACGTTAGGAACTGTACCCATAGTAGTAGGGTCAAAAGCACCGTGCTCTTTACAAAATTCTATAGTTGCTTGGTATATACCTGCATAGCTACTATCAGGAATTACAGCTTTTGTGTCTTGTTGTTTTCCTGCTGCATTCCACATTTGTCCCGATGTGCGAATCATTGCGGGCATTGATGCATCAATAATAACATCACTAGTAACATGTAAGTTAGTAATTCCTTTGTCAGAATTCACCATTGCTAAATCGGGGCCATTTTCTAAAGCTATTTTAATATCAGTTTCAATGGCAGCTTTTTCATTAGCAGGTAATTTTTCGATTTTATTTATTAAATCTCCAAAACCATTATTTTCTTCAACGCCTAATTTTTCTAAAGTAACGGCATGTTTTGAATAGACTTCTTTAAAGAAAGTTTTTACTACGTGTCCAAATATAATTGGATCCGAAACTTTCATCATTGTTGCTTTCATGTGTAATGAAAACAAAACACCTGTATCTTTAGCATCGGCAATTTGCTCTTCAATAAAAGATAACAAAGCTTTTTTGCTAAGTACTGTTGCGTCAATTACTTCACCATCTAATAAAGCTAGGTTTTCTTTAAGTATAGTTCTTGGACCATCTAACGCGGTGTGAACAATGCTTACCGATGTGGCTTTGTCTATAGTAATAGACTTTTCGTTAGCTCTAAAATCACCACTACTCATAGTAGCAACATGCGACTTAGATTCTGAGGACCACGCACCCATTGTATGTGGGTTGTTTTTAGCGTACTGTTTTACAGGTTTCGGAGCTCTACGGTCAGAGTTTCCTTCTCTTAATACAGGGTTTACCGCACTACCTAAAACTTTAGCATAGCGTGCTCTAATTTCTTTTTCTTCAGCAGTTTGCGGATCTTCTGGGAAATTAGGAATAGCATATCCTGCACTTTGTAACTCTTTTATAGCTGCGGTTAACTGTGGTATTGAAGCACTAATGTTAGGTAATTTAATAATATTTGCTTCTGGTGTTTTAGCTAAAGCACCTAATTCAGCTAAAGCATCATTTAATTTTTGAGCTTCAGTTAAGTTTTCGGGAAAATTAGCTATAATCCTACCTGCTAAAGAGATGTCTTTAGTTTGTATATCAATATCTGCTGTTTTAGCAAAGCTTTGCACTATTGGTAAAAAAGAATAAGTAGCTAAAGCAGGAGCTTCGTCTGTTTTAGTATAGATAATGGTAGATTTATTTGCCATAATATAGGTTTCTAATTTGGTTAAAATTTTACGCAATCCTTTTCGAATTTACTGTAAAATGGAATGCAAATATATTAAATAATGTTTGTTTGTGAATCACAATGATTGCTTTTGATATTCTAATAGTTTTTAGGGATTAAAAACCATCTGAATTTATCGAATATTGAAAAAAATAGAATAATTATTAAGAGTATTCTATTTTTTAGGTTGTTTTCTTTTTTTTAATTGTTGAAGAATAAATGAAAACAAAAAAAGCCCCGTTAAAAACGAGGCTTTTTTATAAGGAAAAAATAAATTATCCTCTTTTTTCTTTAATACGGGCTTTTTTACCAGTAAGTTCTCTAAAGTAAAAGATACGAGCTCTACGTACTTTACCTCTTTTATTGATTTCAATTTTTTGAATTGCAGGTAAATTAACAGGGAAGATACGCTCTACACCTATAGTACCAGACATTTTGCGAATAGTAAAGGTTTCTGAAGTACCAGAACCTCTTCTTTGAAGTACTACACCTCTAAAAAACTGAGTTCTTGATTTTTCACCTTCTTTAATTTCGTAATACACAGTAATTGTATCACCAGCTGCAAATACAGGTAATTCGTTCTTAGGAACAAATTCGTCCTGTACAAATTTAATTAAGTTTTCCATTTTTGGATTAAGTATATAATATAAATTAAAGTAACATTCACGAATATCGTCAGAGGTTAAATTAACAGTCTGCAAAAATAGTACTTTTTTTAATTAAACAGAAACTTATATACAATAAAGAATAACGCGTAAATAAGCCCTCGATTTATAACACTTATTTTATAATAAAACGACCAGATTCTTTATTAAACATTAAATTTTCACTTTCAAAAAGTTGATTTAAAATGCCTTTGTTTATAAAGGTTTTAGTGGAATTCATAAACACATTGTTTTTTGATATTCCTACAATACAATCTGCTGTTTGCAAAGCAAACTCTATTTCATGAGTTGTAAACACAATTGTTTTACCATGAATTTCACACAATTCTTTCAATAAATTTAAAGTGTTTATTTTGTTAATTATATCTAGGTGGGTGGTAGGTTCATCTAAAATAATAACTTCAGTATCTTGTACTAAAGCTCTGGCAATAGTTACTCGTTGTAGTTGCCCATCACTAAGTTCGTTGCAGTTTTTTTTTCTAAGTTCTTTTAAATCGGCGTTTTTAATAACAGTGTTTATAATATTAATGTCGGTTGAGGCAAGTTGGTCAAACCAATTTGTATATGGTTGTCTTCCTAAACTAATATATTCTTCAACAGTAATGTTTAAGGCAGTTTCTGTATTTGTTTGTACCCAAGATACTGTTTTAGCCCAGTCATTATTAGAATAAAGAGTAGCGTTTTTATTATTAACGTAAAAATCTCCACTTAATTTAGGTAATTGTTTGGCTAAGGTTTTAATGAATGTTGATTTTCCAGCTCCATTTAAACCAATTACAGCTGTTAATTTACCTTTTGGAATATTAATATTTATATTTTTAATTAAAGCGTGTTTATTACGTTTGCTGGAATAGCCAATAGATAAACTTTTAGTAGAGATGATATTTTTTGCTTTCATGCTTAAAAATTTATTTTTCTACTTTTTAATAATAAAATAATTACCACGGGAGCACCTACGATTGCAGTAATAGCATTTATAGGTAAAATAAGCTCGTTATTAGGTAATTGAGCAATACAATCGCACAAAAGCATTACAATACTACCAATACCAATAACCCCAGGGAAAATAATTTTGTGATTAGAAGTGTTAAATATTTGCCTGGACAAATAAGGTATGGCTAAGCCAATAAATGCGATAGGGCCTGAAAACGCGGTGACAACACCTGTAAGTAGGCTAGTTGCAACAATAATAAGTATTCTGTTCAGTTGAATATTATGTCCAAGGCTTTTAGCGTAGCTTTCTCCTAATAATAAACCGTTTAATGCTTTTATGGAAAAAAACGCAATACTTATACCAAGACTATATATTAGGGCGAACCAGTAAATTTCTTGCCAAGACAAGTTTCCTAAATTTCCAAAGCCCCAAAAAACGTATTGTTGTAATTCACTTTGAGAGGCAAAAAAAGAAAGTATACTTACTATTGCTGAGGCTATACTGCTAAACATTAAACCTACAATTAGTATGGAATTGGTATTTTTTACTTTTTGAGAAATTAACATAACCCCTGCAAGTACCAGTAAGCAGCCTAAAGAGGAAAATAATGCGTAAGACCATTTGTGGTTTGTTAGATGACTGAGCATGTTAATGCTTGAACTTCCTAGTACTAATAAAGCTACTCCAAGACTAGCACCAGAACTTAATCCTAATACGTAAGGTCCAGCTAAAGGGTTTCTAAAAAAAGTTTGCATTAATAAACCAGCCACTCCAAGTCCGCTACCTACTAGTACGGCGGTTATTGCTTTGGGAAATCGGTAAGCTCTAATAATTAAATAATGGCTTTCTTTTATAGCTGTAGGATTAATAAAACTATCGATAACCTCAGAAAAAGTAATTGTTACGGAGCCAGAAGATAAGTTGAGTAAAAAAGCCATTAGCACAACTATATTTAAAATAAGGAACCAGTAAATATGTTTTTTTGTTAAATTCAATGGTTTAGTCTAATTTTTTATAAAAATGAAATGACTTTTTTGGCAGGAGATTTGGGTGAAAAATTTGGATTAAATCTTCTAGTATCCAATCAGGTCTTAATGCACCTGTTTCAAAATACCATATGCCGCCGGTAATTCCTTGTGTTAAATCTTTAGTATAAACTTGTTTTGTTTTTGTAGCATTAATTAAAGTGTATTTTTCTTCAAAATTACTAAGTTCCTCAATGGAATTAAATAGCCCACCTCCAAGCCAAATAGTAGCTTTTTGTCCTTTATCCAAAACAGCTTCAATACTTAAAGATAAACTCGCTGTGCCAGGGCTATTTTTCCATAAATAATCACCATTTGCATCCTTTATTAACTGGGCTTCAAAACTATTTCCTGCTGGTGTATACCAAACATCTTTATACAAGTTACCCGATAAAACAGTTGGCTTCTTTTTAGATTGACTAGCAATTTTTAATAATGATTTATAATTTTTTTCTATAGAAGAAAATAAAGAATCGGCTTGTTGTTGTTTATTGAATAAAAATCCAAAAACCTTGATCCATTCGGCCCTTCCTAATGGATGAGTTTCGAGCCAAGAGGTGTTTTGAAGTATTTGAATGTTATTTTGTTTTAAAAAAGACAAATTTTTATTGTTGGTAGGCGAGGAGGACGAAATAAATAATTCAGGTTGTAAATCAAGTATAACCTCAGTGTTTAACTGAGCTAATTTCCCAACCTCTTTAATAGAGTTTTTTTTGATTAACTCTCGAGTTTTAATAGATGAAATATAGTTTGTTTGAGAAAAGCCAACTAAATTATGTAAAGACCCCAAATTTTCAAAAAAAGGAATATCGGTAGTCGAAGTTGCAATTATTTTTTTTAAAGGAACGGTTATTTTATTTTCGAGCAGGCTGTTTTTGTGATTACTATTTTCAACTAATTGATATTTAGTAGTGTCATGAGCATTAATTATGTGTAGTGTTTTGGTTTTGTTATTTTGAGTAATTAAAAAACCTTTGGCATAGGTAGGCTTTAAAATAGTATCAGTATTTTTATTGGTATGTGTTTTTACGTTGAATTTAAAATCACAGCTGGTAATATATGAGCATATTACAAAAAGTAAACTAACAGATAGTAGTTGTTTCATTTTGTAAAAGTAAAATAACTAAAATGTAATTTTAAATTTGAAAGAGGAAAAGTGAATTTAAAATTTAAGAGGTTGTTGAGAATTTTAAAATTACGGAAGTTCCAACACCAAAATTGCTTTCAATAATAAGTTCCCCTTTTTGTTTTTCCATTAGTTTTTTCGCAATATTTAAACCAAAGCCATTTCCTTTTTCATTTTCTGTACCTAGTTTAGTTCCAATTTTAGAATTATCGAATAAATTATCTAATTCTCTTTTTTTTATTCCGACACCTTTATCTTCAATAATAATTGATTTCTTGTTTTTTTCAACTACAGATTTAATTATTATTTCAGATTTTCTGTGAGAAAATTTAATAGAGTTTGTTAAGATGTTTCTCAGAATAGTTTCTAACATAAATGTATTTGCTATAACTCTAAAATTAGGGGAGACGTTATTAATGACATTAATTTCTTTTTTCTCATAAATCACTTTAGAGAAATTTAAAACATTATCAAGAATTTTATCCACTCGTTGCTCTTTTAAAACAATATTTGCGTGTAATTTAGGGTTTTGTCCCCATTCTAATAAATTTTCTAAAAGCGATACGCCTTTTTCAGAAGCTTCTTTTATGGATGATTGAATTTTACTTTTTTCTTGTTTATTATCTTCTTCAACAAGTAAATCGACCAAGCTAGTAAGTTGATAAAACGGAGTTTTTAAATCATGTCCAATAATTTTGAATAAATCGTCTTTTGATTGATTGATGGCTAATAATTCCTCGTTTTGCACGTTAACTAAAATGTTGGCTGTTTTCAGTTTTTTGTATAAGTGCATAACAGCTTTTTGGCTTATGTAGGCCATTAGGCCGGCACCACTAACAATAAGGATATAGAATACGTATTTTTCAATAGGATAATTGCTTCCCGAGGTAAACCAACTACACAAGGAAAATAAAAGATTGAATATAACAATTATTAAAATACTTTGAAAATGGACAAATAGGCCTATGGCAAAAACGAGCATAACCAACAACATTTCCGTAGTAATATAAAAAGGTTCAAAATTAAAATTTGGATCGGAAGCACTAGCAATTAGTGTAATGCCTAAGCCTAGCATTAAGCAATAAACAGTGCCAATTAACATGTTAGCTTTGGAAATAAGATTTAATTTATAAAAACAATAAATTAAAATTATAGAAATAAAATTGATGAAATCAATAATAACATATCTGCTTATACCATAAGTTTTATAATCAACATACGTATATAGAATACAGCCAGGCATTACCACAAAAAGTATAGTTTGTAAAATGCTGTTAAATTTATATTTTTTATACTTTTCGAAATCAGTACTACTCATTAATTGATGCCTTTTTACTAAATGGTAATTTATAATGATCCAATTATTAGGTCGTTTAAAGTAGTGATAATTACAAAAAAATAGATGGGATAAGTTTTAAATAAAAGTACTATATTTGCCACCTCAAAGGAAAAGCCTTTGTTCGCATAAAAATTATTTAAATAATATTGGAATGTATTTAACAAAAGAAGCAAAAGAAGAAATCTTTGCAAAGCATGGAAAAGGGAAAAACGATACGGGTACTGCAGAAGCACAAATCGCATTGTTTACAGCTAGAATTTCTCACTTAACAGAGCATTTGAAAAAAAATCGTAAAGATTATAATACAGAACGTTCATTAGTGAAATTAGTAGGTAAGCGACGTAGCTTATTAGACTATTTAACTAAGAAAGATGTATTAAGATACCGTGCTATTGTGAAAGAACTAGGATTAAGAAAATAATCTCAAAAAATAGCACAAAAAAACGGAGCCCAAAGGGCTCCGTTTTTTTGTGCTATTTTTTGAGATCTAGATACATAAGAAATGTGTATATTACGCTAAATTTAAAATTAAGTTGTCTCCCTTATATAGGAACTTCTCTTGAAGCCTAAACAACACAATAATACTGATTTGCCACCAACAAATCGAGACAAAATTTAATTAGAAAAAATATTTATGATTCCACAAGTTTTTAAAGAGGTTATAGACCTTGGAGACGGTAGAGAGATTACACTTGAAACTGGAAAATTAGCCAAACAAGCACACGGATCTGTTGTGGTGCAAATGGGCAAAGCAATGTTATTATGTACTGTAGTTTCTAACTACAAGCAAAGTGATGTAGATTTTTTACCTTTAACAGTTGATTATAGAGAGAAATTTGCTGCTGCTGGAAAATATCCAGGAGGTTTCTTTAAAAGAGAAGCAAGACCTAGTGATGCTGAGGTATTAACAATGCGTTTGGTAGACCGTGTATTACGTCCATTATTTCCAAAAGATTATCATGCAGAAACACAGGTAATGATTCAATTAATGTCTCATGATCAAGAAGTAATGCCAGATGCTTTGGCAGGTTTAGCTGCCTCTGCAGTAATTCAATTAAGCGACATTCCTTTTGAAACTCCTATTTCAGAAGCGCGTGTTGCCCGTATTGATGGTAATTTTGTAATTAACCCAACTCGTGCTCAATTAGAAGAATCGGATATCGATATGATGATTGGAGCTTCTGCAGACTCTGTAATGATGGTAGAAGGAGAGATGGATGAAATTTCAGAAGAAGAAATGGCAGATGCCATTAAATTTGCACATGAAGCTATAAAAGTACAATGTGCTGCACAAGTACGTTTAGCCGAGGCAGTAGGTAAAAAAGAAACTCGTGAGTACGAAACTGCTACTGAAAATGAGGAACTAGCAGCCCGTATTAACGATTTAGCTTACGATAAATGTTATGCTATTGCTAAAAAAGGAACATCAAAAGCTGAGCGTAGTTTAGCTTTTGCAGAAGTAAAGGAAGAAGTGTTAGCTTCTTTTAATGAAGAAGAAGTAGAAGAATTCGGAGGACTTATTGGAAAGTATTTCAATAAATCTCAAAAAAATGCAGTGCGTGAGTTAACTCTTGCGGAAGGATTGCGTTTAGATGGTCGTAAGACTGTAGATATTCGTCCAATTTGGTGTGAGGTAGATTACTTACCATCTACTCACGGTTCGTCTATATTTACACGTGGAGAAACTCAAGCATTAGCAACGGTAACTTTAGGAACTTCTAGAGATGCAAACATTTTAGACTCTCCAACTCACGAAGGTGAAGAGCGTTTTTACTTACACTACAATTTCCCTCCATTTTGTACTGGAGAAGCGAGGCCTTTAAGAGGAACTTCTCGTAGAGAAGTAGGACACGGTAACTTAGCACAACGTGCGTTAAAAGGTATGGTTCCTGCGGATTGTCCTTATACTGTTCGTGTAGTTTCAGAAGTATTAGAATCTAACGGTTCATCATCTATGGCAACTGTTTGTGCGGGTACAATGGCATTAATGGATGCTGGTGTTCAAATGACAAAACCAGTTTCAGGTATTGCAATGGGATTAATTTCTGACGGTGATCGTTATGCGGTACTTTCCGATATTTTAGGGGATGAAGATCACTTAGGTGATATGGACTTTAAAGTAACAGGTACTGCCGATGGTATTACGGCTTGTCAAATGGATATTAAAGTAAAAGGATTGTCTTACGAAATTTTAGTAAATGCGCTAAAACAAGCAAGAGACGGTCGTTTACATATCTTAGGTAAAATTACCGATACTATTGCAGCTCCTGCAGAAGATGTGAAACCTCACTCTCCTAAAATGGTAACTCGTGTAATTCCTAATGAATTTATAGGTGCATTAATTGGACCGGGCGGTAAAAATATACAAGAATTACAAAAAACTACAGGAACAACAATAGTTATTAATGAAGACCCTGTTACTGAAGAAGGAATAGTTGAAATTTTAGGTACAGGCGCTGAAGGAATTGAAACTGTATTAGCTAAAATTGAATCTATGTTATTTAAACCAACTGTAGGTAGTGCTTACGAGGTTAAAGTAATAAAAATGCTAGATTTTGGTGCGGTTGTAGAATATGTAGAAGCCCCAGGTAACGAAGTATTACTTCATGTAAGTGAATTGGCATGGGAACGTACAGAGAATGTGTCGGATGTAGTAAACATGGGAGATGTATTTGACGTTAAGTATTTTGGTACAGACCCAAGAACACGTAAAGAAAAAGTTTCGCGTAAAGCATTATTGCCTAAGCCAGAAGGTTATGTAGAAAGACCTAAGCGCGACCCTAAAGCTCGCGATAATAGAGGTAGAGATAACCGTGGAAGAGACAATCGCCGTGACGATCGCAAACCAAGACAAGAAAATAAAGAAGATTAATTACTTACTTACTTACTTACTTACTTACTTTTCTTTTAATAATTATCGATTTAAAAATCTCAGTTATACACTGAGATTTTTTTGTTTAAAACTATGATGCTTAGAAAAAATGATTTAATAATATTTTAAGTTTCATTAGGGTAATTTATATGTTTAAATAATTAAATTTGATTCAAAAAATAGTATGAAATTTTTAAGAAATTATTTAGTCGGGAGTTTATTGTTTTTAGGATTATTAACTTCTTGTGGGAGTGACGATGATTCTAATACAGGCCAACAACTAGAACAGAATGAAATAGTTACTGTAGAGTCAAATTTAGAAGGTGAATGGAACCTAGTAGGCTTTATTACAGAAAATGGAATGGCAACTGGAAGTCTTTTAGGTCAAAATATTACAGCTGCATTTACTCAGTCTGGTATTAATTTTGACTATGCAGCTAATTTTAATACCAATCCGAATACAATTTCTGCGGAAGGAACTTTTTCAATAACTACTGAAATCACTGCTTTAGGACAAACAATAACAGAAGTAGTAGAATTTGATTCAGATAATTTCAACGTAAATTTATTGTCAGGGGAATGGGAATTATTAGAAAATGGCACAATACTAAGCACTACCTCTGGGGATATTATGACTACAGCTACAATTGTTAGCTTTAGTGATAATGAAATTGTGTATTCTTTGGATCTTACCCAAGATGCATTAGGGGATTTTGTTGAGGAAACTTTCGATATACAAGGGGCTTCAGTTGAAATTACAGGAGGGACTTCAATCGTTACTTTGAGGAGATAAATTAATATAGTTACATTATAGATTTTACATAAAAAAAGACTATCCTATATTATGGATAGTCTTTTTTATGTAAAACTTAAATCAATTCTAGATGCAAGTCTTTTAATGCTTAGCTATAAATGTATTTTATTGTTATTTTAACTTTGAATGAGTGTATATCAACTTTTTTAATTTTTTTTGTAACAAAAACAGAAATCTGTACGTATAAGATAGTGTAGAGTATTATTAATCCAAATCTTAATTCCTAACTTAAGCATGAGACAACTTAAAATCACCAAGCAGGTTACTAACAGAGAAACCGCATCTTTAGATAAATACTTACAAGAAATCGGTAAGGTAGATTTAATTACAGCCGATGAAGAGGTGGAATTAGCTCAAAGAATTAAAGCTGGTGATATGCGTGCTTTAGAGAAATTAACTAAAGCTAATTTGCGTTTCGTGGTATCGGTAGCAAAACAATACCAAAATCAAGGATTAACACTTCCAGATTTAATTAATGAAGGAAATTTAGGCTTAATAAAAGCTGCAAAACGTTTTGATGAAACTAGAGGTTTTAAATTTATCTCGTATGCTGTATGGTGGATTCGTCAATCGATTTTACAAGCTTTAGCAGAACAATCTCGTATTGTACGTTTACCTCTTAACAAAATTGGTTCGATAAACAAAATTAATAAAACTTTTGCTTTTTTGGAGCAATCTCATGAACGTCCACCAAGTGCAGAAGAAATTGCTAACGAGCTTGATATGACGATTAGTGATGTAAAGGAATCTATGAAAAACTCTGGACGTCACGTATCAATGGATGCTCCGTTAGTAGAAGGGGAAGATTCCAACTTATATGATGTATTAAGATCAGGAGAATCTCCAAACCCAGATCGTGATTTGATGCACGAATCTTTAAAAACAGAAATTGAACGTGCTTTAGAAACATTAACTCCACGTGAGGCAGATGTAATACGTTTATATTTTGGTTTAGGGGAACAACACCCAATGACTTTAGAAGAAATTGGAGAAACTTTTGACTTGACTCGTGAGCGTGTACGTCAAATAAAAGAAAAAGCGATTAGAAGGTTAAAACACACTTCTAGAAGTAAAATATTGAAAACTTATTTAGGTTAATTTTTTAATCAAATTATAACAAAAGCTATCTTTGAAAAAAGATAGCTTTTTGCATTTATAAACAATTATAATGAAAAATATATTTATAGCCCCATCAGTTTTAGCAGCCGACTTTGCAAATTTACAAAGAGATATTGAAATTATTAATAACAGTGATGCTGATTGGTTTCATGTTGATATTATGGATGGTATGTTTGTACCCAATATATCATTTGGAATGCCGGTTTTAAAGGCGATTAAAAAACATGCAACTAAATTGTTAGATGTGCATTTAATGATTGAAAACCCTGATCGTTATATTAAAGAATTTGTTGATTTAGGAGCGGAAATTATTACAGTACATTATGAGGCATGTCCGCATTTACATCGTACCATACAATTAATCCATTCATACGGAATTAAGGCAGGAGTAGCATTAAATCCACATACTAACGTAAAGTTGTTAGGAAACATGCTTGAAGAGATAGATTTAGTATGTATAATGAGTGTAAACCCAGGGTTTGGAGGGCAAGCATTTATTGAAAATACCTATAATAAAATAAAAGCTTTAAGGGAGTTTTCAAAAATAAAAAATCCCAATTTACTTATTGAAATTGATGGAGGGGTGAGTATTAAAAATGCTAAAAAATTAGTTGATGCAGGGGCAAATGTTTTAGTTTCCGGAAGTTCGGTTTTTGGCGCTGAGAATCCTTCTGATGCAATTACTCAAATTAAAAAAGAAATAGTAGGTTAAAAAAACAGTTAACCAAAATTTATCGTACAAAAAAAGGCTTTCAGAAATGAAAGCCTTTTTTATAGTATTTATTAGAATAAATTAAGCAATTTTATTACGCTTACGCTCATTTTCTGTTAGGTATATTTTTCGTAACCTTAAGAAGTTAGGAGTAACTTCAACGTATTCATCTTTCTGAATAAATTCTAAAGCTTCCTCCAAAGAGAATTTAATTGCAGGAACAATTTTAGCTTTATCGTCTGCACCAGATGAACGTACGTTAGATAGCTTTTTAGTTTTAGTAATATTTACTGCCATGTCATCACCACGAGAATTTTCTCCAATAACTTGACCTTCATAAATATCTTCACCAGGATCAACAAAGAAGCGACCTCTATCTTGTAATTTATCAATAGAGTAAGGAATAGCTTTTCCTAATTCCATAGAAACTAAAGATCCGTTTTGGCGTTCTGGGATTCCTCCACGCATTGGTTGGTATTCTACAAAACGGTGTGCCATAATCGCCTCACCAGCAGTTGCGGTAAGTAATTGATTACGTAAGCCAATAATTCCTCTAGAAGGGATTGTGAATTCACAAACCATACGGTCGCCTTTAGCTTCCATACTTAGTAATTCTCCTTTACGTAACGTTACCATTTCAACGGCCTTTCCAGAAACATTTTCAGGTAAATCTATAGTAAGCTCTTCAATAGGCTCACATTTAACACCATCTACTTCTTTAATGATTACTTGTGGTTGACCAATTTGAAGTTCGTATCCTTCACGACGCATTGTTTCAATCAATACTGATAAGTGAAGTACACCACGTCCAAATACTAAAAATTTATCAGCACTATCTGTTTCGTTAACACGTAAAGCTAAGTTTTTTTCTAATTCCTTAGTTAAACGATCTTTAATATGTCTTGAAGTTACAAACTTACCATCTTTTCCAAAAAATGGAGAATCGTTAATGGTAAACAACATACTCATTGTAGGTTCATCAATAGCAATAGTTTGTAATGCTTCAGGATTTTCAAGATCAGCAACAGTATCACCAATGTCAAAGCCTTCTAAACCAACTAAGGCACAAATATCGCCTGTTTGGATAGAGGCTACTTTTTTACGACCAAGTCCTTCAAAACTATGTAATTCTTTAATTTTTGATTTAACGATAGATCCGTCTCTTTTTACTAACGAAACTTGCTGACCTTCAACTAAACTTCCTCTTTGAAGTCTACCGATAGCAATTCGTCCCGTAAAAGATGAGAAATCTAAAGAAGTAATAAGCATTTGAGTTGTACCCTCGTCAAACTTTGGTGTAGGAATGTGTTCTAACACCATATCTAAAAGGGGTTCGATGTTATCTGTTTCATTCTTCCAATCATCACTCATCCAATTGTTTTTCGCAGAGCCATAAACCGTTGGGAAATCTAATTGCCATTCTTCAGCACCTAATTCAAACATCAAGTCGAAAACTTTTTCATGTACTATTTCAGGGGTACAGTTTTCTTTATCAACTTTGTTTACAACAACACAAGGTTTTAAACCTAGGTCTATCGCTTTTTGTAATACAAAACGTGTTTGTGGCATCGGTCCTTCAAAAGCATCTACTAATAAAAGAACTCCATCAGCCATGTTTAATACACGCTCAACTTCTCCTCCAAAATCGGCGTGACCAGGAGTGTCTATAATGTTAATTTTAGTTCCTTTATAGTTAACAGAAACGTTTTTAGAAGTAATCGTAATTCCACGCTCACGCTCTAAATCGTTGTTATCTAAAATTAAATCACCAGTATTTTGATTTTCACGAAATAACTGACAGTGATACATAATTTTATCAACCAAAGTAGTTTTACCGTGGTCAACGTGCGCAATAATTGCGATATTTTTAATTTCTTTACTCATAAAGCTTATACTAAAATTTGGCGCAAATGTACGGTTATTTAGTGAATAAGTCATTACTTAGTTTTATCATTATTTAATTAGTACTTTCTTGAAGTGTAAACAAGCCTATTATTTCAAAAAAATATATGAATTAGGATAACTAATATTCTAATAATAATACTATTCTAAACCCGTTGTGCATTTTAAACAATACTAATTTTGATATTATTAATTTTTCTATCAAAGATAAATTTGTTGATATATTGAATCATGGTCATTGCTGTAATTTTGGATAATACTCTAGTTTTAAACCCATCAAAAGACTTTGCATAGTTTCTTCGAATCATAAATTGATCACATAATTGTGAAAACAATGTTTCTATGCGCTTTCTTGATTTCCTAAAGACATAGGGTTGTTTTTTGTAATTACTTTGATTTATCCGCATT
>CANNCQ010000028.1 GCA_947503135.1 uncultured Aquimarina sp. | reverse complement strand
AAAATGTTACAATCAAAAACCCTACAATTATGAAGGCACAACTTATCTTTAAAAACATAATCTAATATTTGCTAACGATAAATATAAAACATCGTAGGGCAGGGGATTAACACTGACTTTATGAGTTTTACATTAAGCCAAATATAAATATTTTGTTTTTATCAATCTGTGTAAATACCAAATTTTATAATTGGCGTCTTTGCAAGTAATCACAGCCCTTCAACCAAGCCCAAACCGCCCTATGTGTTTTTATATGGTGTTAGGCAATGTTTTTGTTTTTATAGAATTTTTCTAGCTTAAAAGGAAATGCTTTTTATTTGATAAATGTATTACAGGAATATCTTCAGCATCTCTGTCACCTATTTCGTGTCCTTCCATTACAACTAATTCGAAGTCATTCAATCTTTCATTGCTATCTACATACGAATTAAATATTGCAGTGTCCTCAGGATACTCTTTTAAAAGCTCAACTAATTCTCCTACCGTTTTAACATTTGTTGGTTTAATATATTTTCTCATATCTGTTATTAATTTTAACTTTTAATATTGTACTAATTTTTATTTCTATTATGAGATTTTCTTTAATGAATAAAGTTTATATGGTTTACATTATAATAGTTTTTTTAAATCGCAAATTGCTTTGCCTACCCTTATAGTTATTTTTATTAAAATTCAACCTTTTCATCTCATTTTTTTAGCTACTCTATAGCCTAAAGTTGTACAATTTTTTCTCCTATAAACTTAAACATTACTTGTTTAAAATAAATATGAACGAATAAAAAAACTATTAAGCTTAATTATCAATTCAATCTAATTTACTCATGACTACACTCTGTTTAATATTGCCTAACGCCCCAACTATGAACAGTGCAGTGTAGAAGTTCAAGGAACTTCAAACTAGCACAAGTAAAAGCTTTTGGCGTCTTTTAATTTTACAGTTATAAAAGTAAGAAAAAAGCTTTTACGACCAAGCAAATCAACTATTTAATTCGGCTAGCGACTGCCCTGCATTGTTTATAGTTATTGTTGTAGCTTGTATTTTTTTGCACGAGCCAAAATACCAAGATAGGGCAGAGCGTTTCGGACGAGCCAAAACCTCATAAACTATCCATCATTAGCCGTTATTCAGTCAGCCGTAGCCACAAATTGCATTTTTGCAGTTAATTGAATTCAGTTCTCAGACTCGACTCAGCTCAGCTGTGTATTTTTATCAGTTTAAAGTATCAATAATTCCATTAGATGAACCAAAGCAAAAACTCAAAACAAAGCTAGTGAGCGACAAGATGATCAGACTCATTTATTTGGAAAGTATGAGCTACAACGTTAAATATAAGAAATCGTAGGGCAGCGTAAATAAACTGACGTAGGATAAATTATATAAGCCAAATATAAAGATTTTGTATTTATCATTCGTTGTAAATGCCAAATTTTATATTTGGCGACTCAGCGCCACAAAACTACTTTTCTAGGTAAACACAAGTGCCCTATGTTTTTTATATATTGTTACCTAGCGTTTTAAACTTCTTTTCACAATACTTTTATATTTCTCTAATTCAACTTTTAAGGCTCAGTTTAAGTAATTTTCATTTTACACAACATAGCTAAACTTTACTTTAAGCAACTTAAATCACGTTATTTTAATCCGAAATCGCGCAACAGTTACGTTCGAGTTGAGTCCGAAAACATAAGTGACTTACGTTTTGGCTTTTTTACTTTATAAACTCTAAATAGGGGAGTAGAATCCGAAAGCACACAACAGTTACGTTCGAGTAAAGTCCGAAATATTCATAACAGTTGCGTTCGAGTTGAGTCCGAAAACACAAGCAGCTAACGCTTTTATTTTTTACTTTCTAAATACTAAATAGGAGAGTAGAATCCGAAAGCACACAACAGTTGCGTTCGAGTAAAGTCCGAAATATTTATAACAGTTTCGCCCGAGTTGGGTCCGAAAACATAAGTAGCTCACGCTCTGGCTTTTTCTTTTTAAGCAACAGTGATAATTTATTTTCTATAATCTATTTAACAGGTTAATTTTTTACTTTAAATAACTTGATAAAGTGTTGATTTTGAACGCGAACGCAATGCTAGGTAACGGACTTGTGTATGAAACGTAGCGTGTAAAAAGACAACTAACTTTTCGGATTAACACAGAGCCGAATTTTTAAATTTTGTTTTAAATTTTTCTCTTTTTAAAAGCCAAATTAAAAATTTGGCGGACTTTCTAAATATACACAAACCTTTCGGTTTAGAACTTATTAGCTATGTTTTATACACCGTGTTGTGCATAGTTTTTATAGGTTAAATTTCGATTTTATTCTTTTCCATAATGAGTTTTTATCAACTCTAAGTTTATTAATTGATTCTGCTATTTTTTCTACATGCCTTGTCTCGTGATTCCAGAAATACAGTTTATCCGTCAAATTTCCATCTCCGTTATGAGTCAAAATTAATTGGTTCCCATATCCATCCGAACCAATTGCGATTCCATTTTCAGGAAATCCACTCCATTCACGAGCGTTTTTCGTTTCAAGTCCAATGTGATTACAAGTCCGACTTATTAGTTTTCGGTCAGATTTGTCGAAAAAAGGATATAGCTCAAATTGAAATTCATCTGAAATCAATAATTCACCGCCATTTGATTTCATCATTCGGTTTTTAAATTCAGTTGAGAATTTCACGTTTAAGTCAGATTCAGTTTCTATTACATATTTTTCGTCAATCGGAAATGGCATTTTATGTTATTTAGTTTTTTTATTTCTTTTCATTATTAATATCCCAAGACCAATTAAAACTGAGCTAATAATTATGTTTTCCAAAGATTTATCTAGATATCCTCCCCAACCATAAAAGCCACTATCTTTATAAAAAAGCACCAAAAACCCAATTGAAATAAACAAAATTCCTATTAACTTATTTCTTTTCATTTAGGCGTTTTCTAAATTATGCACAACGGTCTTGTGTATGGTTAGTGGCGTGTTTAAGCACCTAATTTAGCAAATAAAAACTGAATAGAAAATCCGCAAGGATTTTCGTAAGCAAGCCCGAACTAGCCATTAATTATACACGGTGTTACCACACGTTTTTTATTTCCATTTTGTTCTTAATTCACTTCCTTTTTTTATGCTAATATTATCTTCAAAATCATAGATGGAAGCTAAACCAAAACTATTTTTTTCTCCAACAGAATCAATTTTTACTGAAAAATCACCAGACTCATCTGTAAACTCCATTCCTTTTCGAACATTGTCTTGAATACCTCTATTAATTCCTACTTCCCATATTTTTAATTCATTATCTCTTTTGGAAGTTGTTACAGTTAATCTATTTACTTGACTGATAATTGGTTCAGAGAGAAATAAATCTCTCCATTTGAGAGGTATACTTCTTAAATTTAATTCTTTTGTAACAGTATCAATTTCTTTAGCTACCATTTTTAAATATCGTCCACTATTTTTAGGTTCATAACCCGAATTATAATTTTCCGAAAATCTATGGAAATCATTTATATGTTCTTCACCGATTAAAGAAAATTCTTCTGACAATAAATATTTGTAATTACCCCAATTTATTAAATCGTACTTAGTTTTAATTTTTAATGAATCTGGACCATATTTAGTTTCAACTTTTTTTGTATTACCTTCAAATTCAAATGAGTTAAAAGGGGTAATCAATAATTTAATATTTTGGGGGATTAATGTTAATTTAGTACTGTCAATTTTATACTCTCCAAATACTTTTTTGTTTTGCCCTCCACCAGTACAACCATATACATAGTCTATAAATTCAAATTTTTGATTACTAAATAGTAAAAGGTCAAAACCGTTATTAAATCCACTGTAAGAATATTTTAGTGTATCTATTTTTTGAGACACTAAATCCTCCGTGTTAGATTTTTTTTCCGAACAACTAATTGTGAATATTGATAATATAATTATAATGTACTTGCTCATTTTCAAATGTGTGGTAACAATTAAATAACACACGAAAATGTGTGTTATATTGACTATAAATCTAGTGGATTTTTTATGATTTGCAAATGATTTGTGGCCACATGAGTGTAAATTTCTGTGGTTTTGCTTGAACTATGTCCTAATAAGGATTGAATATGTCTTAAATTAGTGCCGTTTTCTAATAAATGAGTTGCAAAACTATGCCTTAACGTATGTGGTGTAATTTTCTTTTCGATACGTGCTTTGCGGGCAGCTTTTTTTACAATAGAATCAATACTAGTTCGGCTATAAGCACCACCGTTAGGCGATTCAAATAAGTAAGTTTTAGGTTGCCAAATACTATAGTAAGTTCGTAAATAGTTTAGTATAGTTTCCGAAAGTAAAGTAATCCGATCCTTGTTGCCCTTGGCAAGCTTTATATTTATTACCATTCGCTTACTATCAATATCTTCAACCTTCAAATTTAAAAGCTCACTTTTGCGCAAACCGCCCGAGTATAATAGGCTTATAATGCACTTATGTTTGTAGTTGGTCGTTAAATTAATCATAAGCATAATCTCTTCTTTTGAAAGTACCACAGGTAATTTTTGTTTTTTTCGAGGTCTTTCAATACTGTAAAACCGGTTGGGCATACCCAATACTACTTCATAATAAAATTTTATACTGTTTATAGATTGATTAATGTAACTATCCGATTTTTTTTCAGAAACCAAGGCTCTCAAATAGTGTCTTATTTCTTCTTCCGAAAGGGAATTTACTTCAGTACTAGGATAATAATTTATAAAACGCTCAAACATGCTAATGTAAACCCTGCAGGTGTTTGCCGAGTAGTGTTTAAGTTCTAATTTACTTAAATACGTATTGGGTGCATACCTTTTATTAGGATTAACAGGCCTACTTCTGTAGCTTTCAATATCCAGTGGTTCGTTGTCTTTAATAGCTTTATGCTCGAAGAAAAATTGACAGTTTAACCAAGCTACTCCCCTAAACTTATCAAAAACAATATCCATATTGTATTTCGTGTTCGGAATATATGCCATTTGGTACATTTTGCTCCACTTAGGGTTGGGCAACTCTTTTACCAAGGCCTGTATCACCTTATCAGGGTAAAACTGCAAGCCAATCTTTTTTTCACCATTAATTAACAGGTGTTTTAAAGTAATATGTTTTTGTAAGTGATTCATTTTAAGCAAATATGAATGAATAAAAAAATATAAGCAGAATTTTAGCCGAATAACATTCGAATAAAATTCTGCTTAATAATTATTTGTTTACTACATTTCCAAGTATCAAAAGAAACATTATAAATTAGCTATCGCATATTTTTAAAAACATATAACATAATAGCTTAACGTGTTTTTTAATTATGTTATGAAAATAGGAGCAAAATTTTGTGACTAAAAAATACTAGAAATAAAAATGTATATTGTAGTAAGTGTTTAAATATAAGGTTTTTAAGTGATAAATAATAATTTTAACAAACGCTATAAATTATGGAAAAATGTCCCGTTTGCGAAACAGAGCTTAAAGGAAGGATAGATAAAAAATTTTGTTCCTTAAAATGCAAATCGGCACATCAATATCAAAAACGGAAATCCGAAGAAGATTTATATTATAAAATAGACAAGCAATTAAAAATAAACCGAAAATTATTAAAATCATACAACAAGTCGGGCTTATCAACCATACGAAAGCAAAAACTATTTGCAGCTGGATTTAACCCTAATTACTTTACACATTACTGGAAAAATAATAAAGAACAAGTTTACCTATTTTGCTATGAATATGGTTTTTTAGATTTAAAAGAAAAAGGGAAGTATGTTTTGATAACCCATCAAGATTACATGAATAATTAAGCAAAAAAAAATCCGCTAACAAATACATGCTAGCGGATTTTATTATATACATAAAGTATTAAATTGTTTCAAAGCTGCGTTTTACAAAATTAGTAAGGTCTTCACCTTTTAGTAAATTCTGCGAAAGCTTAGCTAAATCTAAAGCTTGTTTAATTAGGCCCGATTTAGCATCATCGTCTTTAGTACTATTAATTTTGTCAACCAAACTGTGGTTTGAGTTCACCACTAAATTATAAGTTTCAGGGAAGTTGCCAAACATTCCCATTCCACCGCCACCGGTTTGCTGCATCTCTTTCATACGACGCATAAATTCGGGCTGAGTTATAATAAAAGGAGAAGCTTGGCTATCCATAGCCTCTACCTGCACGGTGTAAGTTTCTTTAGGGACTACGGCTTCAATAGTAGTTTTTAAGGCCTCTTTTTCTTCGTCACTTAATTTTGATACAACAGTATCTTCTTTTTTGATTAAGTTATCTACATGATCACCATCTACACGTACAAAAGTAGTGTTCTCATAAGTCGCTTCTAATTTTTGAATTAAGTGCGACACAATAGGAGAGTCTAATAGGAGTACCTCATAGCCTTTGTCTTTTGCCGATTGGATGTAACTGTGTTGTGCATCTTTATCCGAGGCATACAATACTACCAATTTTCCATCTTTATCAGTTTGTGCGGCTTCAATTTTGGCTTTCAATTCTTCAAAAGTATGGTAAGCGCCGTCTACAGTAGGTAATAATGCAAAGTTTTTCGCCTTGTCAAAAAACTTGTCTTCCGATAGCATACCGTATTCAATCACTATTTTGATATCATCCCATTTCGCTTCAAAATCCTCACGGCTATTTTTAAACAAAGAATTTAACTTATCGGCCACTTTTCTGGTAATATAGCTCGAAATCTTTTTTACAGCACCATCGGCCTGTAAGTACGAACGCGAAACATTTAAAGGAATATCAGGCGAATCAATAACACCACGAAGCATCATTAAAAATTCAGGTACAATACCCTCAACATTATCGGTTACAAAAACTTGGTTTTGGTATAACTGAATTTTATCTTTTTGAATCCCCACATTAGGATCTAACTTAGGGAAATATAAAATACCTGTTAAGTTAAAAGGGTAGTCTACATTTAAGTGAATGTTAAATAAAGGCTCTTCAAATTGCATTGGGTACAATTCGCGGTAAAAGTCCTTATAGTCTTTGTCTTCTAAATCACTTGGTTGTTTAGTCCAAGCAGGGGTAGGGTTGTTAATTATATTATCCACCTCTTTAGTAGGGGCAGGATCTTCCTCCTTAGCTCCTTCAGGCTTTTCTAAAGTTTCAGTTTTAGTACCAAATTTAATTGGCACTGGCATAAACTTGTTATATTTTACTAAAAGCTCACTAATTTTTGCTTCTTCTAAAAACTCAAGTTCATCTTCACTTACATGAAGTATAATTTCTGTACCTCTATCTTCTTTGTCTGAAGCTTCTAAAGTAAATGTAGGTGACCCATCACAAACCCAATGTGCTGCCGGAGCGCCCGTATGCGATTTAGTGATGATTTCTACTTTTTCGGCTACCATAAATGCAGAGTAAAAACCAAGACCAAAATGCCCAATTATACCGGAGTCTTTGGCGCTGTCCTTATACTTATCTAAAAATTCTTCGGCGCCCGAAAAAGCTACCTGATTGATATATTTCTCAACCTCTTCGGAAGTCATACCTAAACCTTGATCCTTAATACGGATTTGTTTCGCCTCCTTGTCAACAGAAACTTCGATAATAGGGTTTCCATATTCCGACTTCGATTCGCCAATACTAGTTAAATGCTTTAATTTTAATGTTGCATCAGTTGCATTCGAAATTAATTCTCTCAAGAAAATTTCGTGATCCGAATACAAGAATTTTTTAATGAGTGGGAAAATATTTTCTACCGAAACATTAATATTTCCAGTTGCCATATGTTAAATTTTAATTTGATTAATAATAGTGTAATCTGCATTTCAAAAAAAATACCAATTAGCTGTAGCTGACAAAGTGTCGTTTTTTATCATGTTTATTATAAGGGCGTGCCCCTTTGGGTCAGGCTTTCACTCATACGCCTCGCACCTCCTACGTCGGGCTGTGGGGTAACCGCTCAATCCTTCACGCGAAAATAGCAAAATAATTAAGTAAGGGGAAGAAACGAAAGTTTAAAAGAATAGTTAAAACGGTTGTTAATCACTGTTTTTGTTGTAAAAATTAAAATTTACTAAACCGCCCAATCAGTACAATTAGTACTTACTATCTGTACAAATAGATTTTAATAATTAATGAAATTTAAAAAAGAATTAATTAAAACTGTTGATGCAAATCAACTATAACAACTATATCATGAAAAAAACAATAGAAAAAGGAACGGTAATTTTATTTACCATTGCTAGTTTTACCTGTTCTTACGGACAAGTATTTCAAAAAAATGCAGACGGATTTAAAACAGGGACTTATACTAGGGATCAACTCAAAAACGACTGGCAGACTAAATCGGGTAATGGTTTTTCAAAACGAGGAGAAGGCGAAGACCGTGTTTCGGTAATTAAATCATCGGCTCCCGATACAGGAAATGCGCTAAAAGTAAAATATCCAAAAGGAAAAGCCGATAGTAAAGAAAGTGGCGCCCAATGGGAAACAGATCTAAAAAATGGTTATGACGAACTTTATTTGAGTTATGACTTAAAATTTAGTGCAGATTTTGAATTTGTAAAGCCTTCGAAAAATACAGGTAGAACAGGAAAGCTTCCAGGATTAGGTGGCGGACTAAGTTTTGATGATAAAGATGACAGAAATACAGCCTGGGACGGTAAGCTTCAATTTAGAGATAAAGACGAGCTAGAGTTTTATGTTAAAACACCTGTGAATAACGAAAAGCATTTTACTTGGACAAAAGCAACTTACACTATTGCTAAAAACAAATGGTTTAATATCGAAATTCGATACAAACTTAATAGTGTAGGGAAAAAGGACGGTATTATGCAAGCCTGGGTTAATGGTAAATTACTAGGAGAATATAAAAATGCAGAATTTAGAGATAATGCTAAAGTAAAGATAAATAAAATGTTTTTCTCTACTTTTTATGGAGGCAACCCCGAAGCTGATGCACCTACAAAAGATGTGTATGCTTACTTTGATAATTTTATAGTTGATACCAAAAGAATTAACAAGCAAGTTGGGGCAAGTAGTGGTGATAGTATTGCTGCAAGCACAACAACTGTTAATAATAATGAAGTAAATACTCCTAGCCCTAATACGAGTAACAGTAGTGATAATAATGATAGTAATACCTCAGATTGTAAAGGCTCTACACCTAAGTCAATATCTAATAGAATACAAGCGGAAACTTATTGTAAAGGCAAAGGGGTATCTAAAAAAGAATCTTATGTTACAAGTATAGAAGAAGGTGATTATATGGAATATTTTGTAAATATCCCGTCTTCTGGAGATTATGATGTAAGATATAGAGTGGCTTCTAACAAAAATTCAGGCAGAGGTAAAATTAGATTACGTCTTAGCGGAAATAATAAAGGAGATATAGCTGTTCCTAATACGGATGGAGTTAAAACATGGAAAACAATTAGAAAAACCGTAAATTTAGACAAAGGCAATAGAACTATTCGTATTCAAGCTGTTGATGGTGGTGGATGGAATTTTGATCATTTTGAAATTAGAAAAAGAACCTCTAGGAAAGATTTACAAAACATAACTTCAAACAACAATAATATAGATGCTACGGGTGTTTTTCCTAACCCGAGTAACTCAGGTATTTTTAATATTAGGAAATCAACTCAATGGACTGTTTTTACTATTATGGGTAATTTAATAGCTTCGGGAACAGGTAGCCGTATTGATTTAAGCAATCAAAGACAAGGCTTGTACCTTTTACAAACAGGAAGTACAATTCAAAAAATAATTATTCCATAGTATTAACAAATAATAGTTAAGATTTAGAAAAAAAGGAATTTACTGAAAAGTAAGTTCCTTTTTTCTTTCTGTTTATCGAAAATAATTTGTGATTTCATGACATATAAACTTTAACAAATGTTTTGTTTAGTTGATTTAGCAAAGGATTAAACAGGTCGTATCTTTACAAATAAATACCTGTGACGTATATTAATAAAAATTAGTAAGGTTTACTCGATTTTTGATGAATTAAAGTAAAGATTAAGTCATAATGGTAATAATGGGTAGGTATTATTTTTTAAAACTATTAGTAATAAAAATAGTGCTCTTTTGAATCGATAAAAAAATCGAATCGTAACAGATAATTAATTGAAATGATTATGGCAGCAAAAAAAAAATCGACGGCAAACGAAATAAGAACTGATATTATTAGTACTTATATGGAACACATTTTACTTGAAGGAAATCCTAAAAGTGTGTTTTCTTTTTGCAAGCATCATAAGTTAGACGAGGCTGAGTTTTATAAGCATTTTGGTAGTATCGAAAGTTTAAAAAAAGCCATCTGGGTAGACTTTTATTTACACGTGGAAAGTTTGTTGCTTAAAAACGAGGAATTTTCAGCTTATACTAGCCGAGAAAAATTACTAACATTTTTGTTTACATTTTTCGAAATGCTAACAGCTAATAGAAGTTATGTGTTGTTTGTTTTAAGTGAAGATAAACACGCATTGAAAAACTTAAAGCAGTTGTCAAAACTGCGAAGTAAAATAAAAGATTTCGGGGTAGAACTTGTTACGCAAGATAATGAAGGGAAGCAAATGAAGATAACTAAAAAACCAGTAGCAATAGTCTCGGAAGCTGTGTGGCTGCAATTTTTATTTTTATTAAAATTTTGGCTAGACGATGAATCAGCAGGATTTGAAAAAACAGACATTGCGATTGAAAAATCAGTAAATACCGTTTTCGATGTTTTTGACAACACTCCATTAGAAAATGTTATCGATTTGGGTAAATTTTTGTGGAAAGAGAAAATTATGAGTTAATTTCTAATAAAATAACTTATCTTCTTAAGTCTAATAAACAGCGATTTAAGTATGGGTGAGTTAAAAAAATCGATTTTCTATCGGGAGGCTATACAGTTAGTAGAGAAGCCCTACGGAAAATTTTATCTTTTCGAAACTTTTATTGTGTCAGAAATTAACGAAGGAGTAGTTTTTACTTGGGAGGGACATGCTAAAAGTTTGTCAGCACAATTTGAAGAGCTCTATGAGCAAAATGGTAGCAATTTAGTTTATATATCAAACAGGATAAATTCATACTCAATTAAGCCTAATGATTGGATTAAATTTTTTAAAAGTAATTATAACTTCAAAGCCTACGGAGCAGTGAATTATCGAAAGCAAAGTTGGTTTAGTATGACTATAGAAAAACTGTTTTTTAAAAAGGAGATTAAAAGTTTTGAGACTATCGATGATGCAATTATTTGGGCAAAAGTATTGACTAAAGAAAAAAAATAATTACTTAAGTGTAAGGAACTATGAAAACAATAGACAAAATACCTACATCTAAACTTGGTAGAACTACAGAGTTGGTAAAAACAGGTGTGAAAATAGGAGGGAACTACCTTAAGTACTACAGTAAAAAAGCAGTAAATCCGGACATAAGTAAAGACCAGCTTAACGAAGATAATGCTGCCGATATTTATGATGGTCTTAAAAGTTTGAAAGGTAGTGCGCTTAAAGTGGCTCAAATGCTATCTATGGAAAAAAGTCTTTTACCAAAGGCTTATGTAGAACGTTTTTCGTTAGCACAATTTAGTGTACCTCCATTATCAGCGCCATTAGTCCGTAAAACATTTAAAAATTACTTTGGGAAATATCCCGAAGATATATTCGATACGTTTGCAAGCCAATCAGTGAATGCGGCCAGTATTGGTCAAGTCCATAAAGCTGAAAAAGATGGGAAAAAGCTTGCTGTGAAAATCCAATATCCTGGTGTAGCAGACAGTATTAGTTCTGATTTAGCGATGGTTAAACCCATCGCAGTCAGAATGTTTAACTTGCAAGGTCAAGATACTGATAAATACTTCAAAGAAATAGAAGGAAAACTATTAGAAGAAACGGACTATATTCACGAAATTAATCAGAGTATTGAAATTACTGAAGCCTGTGCAAAAATTCCCAATTTAAAATTTCCAAAATATTACCCCGAATACTCAAGTGATCGCATTATTACAATGGATTGGATGAGCGGTGAACACTTAAGCGAGTTTACCGCTAAAGAGTTTACGCAGGAAGAGGGGAATAAAATAGGCCAAGCATTGTGGGACTTTTACATGTATCAAATGCATATCCTAAAAGCTGTACATGCCGACCCGCACCCAGGTAACTTTCTTATTGATGATGAAAGAAATTTAATTGCCATTGATTTTGGATGTATTAAAGAGGTTCCTTTAGAGTTTTATACACCTTATTTTGAGCTCGCTAAAATCGAAATTATCAATAACCCTAAGCTGTTCAAAGAAAAAATGTTTCAATTAGAAATTCTATTGGAAGATGATACCCCTAAAGAAACAGCGTTTTTCTCAGCTTTGTTTCATGAAATGTTATCGTTGTTCACTTCTCCTTTTCATAACGAAGATTTTGATTTTTCAGACGAAACTTTTTGGAATAACATTACCGAATTAAGTGAAAAGTATTCTAACGATAAAGAGTTACGAAAAATGAATGGGAGTAGAGGGAGCCGTCATTTTTTATATATAAACAGAACATTTTTTGGGTTATACAATTTGTTACACGACTTAAAAGCCCAAATTAAAATTAATAATTATAAACAGTATAAGTAGTTTGTTTTCTCGGCAAACAAATTTTAATAATAAGTAATTGTTTGTTGAGGTGTTTTTAAGCTTTAAACTTTAGCTAAAGTAATTGATATCATTAACTTACTAATAAAGTATTTACTTGTCTTTTAGTAGCATAGGTTATCTGCGGTTTTTTGCTTTTGTAGCTAATTATATAAAAGGTACAATCAAATAAATAACACAGCTAGAACTTGAATTTGTATTTTAGCAACGTTAAAAAAACTAAAATGGTTTTTTATAATACTGAATACAATTGTTTTAGAGGCTAATAAATATTTTCCACTTATATACTTTATAATGAATAAGCATATAATTCTATTTGTTTTTGTAGTAAACACTTTATTTGTAAATGCGCAAAAATTGGGTATTGATTTTACTGATGGAGAAACATTCAAAATCTTTTCCGAAAAAGCTGAAGCGACTAATAAATTAATTTTTGTGGATTGTTATACGAATTGGTGTGGACCTTGTATAAAGATGAATAAAAATATTTTCCCAAAACAAGAAGTTGGTGATTTTTATAATGAAAATTTTATCAATGTGAAGCTTGATATGGAAAATAACCCTTTAGGTAAACTTTTTTTTGAAAAATATGCGGTACAAGGCTTCCCTACATTGATATATTTGGATAGTAAAGGGAATGTTGTTCATAAAATATTTGGAAGCAATAGTGTTGGTGATTTTATAAATAATGGTAAAATAGCTTTAAAAAGAGAAAAACAAATACGGCCTTATTTAACAAAGCTAATTAGCGGCGATAAAAGTTTTGAAACGATGACTTCTTATTTGAAATTGGTGCCATATGCTACTCAAAAAGAAGATATGATCAATGATTATTTTATTTCAAAAAAAAGTAATGAAGATAGATTTAATAAAGACTCCTGGTTTTTAATAAACAACTATATCAACGATTTAGATAATCCCCAACTTAAATTTTTAATAGAAAATAAAGAAGAATTTAAAAAAAGATATACGGCTAATGCAATAGAACAAAAATTATTTCTTTCTTTTGAAAAATATTATTGGAAAAATTATAAGGATAGCGTTAATGTGAATAAGCGACTTAAGGAAATTGATAGCAATGCCTTTTCTATATTGCAAATAAAATTAAATTTTATAGAAGCAGGTTCTGAGTTTCAAAAATCTAATAAAGATAAAAGCAAATGGAATAATTACATAATTAAAGCACAGAAATACTATAATCTAGAATTGGCGCAGCCTTCAGAACTAAATAATTCTTCATGGTTTGTTTATGAGAACTACAAAATATTTAATGATGTAGCTGCATTAAAGATAGCCCAAATTTGGTCAAAAAAATCTATAATGCTTATGCCGGAGAGTCATTTTATGAATGATACATATGCCCATATTTTATTTGATTTAGGAGAAATAGAAGAAGCCATAAAATATCAAAAAATAGCCTTGAAATTAGATCCTAGTAATAAATTTTATATAGATGAACTAGCGCGCTATCAAAAACCTATGGACTAACTTATAATACTCTGCTAATCGTGAGTCCATCCCTAATAGGAAGTAACACCGTTTCCACTCTTGGGTCTGTCACTAAAAGTTTATTATAGTCCATTACAGCCTTTGTAGAAACATCTTTAGGGTTTAGCTTTTCAATTACTTTTCCACTCCAAAGCACATTATCCGATAAAATAACGCCTCCCGGATTCATTTTTTCAATAATTAAATTAAAATAAGTAGGGTAGTTGGGTTTATCTGCATCAATAAAAACCAAATCAAATTTTTGATTTAAATTTGGAATTATTTTAGTTGCATCTCCTATATGTTGTGTAATTTGATGACTGTATCCTGACTTTTCGAAGTACTTACGTTGGAAATCCTCCAGCTCTTCGTTAATATCGATAGTGTGTAATTCTCCGTTTTTATGTAAACCTTCGCATAGGCATAAAGCAGAATAACCTGTATATGTACCAATCTCTAAAATGAATTTAGGTGCAATTAATTTAGATAAAACACTTAAAATCCTCCCTTGAAAATGACCACTAAGCATGCGAGGTTGTAATACCTTTTGATAAGTTTCGCGAGTTAATTGTTGCAATAACTCAGGTTCTTTTTCAGAATGTGCTACAATATAATCGTCTAACTCTTCAGAAATAAAATGCATACTTTTTTATTACAAAAATAGCTATTTAAGGGGTTTAATTTAAGCATAAATCATACTATCTTGTAACTACAAAATTAGTAGCTATGTCATTTAAAAATTCGTTAGATTTTGCATCATCATTAGATGAAAAAGATCCGCTAGGGTCCTATAGAAATCAATTCATTTTTCCGCAACACCAGAGGAAAGATGTAATTTATTTTACGGGTAACTCTTTGGGGTTACAGCCTAAACAAACGAAAAAATATATTGATGAGGTAGTTAATGATTGGGGGAGCTTAGCTGTCGAAGGTCATTTTAAAGCTGATAAACCATGGTGGGATTACCATGAGCGCTTTTCGGAACAACTTTCAAAAGTAGTTGGTGCCAAACCATCCGAGGTTTCGGTAATGAATACGTTAACGGTTAATCTTCATTTATTGATGGTTTCTTTTTATAGGCCGAATTCAAAGCGATATAAAATTATTTGCGAAGAAAAAGCTTTTCCCAGTGACCAGTACATGATTGCAAGTCAGGTACGATTTCATGGTTATGATCCTAAAGAAGCGATTGTTGAAATTAAAAAACGTGAAGGGGAGCATCACTTCAGAACAGCAGATGTTTTAAAAACGATAGCTGCTGTTGGCGAAGAATGTGCACTAGTGCTAATTGGAGGTGTAAACTATTATACAGGTCAGGTTTTTGATATGCAAAAAATTACTAAGGCAGCTAAAAATATAGGTGCTTTTGTAGGTTGGGATTTAGCACATGCTGTTGGTAATGTAAATTTGCAACTACACGATTGGGGAGTTGATTTTGCTTCTTGGTGCAGTTATAAATATATGAACAGTGGTCCTGGTAGCGCTTCGGGATATTTTGTGAACGAAAAATATCATAATAATAAAGAGATTCCCCGTTTAGAAGGTTGGTGGGGGCATTCTAAAAAAGAACGCTTTCTAATGGCCCCTGAATTTATACCTGAGCCAGATGCAAATGCATGGCAAATAAGTAACGCTCCTATTTTGAGTTTAGCTCCTTATTTATCGTCATTACAAATGTTTGATGAAGTGGGGATGGATGTAATTATTACCAAACGAAATAAAATAGTTAGTTACCTCGAATTTATTTTAAAAGATGTTGCAATAGCAACAAATTCGAATTTTGAAATTATTACACCAATGAATCAGGAGGAGCGAGGTACACAACTTTCCGTATTTTTACATGACCATGGTCGTGAGTTGTTTGATTACTTAATGGAACATGGGGTGTTTGTAGATTGGAGAGAACCTAATGTGATTAGATTGGCTCCTGTGCCTTTATATGTTTCGTATAAAGACATTTTTAATTTTGGAGAAATTTTGAAAAAAGGAATTCTTAAGAATTTAGCGTAGCTGCTTTTATTGGTAATAAAAGCAGTTATTTTTATTTGGGGGTAAAAATTGCTATAAGCTCGACGCATATTTGTATCCAAAGCTATTTCGATATAACATTAAGACCTCTTAGGTTTTGTGTGGTGTCTCTCTTTGATCTTTACAAATATCAATTTGTGTTTACTTTTTTGGTTTTCACGTTGCTCAATTTCATATAAATCTATTGATTTTATAAGTGGAGTAAGTTTTTCAAAACCATAATTCCGAGAGTCAAAATTAGGTCTTTTTTTCTGTAGTAAACTACCAACATCACCAAGGAAAGCCCAGCCTTCTTCGTCGGATAAATCTTTGATTGTTGTAGATATTAAATTGATTTCTTTTTTGGTAATTAAATCTACCTCGGAAGTATTCGCTTCTTTATTTTCTATCTTCTCTTCTGATAACTTTTTTAAAATTTCTATATAAATAAATTTATCGCAAGCGACAATAAATGGGCTTGGTGTCTTTTTTTCTCCAATACCTATTACTTGCATGCCTGCTTCTCTCAGTCGAGTAGCTAGCCTAGTAAAATCACTATCACTAGAAACAAGGCAAAAACCATCAACTTTACCACTGTAAAGAATGTCCATCGCATCAATAATCATAGCCGAATCGGTTGCGTTTTTACCAGTTGTGTATGCGTATTGCTGAATAGGGGTGATGGCATTTTCTAGAAGCAAGTTTTTCCACTTGTTTAAACCAGGACGCGTCCAATCTCCATAAATTCGCTTTATAGTAGGGTTACCATATTTGGTAATTTCTTCCATCATCTCTTTAACATGAGCAGAAGGTATATTGTCACCATCAATTAAGACAGCCATATTTGAATTGCTATTCATTTGTGGTTTGTTTTGGTAATAAAAAAACGTAGTAATTAAAATTAAACTTAACGCTTAATTTCAATTACTACGTTTTGCTAAATTCCTTAAGAAGGTTAATTAAAATGTGTATAATTATTTTAATTAAAAAACTCTTCTCGATTATTTTCTACAGAAGTAGTTACTTGGTTTTGTGTAAAAGAAGCTTGTATTAAGGGATTGTATAAGGTTTGTATGGTGAAAATATCATTATCAGTTAGTTCAAAATCGGTATTAGGAGTTCCAAAAAGGATACTTTCAGGATCTTCGGTATGATCTAATCCTAAAATATGTAATATTTCATGTCTTATAACAGAATTAAAGTTTAGAGCAGAGGTATCTACCCATATTTTGTTACCAGTAATGAAAAAACTTGGAATTCTAAACCTTGTATTAGCTCTACCAACCGATGAGCCATTGGGTGTAAAACCTTCTATAAAATTAGGCCTGTTTGATATGTATTCTTGGGTAGTAGCAAAATAAATTTCAACATTAGATTCTTCAAAAGAAGGAACTATATTCATATCAATAGCACTAGATATTGTATTTAATTCCTCAGAAAATTCATTAATAAAATTAATTTCACTGTTGCTAAAATCTCCGGATAAAAATAAATTAATCGTGCTGTTCCATTTTTTTGCATTGCTGTTTGGATTGTTACTTGTTCTGTCAAATATTGAAGTGGTTGCAAAATCTAGTTGCAGTTGTTCTTCTTGAGATAGAACACCACTACCATTATTACTAGGAATTTCTTCTTCTTCTTCTTCAATGTTTCCATTTTCAATATCTTCAGGAGACATTACTATTTCTTCAGTAGTATCCTCGTTTACAACAATAATAACTTCTTCAGTGTTATCATCATTATTGTTTTCAACAGTTGGGTCTAATTCATTTGAATCAGAAGAACAACCAATTAATAGGGTTAAGCAAAATGCAGTTAAGAAAAAATTAATTTTCATGAGTTTGGGGGGATTAAATTATAAATGTTGTGTTAATAAGTACTAAAAGTGTTAGGCATCACTTGTGAAAACAAGATATTATATATTAGTATCAAAAAATAAAAATACTTACAAACTACTCTAAAAAAAATAAAATTGATGGAAGGCAAACATGCCTCTTGAACGTTAAATGTAAGAAATCTTAGGGCAGTTTAAAAGCACTGTCTTTTGGGTTTGTTACTTAGCCAAATATAAATATTTTAGATTTATATTTTCAACGTAAATGGCAAATTTTATAATTGACGATCTTACAAGCAAATTACTTCCTTTGGGTTTAAAACCTAACTGCTCTATGTTTTTATATAGTGTTGTGTGTAGCTATTTTTGTTCTTTTTTTGAAAATATTTTTTTTCTAAACCATTTTCGTTTTATAAACACTACGATCGTAATAATTACTATAGGCCATATATTTATAAGTATTAATACTAATCCAGTTATTATCTCCCAACCGTTCTCTAGGCCATCTTTAGTTTTATCCCAAAATGTTTGTTTGTAAATATTAGATTTAGGTTTATAGTCAACTTTTTGGTATATCCTAAGATTTAAAGTACTGAAACTTATTTTATCATTTAAGTATCTCAAACGACCCTCTTTTGCTTCAATTTCTTCTGTGATTTTTCTTATGGCTTCTTCAGCTTCAATAATCTCAGAGATTTTACCTGTTTTACTTTTTAAAAGTTTAATGTATCGATCTCTAACATCTTTTTTGGTTTCTAAACGTGATTTAATATCAATATATTCTTCAGTTACATCATCTGAAGAAATCTCTAGTTTATCTATGTTTCCCGATTTACTTTTAACATCATTAATAAGTTTTGTAAAGTTTTCATTTTTTACCCTTATTGTAATATCAGTTGCTATATTATATGGATTATTAGTAGTTCTCATTTCAGAAATGAAAGCTTCATTTTTCTTAATTGTAGCATTTAATTGCCTAGTGAATTGATCCACATTTTTGACTTGCATTTCAATTTCTCCAACCCATATTATTTTTCGGTTGTCAGGACCTTTAACTTCGTTTAGATTTTTATTGTCATAATTACTTTGTATCTCATTTATCTCCGCATTTTTAACTTTAGTTGATTTGTCATTGGAAAAATTAGCTTTATCACAACTAAGACAAAGGATTATACTGATTAAAAGAATTATATATTTAATCATAGGTTGTTTAATTACACACAATAAAATAATAAAGATTAGTTTTTATTTATTTCAATACAGTATTTTTCATTTTTTACAACACTTAATGATTTTGAATATTGTAATAAAAAGTTAACCGTTTCGGGCTTTGGATTTAAAGAGGTGTTCTTTTTTGTATTTTTTTTTGAGTAAATTTTTGGCATACAACTATTTTTAAATTCAATTTTGTTATAAGATAACGAAAAAAGAATTGTTATATTACAAAAAACACTTTTTTAATTAGTAAGTACTATTTGATGTTTGTCAATAAGCTTTCTTAAATTTTTAAGAGCATATCTCATTCTGCCTAAGGCGGTATTAATACTCACTCCTGTATTTTCAGAAATTTCCTTAAAACTCATATCATTATATATTCGCATTATAAGAACTTGTTGTTGATCATCAGGAAGTTTTTCAATTAAACTTCTAACATCAGATTCTACTTGGTTTTTTATAATAGAAGTTTCAGCATTTAATGAATCATCACTAAGTAAGGAGAAAATACTCATCTCGCCATTGTCGTTAAACTTAGGCATTCGATTATTTTTTCTGAAGTGATCAATAACTAAATTGTGAGAAATACGCATTACCCAAGGTAAAAATTTACCTTCCTCATTGTATTTTCCTGCTTTTAATGTGCGAATAACTTTAATAAAAGTATCCTGAAAAATATCATTAGATATTTCCTTGTCATAAACTTTGGAAAAAATGAAACTAAAAATGCGTTGTTGATGGCGTTTTATAAGAATAGACAAAGCATTTTCATTACCATGTATATACTTATGAACTAATTCTGAGTCGTTGTTGTTCCTTAAAACCATAATATTACTTTTCAAAAACTAAAAGAAAGATTGTAAATAAAAGTAATAGTACTGTATAGGCTTATGTTTTTAATAATTCTTTCAAATATATAATTATTTATTGATTAGAAGAATTTTTTATTCGTTTTTTTAACAATACAACAACATAGGTTGGTTCCATTTGTATAGAGCTATTTGTGTATATTTGAATCTATGACGTTGGTAAAAAACAATCTTGATATTTCTTCTTTAAGCCCTAAAAAATATATTTTAATTAAAGGGGCTAAACTTCACAACCTTAAAAATATTGATGTAGCGATACCTAGAAATAAGTTAGTCGTAATCACTGGTTTATCGGGCTCAGGAAAATCTAGTTTGGCTTTTGATACCTTATATGCTGAGGGTCAGCGACGCTATGTGGAAAGTTTGTCCTCGTATGCCCGTCAGTTTTTAGGAAGGTTAAATAAACCTAAAGTTGATTACATAAAAGGGATTGCTCCTGCTATTGCTATCGAGCAAAAAGTAAATTCGACAAACCCTAGATCCACAGTAGGTACTACCACAGAGATTTATGATTATTTAAAATTACTTTACGCACGTATTGGTCGAACATATTCTCCTATATCGGGCGAAGAAGTAAAGAAACATACCGTTACAGATGTTGTTAGTCTAGTAAAAAAATACAAAGTAGGTACAAAATTACTATTATTAGCCCCTGTAAAAGCGGAAAAAGGCAGAACAATTAATGAAAAGCTACAGGTACTTCTAAAACAAGGTTATGCACGCGTAAAACAAAACGGTAAGGTTGAAAGGCTGAGTACGGATATTGTTTTTGATGAGAAAAACGAAGCAGAGCTTGTAGTCGATAGAATCGTAGTAAAAGATGATGAAGACTTTTACAATAGATTAGCGGATGCTGTTGAAACAGCTTTTTATGAAGGAAAAGGTTATTGTAGTATTGAGGAAATTAAAACAAATAAAATAACAGATTTTAGTAATAAATTTGAGCTTGATGGGAAGGCTTTTGTTGTACCTAACGTACATTTTTTTAGTTTCAATAATCCTTTCGGAGCGTGCCCTAAATGTGAAGGTTACGGTGATGTTATCGGAATAGATGAGGACCTTGTAATACCAGATACTTCTAAGAGTATTTACGAAGATGCTGTAGTTGCTTGGAAAGGGGAAAGTATGAAGTTTTACAAAGAACAGTTAGTAAATAATGCATATAAATTTGATTTTCCAATTCACAAACCTTATTTTGAATTAACCGAAGAACAACAAGGTTTAGTTTGGAGCGGAAATGGGTTTTTTGAAGGGATTCATGGTTTTTTTGATTTTTTAGAATCGAAAGCCTATAAAATTCAAAATAGGGTAATGCTTTCGCGTTACCGGGGAAAAACCAAATGTAAAAATTGTAAAGGAAAACGCCTGCGTTCAGAAGTTTCTTATGTAAAGGTAGGTGGCACCAGTTTAGATGAATTGGTAGAATTGCCAATTTCAGAATTAATTCCATTTTTTGAAAAATTAAAACTTAATAAAACAGATACAATTGTAGCAGAACGCTTGCTAAAAGAAATTAATAATCGCTTAGAATTTTTGAGTTTAGTAGGACTTGAGTACTTGACTTTAAATCGAAAATCGAACAGCTTATCGGGAGGAGAATCTCAACGCATAAATTTAGCAACTTCATTAGGGAGTAGCTTAGTAGGATCGATGTATATTTTGGATGAACCTAGTATAGGATTGCATTCAAAAGATAATGAAAAGCTTATAAAAGTATTATTATCTCTTCGTGATTTAGGAAATAGTGTGATCGTAGTAGAGCACGATGAAGAAATTATGAAAGCTGCTGATCAAATTATAGATATAGGTCCTGAGGCAGGAAGCAATGGAGGTGAGGTAATGGCAAATGGAACTTTTAAGGATATTTTAGCTTCGGGAACCTTAACTGCTGGTTACTTAAACAATACACTACAAATAAAAGTGCCGCAAACGCGCAGGAAAACCAATCAATATATTAAAGTAATTGGAGCCAGAGAAAATAACCTTAAAAATATTGATGTAACACTTCCTTTAGGGGTAATGACAGCCATTACAGGTGTTTCAGGAAGTGGAAAAAGTACGTTGGTAAAAAAAATAGTGTATCCCGCTCTAAATAGAGAGTTAGGAGTTTTTACAGAGAAAGCGGGTCAATTTACAGCAATTGAGGGTAATTATTCAACAATAAAATCGGTAGAGTTTATAGATCAAAATCCTATAGGAAGGTCCTCACGATCAAACCCAGTTACCTACATTAAAGCATACGACGATATTCGAAGTTTATATGCTTCGCAGCGTTTAGCACAATTACGAAATTTTAGCCCCAAACATTTTTCATTTAATGTTGATGGGGGGCGATGTGATAACTGTAAAGGAGAAGGAGAGGTAACTATCGAGATGCAGTTTATGGCCGATGTGCATTTGAAATGCGATCAATGTAACGGTAAGCGATTTAAAAAAGAAGTATTAGAAATACGATTTCATGAGAAAAATATTGATGATATTTTAACGATGACTATTGATGACGCGATTGCTTTTTTTGAGGATAGGGACCAGAAAAAAATCATAAAAAAACTTCAACCTTTACAGGATGTTGGCTTGGGTTATGTGCAATTAGGGCAGAGTTCTGCCACACTCTCTGGGGGAGAGGCCCAACGTATAAAATTGGCTTCTTTTTTAGTGAAAGGCACAACTAAGGATAAAGTACTCTTTATATTTGACGAGCCTACTACAGGCTTGCATTTTCACGATATTCAAAAATTAGTTACCTCACTAAATGCGCTAATTGGAAAAGGACATTCGGTTATTGTAATTGAGCATAATTTAGATTTAATTAAATGTGCAGATTATATTATAGATATTGGGCCGCAAGGTGGAAATAAAGGAGGCGCTATAGTGGCCGAAGGCACACCTGAAGAAGTAGCGCAAAATAAAGCATCTTTTACAGGGCAATATTTGAAAGATAAGTTGTAAGCTTGTTGGTGGGTCAATTAATTTATTTTCAGATAATTGGGTTAGCTGTTTAAAATATTTATTTTTGCCAAAATGAAAATAAAACTTTTTTTTGGTCTGTTCTTACTAATAACGTTAGTTGCTAAAAGTCAGAATTACAATATTGCTACGATTGATTCTATTTTAAAAATAGATGCAAATAGTGTGGTGAGAGAAGATAAAAAAGAAATCACCATTAATAGTGCTGATGATGTTACACTAAAGACAGTACAAGCGATTACTATTTTTAATAAAAAAGGTAAGAAGCATTTAGATTTAATTTTAGGTTATGGTCCTGAGAGGAAGATTACTAAGTTGTCGGTGACTGTTTTTGACAGGTTCGGAAATGAAATTAAAAAAATAAATAAAAATAAGTTTGAAGATTATTCAGCGGTTAATAATTATACAACTTTAGCTGGGGATAATAGGTATAAAGCTTACAATTATGAAAATTCAAATTATCCTTATACTGTTGAGTTTACAACAGAATACATAACCAGTAATTCCTGTTTTTTAAACGGGTTTTATTTTTTAGGAAACTATAATCAATCAGTAGAGCGATCAGAGTTTGTTTTTAATAATCCAACAAATATTCCGCTTAATTATAAAACATATAATTTTGAAGAAGAAAATATTGAAATGGTTAGTTCTTCAAGTAAGAAATTACATTTTATAGCAACTAATGTTGCGGTAAAAAAAGTAGAGAAATTTGGGCCAAATAGCAACATTTTTCCACACGTATTTATTGCACTAGAAAAATTTAATTTATTCAATTTAAAAGGAGAAGCTACCTCATGGAAGGAGATGGGAGTTTGGCAAAATGAAAATTTATTAAAAGGTAGAAGAAATTTACCTGTAGAAACAATTAACGAAATAACAGCGCTTACTTCAAAAGTTAATTCGAATATAGAAAAAGCTAAAATTATTTACAAATACGTTCAGGATAAAACTAGATATGTTAGTATACAACTAGGTATTGGAGGATGGAAACCCATTTTAGCAACTGAGGTAGATAAGTTGGGTTATGGAGATTGTAAAGCACTTACAAATTACACCAAAGCATTACTAGAATCTCAAAATATACCTGCTTATTATAGTATTGTTTTTTCAGGAGAAAATATAAAGGATTACAATGAAGATCTTGTATGTCTGCAAGGCGATCATGTAATATTGAATTTACCAAATTCTGATGGTGAAGATACTTGGTTAGAATGTACTAGTCAATCCAGTCCGTTTGGTTATATTTCTGGATTTACAGATAATAGGAAGGTGTTAGTTATTACACCAGATGGAGGTGAAATTAAAAGAACTAAAAAGTATACTACGAAAGAAAATTTAATTGCCACTGATATCTCAATTACCATTACTAACAATAATAAATTGAGTGGAGGTTTTCACCGAGTTTCATCGGGTGCTGCTTATGGTTGGAATTCAGGAAGTGTTAAAGCTTCTGATAAACAAGAATATTACAAGAAGTACTTTAATTATTTAAATAATTTTAAAATTAAAGAAGCTCTTGTAGATGACAATAAAGAGGGAATTTTTATTGATGAAAGCTTTAAGTTTGAATTGGATTCTTACGGAAGTAAAGCAGGTGATAAGCTTATCGTTAGACCTGTAATATTTAATAGATTTTTTTACAGTAAGATAGATACTGAAAACCGAACTCAGCCCCTAGTAAACCAAAGAGGGTATACCTATAAAGATACATATATTATTAATCTGGCTAAAGATCTTAATATATATGCTCTTCCAGAATCACAAAAAATAGATTCGAGCTTTGGAAGTTATAGTTTGGTTTTTGAAAAAATATCAGACAAAAAAATTAAAATCAAAAGAGATTTAAAAATAATTGATGGGGTTTTTAAAAAAGAAAGTGTAAAATCATTTAATAGTTTTACAAAAAAAGTCGCAGATTTTGACAACATAAAATGCATACTAACTAAATAATTATTATGATTAAATTTTCATTAACAATTCTTATTTCTATATTTTTTTTTCAGATTTCATTTGCTACAAAACCTCCTAGTGTGACTAAAGAAGAGCTGGAAGAAGAATATTACCCAACTAATAAAGAAGCCGTTGCTGCTGTATTAGAAGAATCGAAAAAGGTTTTTTATGAATATAAACAAGATGATGGTTTTTTTATAAAACGAAAAATTTATAAAAAAATTAAAATATATAATAAAGAAGGATTAAACTTTGCGATTCAGCAAATATTACTTTGGAAAACCAAAACTGCTGAAGAAACTGTTGGTAAGATAAAAGCAAAAACCTACAATTTGTTAAATGGAAAAATAGAGGAATTTTCAATGAAAAAAGGAGGGGTGTTTAAAGATGAAACCTCTCCGGATAGAAATACAGTTAAATTTACGTTACCTAATGTAGCTAAAGGTTCTGTTATTGAATTTTCTTATACTATTAGCTCACCTTTCTATACGTATTTTCCTACTTTTTATTTTCAAGATTATGTACCTGTTAAAAAGCAAGTGTTAGATATTGAAATTCCAGAATACTTTAATTATGGAATGCAAACTAGGGGAGATAAAAATATTAATATAATTAAAGGAAAGAAGCGAGATAAAATTACATTTAGACAAGCTATTACGGAAACAATAGGTAGTGGCTTAGGGAGTGTTGCAAAAAGAACTCATAGCACATATGATGTGGAATTTATATTGAATACTTATTCTTTAAAGTCGGAAAATGTAGAAGCTTATAAAGAAGAATCATACGTTAATAACGTTTATAGTTATTTGCCTAGTGTAGAGTTCGATTTAAAATCAATTAAATTTCCTAATTCTCCTATAAAATATTATTCAAACACTTGGGAAGATGTTTTGAAAAAGCAATTAGATCATCCAGCATTTAAAGATGAATTGGGGAAAACAGCTTATTATAAAAAGGATTTAAATCAACTCCTTTTAGGACTTCCTAATGACCAAGCAAAGGTTAATAAAATTTTTGATTTTGTTAAAAACAAAATGACATGGAATAATGTAAGTTCGAGTAAAGCTTACAGTGGAGTAAAAAATGCGTACAAAAATAGTACAGGGTCAAGTGGGCAAATTAATATGATATTGTTATCAATGTTGAAACAAGCTAATATTAATGCTAGACCTGTTTTTGTGTCTTCTATGAATACACCTATAGCGATATTTCCTAGTTACAATGCATTTGATTATATAATTGTAGAGGTTATAATGTCAGATAATTCTAAAGTATATTTAGATGCTACCGATAAAAAATCGATTCCTAATATATTACCTGAAAGAGTTATCAAAGGAAGAGGTAAAGTATTAACTACCTCAGGAGTAGTTATTGATATTGATTTAAGACCATATACATCTACATTAAATGCAATTTTAACATATACTGTTGATAACAAAGGAGTAATTACGGGTGCGTTTAAAAAACGTTCTAAAGGTTATGATGCCTATGTTTATAGGAAAAAAAATAAAAGCGATAAAGCAGAAGCATTAAAACAAATTAAATCGACATTTAGTTTTTCTGAAATTACAGATTATAATAGAAAAGGATTTAATGAACTCAGTGAGAATATAAATTCCGAATATAAATTTAGAATTGATGATTTTTCGACTGTAGTAGGAGATGAGATTTATTTTCAACCTTTATTGTTTTTACAAACAACAAACAACCCATTTAAAATCGACCAAAGAAAATTCCCTATTGATTATGGATATGCTAAAAATGAAGTTTACATGATGGATATTACTATCCCTGATGGATATGTTGTTTCAAGTTTACCCGAAAGTTTGAGGCTAGATTTACCCGAAAATTTAGGTTCTTATAAATTCTCGATTTCTAGTAAAGGAGATTTAATTCAGTTGAAGGTAAATAAAAAGAGTAATGAACCTTTTATCGGTATAAACTCTTATCCACTAATTAAAGAATTTAATAGTAAGTTAATTTCAAAAGAAAATGAGCAAATAGTTTTAAAAAAAATATAGTAAATCAGTAATGCGATTGCATAAACAAAAAAAGGCGAAATCTAAGATTTCGCCTTTTTTTGTTTGATATGAAATAGGATATTATTCAGCAGCTAAAAGTGCAAAAAACTTATCTATTTTAGGTAAAATTGATATTTTAGTCCTGCGGTTTTTTGATCTGTTTTCTGGGGTAGAATTATCAGTTAATGGTACATAACTACTTCGACCTGCTGCGATTAATTTAGAAGGATCTACACCATGTTTTTTTTGTAATAACCTAACTATTGAGGTGGCTCTTTTAACGCTTAAGTCCCAGTTGTCTTGAATACCTACTTTGCTTATCGTTCTTGAGTCGGTATGCCCTTCAATAAGTACCTCTATACTTGGTTCAGAGTTAATAACCTGTGCCAGTTTCGAAAGAATTTTATTAGCAGAAGTATTTACACGATAGCTTCCAGAGTTGAACAGCATCTTATCAGAAATGGAAATCATTACTACAGTATCATCTATATTAATGTCAATATCATCTGAATTTTCTATATCATTGGTGTTTACAGATTTCATTAAATTATTAGATACTACAAAATTTACAGAATCTGTTAAGGTTTTAGCATTGGATAATTCACTAGTATCCATTTTAGCTAAGGCTGTTCTTATTTTTTTCTTATCAGCTTTAGATAATATAAGTTTACCTTCAATAACATCTAATTTAGCTTCATTTTCATTGGTTAACGAATTTATTTTTCGATTATAAGCTGCTGCACGAGATTCAATACGCGCAAATTTACCTTCGAGCTCTTCTTTTTCTATTCTGGTTTTTTGAAGACTACTCACGGTTTGTTCGTGTCTGCCTTCTAATTCAATAAACTTCTTTTTTGAAACACACGAAACGACTGAAACAGACACTGCTGCGATTACTAAAAAATTCTTCATTTTATGATTTTAAGTTAATAGTATACTCTTGTGAAAAAAGGATTAAGAGTATTGGTTTAATGTTCTTTATTAACTTGTAATTTTTAAATTTAGTATGCAGCCACTTATTCTATTATTTTTTTAGAATGCATTTAAAACAGGTTTTCAATAAGTTTAAGCGGAATTTTTAATATATGGAATAAGTAAATTTAACTTATCGAGAAGTCGCTATTATAGCTCCATCTTTAGCTTTTTTACCATAAATGCTCATAGCGGTACTGGGTTTGAGATTGTCAACTTCTTTTAATTTATCGGCTTTAGCAAGTGCGTTTAAAGTTTCAAAATCAGATTCGTTACCATCGATTATAATTAATTTTTGAATGTTTTTGTTGTTGAAAAAATTATACTTTGGTATTGTATTACTATTGTTTTTTGTAGGATTTACAGATTTTGAATTATTTTTTTTAGGGTTGGTATTGAAAAATTGACTGAAAAACTGATCTTGAATTTGATTGAAATCAAAAGAAGAATTATTTAATAACTCTTTGATATCTTCACTTCCAAAAGAAAAAGAAAATTGATGTTGGGATAATAGGCTATCTAAAGAAACTCCATTATTTTCATTAAAACCATTAATAAGATTTTGTAAAGACGTATTTCCACCTAGGGATAATGATGTTTCCATATTACCAACAAAAACATTTCCATCTTTGTAACCTAATTCCAAATCGGCAATAGGTTCGTTTGAGTTGAGATTAAATTTACTTTGTTGGTTTTCTTTTTTTATGGTTAGGTTTAAACCTGTTATTTGGTTTGTATTATTCCTAACAATATCTGTAACAGTAAGTAATATGTCGTGTTCTTCAAAATACTGCTTTAAGTCAGTTAATTGTTTGTTTGTAGTTTCTTTAGTTATAGTTGCTGTAATATTGTCCGATTGTTGTACAATTGGTGTATTGGCTACATTTGAAAAAGCCCAAGCATTGTTAAAACTAATAGCGACAGAAATAAAAATTAAAAGTGCCTTTTTCATAAGTTTGGGTATTATTATTTTTTAATACATTAAAAACGAAATATGACTTGTTATGTTACAAATTCTTCACACGAATTATACTTATCTTTGTCCTTTAAAATTTTAAAATGAGCATTGTATATATTGTTATTGGATTATTGTTATTGGTTTTAGGTGGAGAATATTTGGTTAGGTCTTCTGTAGGGCTTTCATTTAAGCTTAATATTTCTAAAATGGTTATTGGGCTTACAGTAGTTTCTTTTGCTACGTCTGCACCGGAGCTTTTGGTAAGTTTACAGGCGGCTTTAGATGGGCATGCTTCTATTTCATTGGGAAATGTTATTGGTTCAAATATTGCTAACATAGGATTGGTTTTAGGCATCACAGCGATAATATCAAGCTTAACTGTTGATAAAGAGTTTTTTGTAATACACTGGCCTAGTATGGCAATATTTTCATTGTTATTGTATGTGTTTTTAGCTAATGACTCTATGTTAACAGCTGTTGAAGGAGCTCTTTTGCTAAGTGCGATAGTATTATTTTTAGTGGTGCTAATTCGTAGAGCTCAAATAAAATCAAAAAAAGAAACGGTTGAAATAGCAGATGAGGTAGATGATAAATTAGCTTCAGTTTCTGCTTTTAAAATAATTATATGGTTACTAATAGGAGGTGTAGCACTATATTTTGGTTCTGAATTATTGGTAAAAGGAGCGGTAGATTTAGCACAACAAATGGGGGTAAGTGATCGGGTAATAGCTGTTACTATGGTTGCAGTAGGTACCTCGGTGCCCGAGTTAGCAGCATCAGTTATTGCGGCAATGAAAAAAGAAAAATCTATATCTATTGGTAATTTAATAGGATCCAATATTTTTAATATCGGATCCGTATTAGGGATTACAGCAATAGTATCACCTATAAAAGTTGAAAGTGCAGAAATTTTATCTAAAGATATTTTTTGGATGATTGGTTTTGCAGTATTGTTATTGATAGTGACATTACTTCCAAAGAGAAATCAAATTTCAAAATTTAAAGGCATTGCTATTTTTATACTTTATGTAGTATTTGTAGCCACTACTTTTATGAGTTAATTGCGACCAAAAATTTGAGTCCAATAGTTGTTATACCTTCCAATACCCATTTCGGTAATATCAGGAAGTAATATGTTTTTACGATGTCCAGGGCTTTTTATCCAAGCTTCATAAACTTGTTTTGCTGAGGTTTGTCCCCTAGCTATGTTTTCTGCTCTTGAAAAGCCCTTGTAGTTACTTCTTTTACAGCGCTCAATAAAATCCGATCCATCGGATCCTTTATGATCTAAACCACCGATGTTATCTTTCATATCCTTACAGTGTTTTATAGCGGTGTCAATAAGTATGCTATTAAGCACGAGAGTATTTAAGCCGTTTAACGATCGTTCTTCATTTACAAGTTCCAATATTTGTAACGCATCCGCAGAAAAAAAAGGCTTGTTTTTTTCTACAATAGTATTTGTATCTGTATTGGAATCATTATCACAGCTTGTTACTGTAATTAACGTACCTATTAAGAATACAAAGAGTAGGTTTTTGTTTTTTTTAAATAGAGTGTTCATTTATTGTAATTTTGAGGTTACTTAAATGTACAACTAAAATTTTATTGAATAATTGATTTTTAGCGGTTTAAGAGTTGTTTAGTTTTTGTATTCAGTTGATTTACTTAGAGTTAAAAAGTCCTTTAAGTAGCTTTCCCGCTTTTTGCTTAACGACATCTTCAGTTTTTTTCTTTTCTGAAGTGGTGTTATCTTCAGTTGGAGCGTCTTGTTTAGTGTTGCTATTTCCTAGTAAATTACCGATAACATTTTTAGCTTTTCCTTTAAGTTGCTTGTTCACTTGTTTTTTAATTTCTGAAGTGACTTTTTCTTTAGCTTTATTTTTTTGAGTAGCCACAATTTGTTTGGTTAATCCTGATATTGCGTTTTTCATATCTAAACCTACTTTAGGGCTAGTTGATGTACCTCCAAGTGATATTGGTAGCGGAACTTTAATATTCTCCTGCTCTTGAGCCGATAAAGAAGCTAGCAAACTACTAGCAGAACTGCCTAAGTATTTTGCCGGTATATTAGTGCTTAATACATAATCCATTGCGCCATCAAAAGCATGACCTCCACTGGCAGTAACACTAATGTCGTTGTTAATATTAAAGCTGAAAGGTTTTATTTTTATTTTACCATCTTCAAAATTTAAATTGGCAGTAACATCCTTTAAATTAATTTTATTAAGGTTTATAAAATCTGTTTTTTGATTTAAGGTGTTTATCAATTTATTTTTTGACGGGTTCATTTCCGCATCAATTAAATTTGCTAAAGCCGTTCCTCTTAGGGAATTTAAGTTAGGTGAAAGGTCATTATTAAGCATCCCTTTTAAAGATAACTTTGAAGAAAATAAACCTTCTAAAGCAGAAGCTATTGGAGTTAGTTTTTTAAACATTTCAAAATTAGTAAAGGATTGTACAATACTAAGTTTTTGCATGTTTAAATTCATATCGAAAGTAGGATTTAACGCATTAGAATCTAACACTCCATCAAAAGCAATAGTGCCTCCAAAGATATCGGTAGTAACATCTTTAAGTACGGCTTTTTGGTCTTTAATATTTAATTTACCTGTAGTGTTATTAAGTTTTAAATTGTCGTAAAAAACTTCTTTGGCATAAAAAACAGTAGTAATGTCTAAAAATGAAGGGATTAGTTTTTCTGTGTTCGAACTGTCTTGTTCGTTGTTTTTATCTGTTGAAGTATCACTAGATTCACTACTGGTTAAAAAGTCACTTACTTTAAAAGAGTTTGAGTTTAAATTGAAATTTCCTTTTAATACTTTGTCAGCAAAAACAAATGGAATTATATTTTTAATACTTCCTGTGGCACTTATATCTGAATTTCCTGTTTTTAATTGTAAAGATTTAAGGGTAACGTTGTTCTTTTTAAAATCAATTTCAGCAGTATTAATACTTACTGGGTTTGGTAATTCTGCCGATGCAAAATTAAATTTGGTTAAAGTTACATCACCTTCTCTTTCAATACGGTCATAAGCTTCTTTTTCAATGTCATTTAAAGTAAATTTAGCTTTTAGATTAGCTTTTATAATTCCCTTTAAATCAGCATCTAAATCTACGGGATAAGCCTTATTTAGGTTTTCTAAATTGATAGTTCCTTTAGTGTTTATAGAGCCCGCTAAATTTTTTGTTAAATTAGTAAAGTGGCCTTCTGCGGAAAATTCATCTTCATCAATTTTCATTGTAAATTTATCCAGGTCAATGCGCGTAGCATCTGGATTTCCTGATTTATTAGTTACGGTCGATTTTATAGTAATGTTATTAATTCCTTTTGGTAAGTCAGGGTATTTGAACGAAGAATTCATGGTGCTTAGGCTAACATCTAAAAGGGGTATTCTAGTGTTGTTAAAAATCCCTTTTACACTTCCGTGAAGATCAAATGTTCCATCAACAAAAGCGCCGTTAATATCTTTTTTATAAGCATTAGGTACAGCACTTAGTAAGTTTTTAAATGAAGCATCTTTGGTTTTAAAATCTAATTCGATATCTATATCTTCATTTTCTAATAATTTAATAAATCCAGAAAAAGCTAAAGGTATATGGTTAATTAAAGCGTTATTTTCCTTTAACTTATAGTTACTTGTTTTTTGATCAAGCTCAAATGTAGCATCTAAAAAAATGGGCATTTTGGTAGCGTACTTTACTTTATTTAATTCGTAGCTAAAATCAAGAGTTGTTTCCGTTACCAAATCAGTTATAACTGCCGATACATCTCCTTTACCGCTATGCGATAGGTTTTCAAGAGCAAGTTTATTTTCGCCATCGAAATACTTAATATTACTATCTTTAATTTCGTAGTTTAAGTTTAATTTAAAATCATTTTCAGAAGGTGTTTCAGTAGTTGTAACTTCAGTAGTTTCTGAAGGTTTAGCAATGTCATAATTGGCTTTTCCATCCTTATTCACAAGTACATTGATATCAGCTTGATCGACAATAATTTTATCGATAGCAATGCCTTTATCAAAACCTTTAAATAATTGAGAAAAAGAAAGAACACTTACAATTTGTTTTGCATTAATTAAAGTATCATTTTCAAAGGGCGCATTGTTTACAATCATTAAATCATTAATGGTAACCGATGCACTTGGGAAATTTTTAATTAAGCTTAAATTTATTTTTGAAAAATCTACTTTTGCATTTACTTGACCCTTGGCTGTTTGGCGCACAATTTTTTCTACATTACTTTCAAGAAAAAAAGGAATAGCAACCAGTGCTGCGATAATTACTATTAACAGTACGCCAAAGATTTTAAATAAAAGTTTCATGTAATTGCTTTAATGATTTTAAAGATTAAATTTACGATGTATTTTATGAAAACTACTATTTGTTTTGTTATTCAATTCTTAAGATTTAGATGATAACCCTAAAAGCCCCGTTAAAAGAAATTTATATTTCACTTGGAAGCAACATTGAATCTAGGATAGAGCATTTACAGCAAGCTTGTAAATTAATTTCCTTAGAAATTGGAGAGATATCAAAGTATTCTAGTGTGTTTGAAACACCTGCATGGGGGTTTGTGAGTACTCCTTTTTATAATGCTTGCATTAAAATCGAATCAAGCTTAACAACTAAAGAGTGTTTGCTGAAATTACAACAAATTGAAAAAAAAATTGGGCGAAAAAAAAAGCAAGGAGACCAATACGAAGCGCGCCCTATTGATTTGGATATTATTTACAGTACAGAAGGGATTTTTAAGTTACCTAATTTAACTGTGCCTCACCCTTTGATGAAAGACCGTAAGTTTGTACTGGTGCCTTTGAAGGAAATAAGTAATTGTTTAAAGCATCCGTTGTTTCATAAAACTACCGACGAATTATTGAAAATATGCTCCGATAATTCGATTATAAAAAACACAGATTTCATTTTAAAATCTTTGTAGTGTAATTTGCAAGTTAGCATATTGTTAAAAGTGTAGTTAGTGTATAAGCTAATTTATTGACATTCGATTTTGTTTTATAATTAATCAATAAAAGTTTTCTTTGTGTACTATTTTATTATTGCCTGCATTCAAGTCATAAGTGCAAAAAGTTAATTTCGTTTACTTTTTTAGCAAAAATGGTTATTGGATTATCAAAGTTAAATCTTTTTCTAGGTCTTCGATTTAATTTTTCCGTTATTTCAGAAATATAGTCTTTTTCTA
>CANNCQ010000027.1 GCA_947503135.1 uncultured Aquimarina sp. | reverse complement strand
ACGGAAAAATTAAATCGAAGACCTAGAAAAAGATTTAACTTTGATAGTCCAGTAACCATTTTTGCTAAAAAAGTAAATGAAATTAACTTTTTGCACTTATGACTTGAATGCAGGCATAATATAAAATCACTTTTTAAAATTTTTTAAAAAACTTTTGTTTTAGAAGGAGGGTTGGTGGATTCTAATTAAGGCTTGTAAAAGCAACGTTGTGAAGTTATTTTTGTTAGGCATTAGAGATTATAGCCCTAATAAAAAAATCCGTTTAAACATTTTGTTTAAACGGATTTTTACTAAAAGCCATGCTAATTATATTAGTTATTTCCTTTAGCATAATCTGCTAAGAATTTTTCTAAACCAATATCAGTTAAAGGGTGTTTTAATAATCCTTCAATTGCACTTAATGGTCCTGTCATTACATCAGATCCTAATTTTGCACAATTAACAATATGCATAGTATTACGAACAGATGCTGCAAGAATTTGAGTTTTATAACCGTAGTTGTCATAAACAGTTCTAATTTCGTCAATTAAGTTTAAACCGTCAGTAGAAATATCATCTAAACGACCTAAAAATGGCGAAACGTAAGTAGCTCCTGCTTTAGCAGCTAATATAGCTTGTCCAACCGAAAATACTAAGGTTACGTTAGTTTTGATACCTTTGTCGGTAAAATATTTACAAGCCTTAATACCATCCTTAATTAGAGGTAACTTAACAACAATTTGAGGGTTTAAAGCAGCAAGTTCTTCACCCTGCTTAACCATTCCTTCGAAATCTGTTGCAATTACTTCTGCAGAAACATCACCTTCAACAATTTTACAAATTTCTTTGTAGTGGTTCAAAATGTTAGCTTCTCCAGTGATTCCTTCTTTAGCCATTAAAGATGGGTTAGTAGTTACACCATCTAACACTCCTAAATCCTGTGCTTCTTTAATTTGCTCAAGGTTTGCTGTATCAATAAAAAATTTCATTTTTCTTGGTTTTGATTATTAAATATCGTTTTGCAAATTACAACTTATAATGATTTAGAAGTAATTTTTCGAAGATTTTATCGGGTAAAATTTGTTTTAAAATTATGGAGAACTTTTGCATAAAAGCACCCACTTTGTAATGAATTTTTGGATTCGGGGTATTAATTATCTTTTCAATTACTAAACCAACCTCAGAAGGGTTAGAGCCACCGTCTACATGACTGTCCATTAAATTTAATGTCTTTGAATAGGCACTATTGTAAGGAGATTCTTTTTTTAAAGGTTCATGATACCTCCCTGACGCTATATTAGTTGCAAAATCTCCGGGAGCTAAGTTTGTTACTTTTATGCCAAAATCTTTCACTTCCATTCGAATTGCTTCTGTTGTAATCTCTAAAGCAGCTTTAGAGGCACTATAAATACCTCTAAAAGGAAGTCCCATATGACCAGCAATAGAGGTGATGTTTATGATTAATCCATTCTGCTGTTTACGCATTTGAGGTAGCACAGCCTTAAGAGTGCGAATAGCTCCAAAATAATTAGTTTCAAAATGTGTAATGATTTCCTCATCGGGAATTTCCTCAACAGGCCCTGTAATTCCTATACCAGCATTATTAATAAGAATGTCTAATCTTCCTTCATTAGTAATAATGGTGTTAATAGCTTTTTGGATAGTTTCTGCTTTGGTTACATCTAAATCAATTAGATTGAAATCATTGAAATTGGGATAACGGGATGTATTTCGAGTTGTGCCGTATACGATATATTTTTTTTTAGAAAGATGCTGGCCAATAGCTTTACCTATCCCAGAAGAACCACCAGTAATTAAAACAACTTTAGGAGAAATATCCATAATAATTTTTTGTGTAATGAAGATAAAAAAGAGCACAAAAAAAGGCAAGCTACCTACATCACACCGCTACAACCATTTACCCTTGCTGCGTTCCCGCCCTGGGGGATTCAATAGGAGCTAGTTGTGTAGGACTTGCCAGGCGCAAATATACAATCCTTTTTTTAATATTTCACCATTGTTTCGTTTGGTTTTTTTGAGACTTTTAAAATAAATATATTGCAAGTCTAAAATATAATAAGATGAAGACTGTTAAAGTGTTAATTGCTAGTATGGTAATTTTGCTATTTGCTTCTTGTGGAGATGAAAAATCAAACAACGTTGCCTCATTTAAGTTTGAAAATGCAACTAAAAGCTATAAGTTAGGAGAAACGATCAACTTTTCTGTAGAAGAAAATGGGGGTAGTAAAATAGATTCGTTAAAATATAATTTTCAAAGTAATTCGAAAGCAGTCAAAGGGAAACAAGCTTCTATTTCTTTAAATAATATGTTGTTGGGTAAACATAATCTTACAATAACATATTTTATGGAAGGAGTTTCAAATACCTACTCTTCCGAAATAACAATTTTAAATAATGCGGCGCCACAAGTATATAGTTTTGAAATTCTGAACGAATACCCACATAATACCGCAGACTATACTCAAGGATTAGAATTTAATAAAAATAAACTTTATGAGAGTGCAGGTAAATATGGAGAGTCAAGGTTGTTGCAAAAAGAGCTCGAAACAGGAGCTGTTCTTAAAGAACATAAATTATCAAAAACTTTTTTTGCAGAAGGACTTACTATAGTAGCTGATAAAATTCATCAGTTAACTTGGAAGGGAGACATGGGATTTACTTATAATTTAGAAGATTTTAAAACGATAGGCACATTTGCTTACAAGCAAAGTAAGCAAGGATGGGGTTTGTGTTATGACGGAAATAAAACAATTTATAAAAGCGATGGCACAACCCGAATATGGAAATTAAATTCTGAAACTTTAGAAGAAGAAGGTTTTATTCAAATTGCGACCAACAAATCTCTAAAATCTAGATTTAATGAGCTAGAATGGGTTGATGGTAAGATATATGCAAATACCTGGCAAAAGGACAGTATAGCAATAATTAATCCTGAAAATGGAGCTATCGAAGCAATAATTAATTTAAATGGAATTCGAAAAGAAGTAAATGTTAATAAGCAAGATAATGATAAGGTGCTAAATGGAATTGCTTATAATAAAAAGAATAATAAATTATATATAACAGGTAAGTACTGGAGTAAATTATTTGAGATAAAAGTAATTAAGTAAATTAATTGAGCTTATTAAAAAAAGCAGTCTTTGTAAAGGCTGCTTTTTTATATTTTCTAAGAGATTATTGGATTTTTCCTAAAAGAGGTTGAGCTGTATACAATATAAAACGAGATCAAAAAAAAACCACTTAAATAAATTAAGTGGTTTTTGTCGGGGTGGCAGGATTCGAACCTGCGACCTCCTCGTCCCAAACGAGGCGCGATGACCGGGCTACGCTACACCCCGAGAACTATAAAAGTTTCGGATTGCAAATATAAGCACTTTTCTTAATTAGAAGTGTATAAAATGCAAACTAATTTATAATTTATTTTCAGAATAAGTTTTGTGATTATTTTCAAATTATAATTTTACCTATATTGTAAAACCCCTATTTTAGTATTCTTAGTAAGAATCAATTAATTGAGGCTGAGAATAGTTCCCCCAAAATTTAAAAAACGTATTCATGAAGAATATTTTTCTTGTTCTATTTTTAATAATGTTTTGTAATATATCTTTTTCTCAAAAATATGAGATGTCAACTGCTTTTGAGAATAATGGATATCAAAAAGTAGTTGCATTAGGAGAACAAATTTTAGAAAATGAATCTGGAGATTACAAGGTTTTTTTATTGTTAGGTAAAGCCTACAATGCTTTAAATCAGTTTGAAAAGGCATTGCCTTTATTGCGTAAAGCCAATGAGTATGCGGAAATAGAATGGCAGTACGCTGCAGCTTACGTTGAGATTATGGAGGCTTATTATGCATTAGGTTTAAAGGATAAAGCAAAACGATATTATAATAAAGGAATACATGTAAGAGGCACTAAAAGCGTACAGCGTAAATTTCAGAAGCTAGCTTTATTGTTTGGGTATGATAACGTATTTAGTGACTGGATAACTGTTACAACATTTAATTTTGTTTTTCATTTTGAGGATATAGAGCACATTGGAGATATCGATAATTATATTGAAAAAAGAATAGCAGCTTTTAAAGAAATTAATTCATTTTATGAAGCAACATTACCCAAAGAAATAGATTTTTTTGTGTGGAAATCAGAAGGGGTTGCTCAAAAGAAATTTAAAAAATTTCTAGGATTTACAAATCCTAAGTATTGTGTATCTCATAATAAATTATCGCAAACCGTAGGGCATGAAATTGCTCATACTATATCGTATTGGTATGATAAAAATAATAATAGAAATCGTTTTATAAATGAAGGTATAGGGGTTTACTTCGATTGTTCCGAGACTAATCGTTTGGAAGCAGCAAAGGAAATTATTAATTATCAACGAAAAATAAATAAAAGCTTTAAAAGCTATGATATACGCGTGTTTTGGACACATCCGTACGAATATCCAGAACGTATTATGTATCCTATAGCAGGTGCTTTTGTGGAAATGTTAGCGGAACACAATGAGAATAAATTTTTAGAATTAACCAAGGATCAAAGCTATGAGAGTGCTCAAGATATTTATGGAAGAGGAGGCTTGGATCGCCTAATATCTAATTTCAATGAAATGCTAAATGGGTATTGATCGAAGTGTTTTTTAGCATAAAAAATATAAACTTACCGTATAAAACATAAACGCCCTATTACCTCATAGGGCGTTTATGTTAAAATAAAAATTATACTACTCCATAAATGTAGCGCCAGATGAAATTGTATCATAAGACAAATCGGCACTATTTAAGATTTTACCACTTACACTGAATTGTCCTGGTAAAACCGCTATTCTAAACAATTGGTTGTCGGTGAATTCAGCAGGAATACTTGTTTTATCAAATCCATTACCACTATCAATTAAAATTTCAATACCACCAACCGAGTAGTTAAAGTTAAACACAATAGGTTCATCGTCTAAGAAGAAAGTTCTAGGTAAAGCGTCCCACAATGGTAAGTTATTGCCCACATCTACCCCATTTTGAAGAAAAACAATAACTAAATCATCTTCTCTAGGTTGAAAGCTAGTAGGATAATTTATAATAGTACTTAACTGGTTAGATTGAGCATCAAAACTAAAATCTACATTTCTTTCAAAAATGATGTTGGGATTTGCTTCTACAATTTCTGTAATCTCTCTAACTTCAGTTACTTCATTAATTTCACATGAAGTCAATACACCTAAACATCCTACAAGTGCAACTATTGCTATTTTTTTTAAATTTTTCATAATCATGTGTTTTTAAAATTAATACTCAATGAATTTACACAGTAGCGCTGTTTGGTTTCTGTGGGCCCATCGTCAAAAACATGCCCTAAATGTCCACCACAACTAGCGCACATAATTTCTGTGCGAATCATTCCATGGCTGTTGTCTCTTTTATAAATTACATTTCCTTCAATAGAAGCGTCAAAACTTGGCCAGCCACAACCGCTATCAAATTTATTATCACTAACAAATAACTCGGTTTCACATCCTTTACAAGTGTATTTTCCTGTTTCATAATGAGCGTTTAATTCACCAGTAAAAGCGCGTTCTGTTCCTTTTTCTCTTAAAATATGATAAGCTTCGTTTCCTAATTGCTGTTTCCACTCACTTTCTGATTTTTCAACTTCAAATTTCTTCATTCTTATTCAGGGATAAAATTTAATGAAACTCCATTAATACAATGTCTTTTTCCTGTAGTGTTTTTTGGACCATCACTAAACATATGACCCAAATGCCCTCCACAATTATTACATAATAATTCTTTGCGGGCATATCCTATGTTGTAATCAATACTGGTATCGATACTTCCTTCTATAGCTCTGTCAAAACTAGGCCAACCTGTGCCGCTGTTAAATTTATGTTCACTTTTGTATAGTGGGTTTTGACAACCAGCACATACGTATGTCCCCTTTTCGTGATTGTTGTTTAGTTCACTAGTATAAGGGCGCTCCGTTCCTGCTTGTCTCAACACATAAAATTCAAATTCGGATAATTCCGATTTCCATTCATTTTCAGTTTTGGTAACAGGGTATGATTTTTGATCCTCTTTATTTTTGTCTTGTCCATTGCAAGAAAAGAATAGTAAGCTAACGAATATAAGATTAAGTAATTTTTCCATGTTTTTATTATGTTTGTCGAAAAAGTAATATAAATATGTCAAAAAGTTAGCCAAACTTGTAAAAATGAGTGAATTTTATTTTAAATTATAAATCAAATAGTAGCTTTGAAAAGCTCTAACCGAAATAAACACAAATTATAAATCATGAATTTAAAAAAACAAATAACCCTTCTAGGAGTTTCGATTTTTATGGTAGCCTGTTCTACCAACCCTTTTACAGGAAAAAAAACCTTAGCATTAGTGCCTAATTCGCAAATTTTTCCTTCCGCTTTTTCCCAGTATAATCAAGTTTTACAATCTAGTCAAGTAGAAAAAGGGACTGCTGACGCTCAAATGATTACGCGAGTAGGTCAAAAAATAGCTAAAGCAGCAGAGCGTTGGTTAAATGCCAATGGGCAGTCAGGATATTTAAAAGATTATAAATGGGAATACACATTAATAAAAAGTGATCAAGTAAATGCTTGGGCTATGCCAGGAGGTAAGATTGCCTTTTACACAGGAATATTACCTATTGCTAAAACAGAAACCGGAGTAGCAGCCATTATGGGGCATGAGGTGGTGCATGCTATAGCTAATCATGGACAACAGCGAATGAGTGCTGGTCAAATTCAGCAAATAGCAGGTGTAGCAGGTGCAGTTGCAGTAAGTGGTAAAAGCCAAGCAACACAACAAATTTTTGCTCAAGCATTTGGTTTAGGAAGCCAACTAGGAGTAATGTTGCCTTTTGGTAGGAGTCATGAAACCGAGGCCGATAAAATTGGAATTAACTTGATGGCAATTGCAGGTTATAACCCAGATGAAGCCGCTAATTTATGGAGACGTATGAAGGCTAATTCAGGAGGACAGGCGCCACCAGAATTTATGAGCACGCATCCAAGTAATGATACAAGAATCGCAAACTTAACAAAATGGGCTCCAGGAGCTAAAGCTGAAGCAAGAAAATTTGGAGTTTCAAGTTTCAAGTAAATAATTATTATTTTTATTAAAGCCCTTCAGTTGTACAATTGAAGGGCTTTTTTTATTTATTTTTTGTACTATTGGTTTATATGAATGCTTCAGAATTTAAAAGAGGAAATAAAAAAGTAATGCACGCTTGGGTGTTTTATGATTGGGCAAACTCAGCGTATAACCTCGTAATTGTATCAGCCATATTTCCTATTTTTTGGGATGCTATAACTGTTAAGCAGGGGAAAGAACAAATACTTTTTTTTGGGACAACTCTCAATAACGATTCTTTAATAAGTTATGTAACTGCAGCAGCTTTCTTGATTGTTGTAATTTTAAGTCCTATTCTATCAGGAATTGCTGATTATATAGGGAATAAAAAGTTTTTTTTGAAACTTTTTTGTTACTTAGGAGCACTCTCGACTATGGGTTTGTGTGTTTTAAATGTAGCGTTAAGTAATCTGTACTTAGGGATGTTATTTTATTTTTTAGCATTAATTGGTTTTTGGTGTAGTCTGGTTTTTTATAATTCCTATTTACCTGATATCGCTGTACCAGAAGATCAAGACTCTCTTAGTGCAAAAGGGTTTTCGTACGGATATATAGGCAGTACAATTTTATTAACTATAAATTTAGTGATGGTTTTGACTCAAGAAGCCGAAAATCAAATTTTTATGATGAAAGTTTCTTTTGTTATGGTTGGGGTATGGTGGATTGCTTTTAGTCAGTATACATACAAATATCTTCCAGATTTTAAAAACTCAAACAAACTCACAAGTAATGTTGTATTCAAAGGGGTTAAAGAGTTAAAACGCATTTGGTTTGAAATAAAAAAAAATAAAAGGCTAAAGCGATTTTTGTACGCTTTTTTCATGTACAGTATGGCAGTGCAAACCATTATGTTAATAGCTACTTATTTTGGGGTAGAAGAAATTCAGTGGAAAAAAGGTGGTGCAACGGCTGGATTGGTAATAAGTATATTGCTAATTCAAATACTAGCTATAGGAGGTGCTTTTGCTACTTCAAAATTAGCGAGTAAAATAGGAAATATCAATACATTAATAGTAATAAACTCGGTTTGGATAGCAACTGTTGTATATGCATACAGTATCCATACACCAATTGAGTTTTATATTACTGCCAGCTTGGTTGGGTTAGTAATGGGAGGTATTCAGTCGTTATCTCGATCTACGTATTCTAAATTTTTACCTAAAACAACGGATACCACTTCGTATTTCAGTTTTTATGATGTTACTGAAAAAATAGGGGTTATTATAGGCATGATTCTTTATGGGTATTTAAGTAACAAAACAGGAAGCCCCCGGATATCAATTGTATTTTTTGGAGCTTTTTTTGCTTTTGGAATTTTTCTTTTACTTAGAGTTCCAAAAAAAAGCGAAACTTTACACAATAAAATGTAATTTTATGTCATTATAATACAAACGCTTATTTATGAAACGTATTGACATATTTGTAGTATTAGTAAGTCTTCTAAGTATGATTTCTTGTGAAAAAGAAGCCGATCCAATTGATTTTGTAGATCCTGATGTAATTGCGGAGTCTTTGGGAATCAATGAGCCTTCGGACGAAATGTCCAATATACCTTCTGATGAGAACCCAATACTAGTGGGAATTGCAAATAATGTAAGCTTTAATGCTATTAGTGCCGAATTAACACAAGAAACCATAGGAGTTGACGAAGTGCTTATTATTAAACTAGTAGATACAGAGGAAAATCAAATTACAATAACGATAACTAACCCTGAAAGCAGAACCTATGCCATTGGTACACCTGGAACTCCGTCATTTGATGTGGAATACATAGATGCTCTTTCTGGAGATGCTTTTATTACAATGCAAACAGCAAATTCAAACTCTAGTAGCGGTGTATTTAATTTAGAGTATAGCCTAACTGGTGAAAATAGTGCATTAATATCGGCTCAATTTGTTTTTACAGCTTTCGTAGAAACATTACCAGGAGTGCCTCCAAGTAGGTTTGTAGAGTTTGAACAAGGTAATTTAGTCGAATTGCCAGTGGTTATTATAAATTAAAGTGAAAGTGTTAAATTAGAATAAACCATTTAATTCAGCATCAATTTTATTAAATACAATTCCTAAATCTTCAGGACTATCAATAAAATCTAGTTCATCTACATCAATTATTAGGAGTTTGCCTTTATTGTAATTAGTTATCCAGTCCTCATAACGGTCGTTAAGCTTACTTAAGTAGTCAATAGATATACTACTTTCGTAATCACGACCTCTTTTGTGTATATGCTTTACTAAATTAGGGATACTGCTTCGTAAATAAATTAATAAATCAGGACCTTCTACAACCTCTTCCATTAAATTAAATAGGGAACTGTAGTTATCAAAATCTCGGCTAGACATAAGTCCCATAGAGTGTAAATTGGGAGCAAAAATATAAGCATCTTCATAAATACTGCGGTCTTGAATTGTAGTTTTTCCAGATTTACGAATATCTAATATTTGGCGAAAACGACTATTCAAAAAATAAACTTGCAGGTTAAATGACCAGCGCTCCATCTTATTATAAAAATCTTCTAAATAAGGGTTTTCTAAAACTTCTTCAAAAGAGGGTTCCCATTTGTAGTGTTTCGATAAAAGTTCAGTTAAGCTAGTTTTTCCAGCACCAATATTTCCTGCTATGGCTATATGCATTAGTTTAGTTTTGAAGGGAGGGTAAGTTTGTAAATAAATAATTTAGCTCCGTCATAAATATAAAGTTTTTCATTTTTAAGAGAAAAACCTAAGTTATCATTTTTTAAGATTTTTAAACTTCCGACTAAATTTAAATTGGTAGTATATAGTTTAAATTTGTTTTTGGATTTACCTATTAAATAGGATTTTGTTGCTTTTATTTTTGAAAAAGCTTTTTTATTTAAGTCTAAACTTTTTAAAAGAGTCCCTTGAATATTGTATTTGTTTATTGAATCATCAAATAAAACAAAAGCATTGTTAAAATTAGAGCTCAAATCAATGGGAGTTTCCAAAAAAGGAATGGTCTGAGATAAGGTTATATTCTGTTGGTAATTGTAAAACTCTAATCTATTATTTTCTCCATCATAAATCCAAATTTCTTGATTCTTAGTATTTTCTGCCCACCAAGCTGTTTTTAAAGGGTTAATTTGGTTTAAATTTATTCTTTGTGTTTCATTTAAAAACCGATCGAGTAGTATTACGGTGTTTGTTTCTTTGTAAAAAACCAATATTTGTAAAGGGTTGATAACAGATACAGAGTAAGGAATACCTAATTCATAATTAGCAAAAGCCCAATTGCGATTACCATCGGTTTTTGTAATTACTTCAAAATTTGAAAAGTAATAGTTTCCAAGATTATCAACGTCTATAAATTTTTTATAAGTATTCTTAGGGTAAGTAATACTGTCTGTAATGGAAGTTGGAATTTCTTGAGCAAGAGAAATGAAGTTGCTAAAGCATAAAAAATAAAATAAAAGGTATCTTTTCATAATTTTAGCAACACGACTTTTTAAAGTTAAGGAAAATTCTAAGATCCGGTTGAATGTATAAAAAGAAACTATTTTGTATAAAGTTTAGTTAATACAGCAGGTAAATAGCTTATTAATAAAATTGTAAATTGAAATTTTCATTAATTCAAGAATCAAAAAACAGTAACTATTTAAAATTTGGTTTCTAATTTAATGTAATCTAGGAATTCTCGTTTTATAGTAGGATTTTTAAATTGCCCACCAAACTCGCTAGTAACGGTGCTACTTTCAATATCTCTAATACCTCTAGAGTTTACACATAAGTGCTTAGCGTCAATTACACAAGCAACATCATCGGTGCCAAGCGCATTTTGAAGCTCTTGTACTATTTGCATGGTTAAACGTTCTTGTACTTGCGGTCTTTTAGAGTAGTAATCTACAATACGATTCATTTTTGATAAACCAACAACAGTACCATTTGAAATATAAGCTACATGGGCACGTCCAACTATGGGAAGTAGGTGATGCTCACAGGTAGAGTATAAGGTTATGTTTTTTTCAACAAGCATTTCGCCATACTTGTAATTGTTGTCAAAAGTAGATGCTTTAGGTTTTTTATCAGGATTTAATCCTCCAAAAATTTCTTTAACAAACATTTTGGCAACTCGGTTAGGAGTTCCTTTTAAGCTGTCATCAGTTAAGTCCAAACCTAATGTTTCCATAATTTTGGCGACATCACCTTTAATTGCAGATATCTTTTGATCATCCGTCATTTCAAAGGCATCTTTGCGAAGTGGTGTTTTTGCACTGGTACTAACGTGATTGTCTCCAATAAAATCAGTAGTTTCTGATGCTTGATTGTCTTTCATTCTGCTGAGGTCTAAAGCCGTTAAAAATTAGGCGAATTTTTAGCACACAAAGATACGCTTTTGTTAAAAAAGGATAAAAGGAAATGGACTAAGATTATTGACAGATCTAAAACTATTAAAAATTAACTCCCAATGTCATGGTCACAGCACTATTTCTTGTGTTGATATTGGCAGAATTATCAAAATTGTTAGTTTCAAATAAAGTTTCTCTACGTTCGGTAACTGTTCTATTAAATGCTGCATCAAATTTCCATTTACCCCAGTTGTAACCTGCTCCTAGCGAAAAGCCATCGGTATCACCAGCTATGCGACTGTCTTTATAAGGGGAAGTGATTTTACTTAAACCTCCTCGTAACCTCCAGTTTTCGTAACGATACTCACCACCAACTCTAAAGGTGTTTGTAGCTTTAAAAGTGGCTTCAATAGTATTGTTTAATTCGTCAAAAGCATCTCCATCGCTTGTGAATTTCGTGTTAGAAAAATCTTTACGGGAGTATTGTGCACTTAATAGACCTCTTTTTCCAGCGATAAAAGCAATACTTCCCGATAGTGTTCCAGGAGTTCTAAATTGATACTCGGGCAGTACAATAATTATATTAGGATCTACAAATTGAGAAGAGCCATCATTAAAAAAAGTTTCTAATTGCTGAGAATAACTATCTTGAAGTTCATAAAAAGTAGGAGTTTGATAACTTAACCCCAGCCTAACCTGATCGGAGAGTTTAGCAATAGCTCCTAAATCCAAAGAAAAACCATTTCCATTTGTTTCTGTTTCATTAATAAAAATGGCTCTAGTAATTCCTTGCGAGCCTATTAGGCTTCCGTTTACAGATTCATCATAAATAACTGATCGATTATAATTTAAGTTGTGAATATTTAAATTGGCACCTAAATAAAAGCGTTTTTTAAATTCAGCTCCAAAATTGAAGGTTACTTTTCCGCTATTGCCACGAGTTTCTATGTCAACGATTTGTTCTGTACTGGTAATATTGTCATCATTCCTAACATTAGACTGAAAAACAGTAGGGTCATTACCATTTTCTGTATTATCAATAAGTTCACCTTGAAATCCAAGTAATCCTTGTTGTCCTGAAAACCCTAAAAGAGGATTTTCTCCAATGGCTATATATGCATCTTGAAGACTTTCACCTGGCTGTAATAAAAGCGTATTGGAATCTATACCATTGGCTTCTCCAACAAAAAAGTCAGAAATACTATTATTGGCGTTTCCAGAAAAATTTATTCTATTTCTAAAATTATTAGTCTTATTATAAGATAACCCCAAGGAAATTTTTGAAGGTCCATTGCCAGAGGTGTTTTTAAGAATTAAAACGCCTCCAATTTGATTGAAATTTAAATTAGCGTTATTATTTCTCGAAGTGTCTCCAAAATAGTTGCTTTCAGAAGAGGTTCCATTTTGTTCTAAAGTAACCGATCCGTAAGAATTTTGAAATACGGCAGAGCCCGCAGGGTTTATGGTTAAGGCAGTTAAGTCACCACCTAGCGCTCCAAAGGCACCGCTAAGTCCGTTAAAGCGAGCGGTTCCTAAGGCTGTGTTTTGCGATAATTGTAATATTTCAGTTGTGGATTGAGCATACATTATGCTGCCTAGTACTATTGTACTAAGAAATGTAGTGAATATTTTTTTCATATAAAGATAGTTTTATAAGGCTATTACCTTCTTCGGTAACTTCTAGAGCTGCTACTAGATCTTCTAGGGGTGTAGCTTCTGCTACTTCTTGTAGAAGAGTTAGAGCGGTAACTACGATTGTTAGAACTCGACGATCTAGGAGTGTAAGTTCTAGATCTGCTAGATGAGCTATTTGTACGTGCACTGCTGTTGCTAGAATTTGAGCGCCTAGGAGTATAACTTCTGTTATTAGACGAGTTATTAGTGCGGCCGCTTCTATTAGTGGTTGTAGCACGTCTTGGAGTGTATCTTCTATTATTCGAATTGTTTATACGTCCGCTTCTACTGTTAACGGTACGTCTAGGGGTGTAGTTTCGGTTGTTTGATGATCTTGCGCTATATCGAGGAGAGTAAACTCTTCTAGAATTGTTATAGAAACGGTTAGCATAGAATCTATTATTGTTGAAAGAGCGGTTAAAAAAGAAACCATTTCCGTAGAATCCATTATAAAAACCTCCGTAAAAACCGTTTCTTACAAAAGGACCGTGGAAAAAAGGATTGTAATACCCTCCGAAATTATTAAATCCAAAACCGAAATGTCCAAAGTTATTAAATCTACCAAATCGATTAAATCCTCCATAACTAAAAGGTCCGAAAGGACTAAAATTATTGAACCCCCAACCAGCATTAATATTAACATTGGCTTGAGTATCCGAATAACTATCATTCCAACTTGGTCTTGACCCAAAAGAGGCATCTTGGTTATTGGAGCTATATTCTTGACTAGAATAACTTTCGACATCTGTAAAAACTTCGTTGTCATCACCTATCAAAGAATAATCATTCAGTTGTTGAGAAAAAACAGTTGAGGTAGTATTTTGGTTTGTGTTGTTTTGAGTTTGAGAAACGGCAGGTCGTTTTTGTTGTGAAGTAGGAGTGTAAATTCCATCGTTATCGTAACTTACCGGAGCGTAGCTTCCACAGGAGCTTAACAGTCCAACGAATAATAAGATGCTCAGTCTAGTAATTATTTGGGGAGCTTTGATTGATGTATTTCGCATAACATTATTTTTAATTGTTGAACTTCTTAAATTTAGTTAGTTTTGCGCTAACTTCAAATTTAATATTTAAAGCACAATAGTTGTGCCAAATTAAGGTCTATGGGGAAAGGTTTAACAAAACGTAGTGAAGATTATTCTAAATGGTATAATGAATTAGTAGTCAAGGCAGACTTGGCGGAAAATTCGGCAGTACGAGGTTGTATGGTTATTAAACCTTATGGTTATGCTATTTGGGAGAAAATGCAGGCAGAATTAGATAAGAAATTTAAAGAAACAGGACATCAAAATGCCTATTTTCCTTTATTTGTTCCTAAAAGCCTGTTTGAAGCCGAGGAAAAAAATGCAGAAGGTTTTGCTAAGGAATGTGCCGTGGTTACCCACTACCGATTAAAAACAGACCCTAATGATTCTAGTAAGTTAATTGCTGATCCCGATGCCAAATTAGAAGAAGAACTGATTGTGCGCCCTACTTCCGAAGCAATTATTTGGAATACTTATAAAGGATGGATTCAATCTTACCGAGATTTACCTCTTTTGGTAAATCAATGGGCAAATGTGGTACGTTGGGAAATGCGTACGCGCTTGTTTTTACGAACTGCTGAATTTTTATGGCAAGAAGGGCATACAGCGCATGCATCCAAAACAGAAGCTATCGCTGAAACAGCTCAGATGAATGAGATATATGCTAATTTTGTGCAAGATTTTATGGCAATACCAGTAGTACAAGGTCGTAAAACCGAAAGTGAACGTTTTGCAGGTGCCGATGATACGTATTGTATTGAAGCTTTAATGCAAGATGGAAAAGCCTTGCAAGCTGGAACTTCTCACTTCTTAGGGCAGAATTTTTCAAAAGCTTTTGATGTAAAATATGCGACTAAGGAAGGCAAGCAAGAATATGTTTGGGCAACTTCTTGGGGAGTGTCTACCCGTTTAATGGGGGCTTTGATTATGACACACAGTGACGATCAAGGATTAGTATTGCCACCTAACTTAGCACCTATACAGGTGGTTATTGTTCCTATATATAAAGGAGAAGAGCAGCTTGAAGAAATTTCGGTTAAAGCTAATGAGATTGTAAAAGAACTACGAGCTAAGGGTATTACCGTAAAATTTGATAACAGAGATACGCATCGACCTGGAGCTAAATTTGCGCAATATGAATTACAAGGAGTTCCGTTACGTATTGCTATTGGTCCTAAAGATTTAGCCAAAGGACAGGTAGAGTTGGCACGTAGAGATACCCTTACGAAAACAGCGGTGCCTAATGAAGGTTTGGCAGAACATATAGACGCTTTATTAAAAGAAATTCAAGAAAGCTTGTATTCAAAAGCTTTAACCTATAGAGATTCGCATATTACAGAAGTGAATTCTTTTGAAGAATTTAAAGAGGTCTTAGAAAATAAAGGAGGTTTTATTTCGGCACATTGGGATGGTACTGCTAAGACAGAAGATAAAATTAAAGAACTAACTAAAGCAACCATACGTTGTATTCCTTTTGAATTTAAAGAAGAGATAGGGAAATGTGTGTTAACAGGTGAGCCTTCAAACACAAGGGTTTTGTTTGCAAAAGCTTATTAAAATTGAAAATAATTATGAGAAAAACGGTATTAATAGCATCATTTTTGATGCTATTTACAAACGCTTTTAGTCAAAAAAAACTAACTGTGGAGTTTTCAGGTGGTCCTACTATTTCTACGTTTCAAGATTCTAGTGAAAGAAGCTTTTCTTCATAAGAATCAAAGCCTGCGATAGGATTCTTTTTACAGTCAAATTTAAATTATAGAGCGAATGATTTGATTTCGTTAGATTTTGGTTTGGGTTATGATTTAAATCGTTTTTCGATAGATGAGGAAAACTCGGCAAGAGTAGATTTATTTAGAAAAACATCCGATTTGGTTTTGCCTTTAGGGATTAATTTTCATCTAGGAGAGAAAAAACGTTTTTCACTCGGAAGTGGTATAGCTGTTAATATATTACTTTCCGCAAAGGAGCTTTTTAAATTAGATTTATCCAGATTAATTTTTTTTTCAAGTAATGATGATGAATTATTTCAGAATAATTCAAATGATATTGAGGAGTTTGATATTGAGGAGAAGTATACGGATGTTTCTTTTGAGATTTTCCTAAAAGCAAAACAAAGGATTACTTTAAATTCAAAATTAGATGGTTTTATCTCATTACAGTTAAGTCAAAACTTAAATAGATTTGAAGAAATTGCGTTTACTTCAAGAAATGGAGATCAAACCTCAGTAACTAGGCAAACTGAAGCTCCTATTATTAATATTGGTTTTGGGATTCAATTGTAGTTAAAATAAAACTACTTACCAATACTACCAAGCTCTACGCCTTCTGAGTAAGCAACTTTAACGCTATTTTCATTAAATATGCGTTTTATAGCTTCATTGGTTTCGAAAGTAGCAGTCCAGTATTCACTAGGCTCTACAAAGGGGCGTATGGCTAAGGTTATATTATGACTATCAAAGTTTTCGATTCCAATTTCTGGTGCAGGTTGGTTTAAAACACTTTTTAAGTTTTTTAATTCCTCTTGTATAATTTGCTTAACTCTTGGAAAATCTTCAGCATAAGGAATGTGAACGTTAAGTTCTAACCTAACGATACCTTCTTTGGAATAATTAGTTACCACATCGTCTGTAATTTTAGAATTAGGGACAATAAGCGTTTTGTTTCCAGGGGTAAGTAACAAGGTGTTAAAGATTGCTATTTCGGTAACTTTTCCAAATTTATCATCTATTTGGATCCAATCGCCAACTTCATAAGGCTTTAGAAAAAGTATTAATATACCCGAAGCAAAATTACCAAGACTTCCTTGTAATGCAATACCTATGGCAAATCCCATAGCAGCAACAATAGTAATTAGTCCAGATAATTTAGCGCCTAGTATCGAAACTGAAATTAATAAAATTGCTATTTTCAAGACGGTTTCAACTAATGAAATAATGAAAGGTTTCATTGTGTCAGAAACCTGCATTTTTTCAAGACCTTTGAAAAGTAAATTACCTACTTTTTTTATCAGTTTAAAACCGATCCATAATATTAATGCAGCAAGAATTATTTTAGGAGTAAACGTAATTACATTATCTAATGCAATTTCTCCATAACCTTGTATTTTAGATGAAATACTATCAATGTTTTGATTTGTGGTAGCTTCTTGAATCATTTGTAGAAATTTATTACAAATTAACTTTTTTGAGTCCAAAATTACAAATCAAATCAATTTTTTTATATGATAGAGTTAGTTCATAGCTTTTTTATAGGTTTCCAAACAGCGTTCACGAGCCATTTTATGATCTACCATAGGTTGAGGATAGGTTAACTCTTCAAGATCTGTAACCCACTTTTTAATGTATATATGATCTTTATCAAATTTTTTAATTTGAGTGGTGGGGTTGAAAATTCTAAAATAAGGAGAAGCATCAACACCGGAACCTGCTACCCATTGCCAGTTTCCTACATTTGCTGACATATCGTAATCCAATAACTTTTCAGCAAAATAAGCTTCGCCCCAACGCCAATCGATAAGTAGGTGCTTACATAAAAAACTACCTACAAGCATACGTACTCGGTTGTGCATATAACCAGTTTCATTTAATTCTCGCATGCCGGCATCTACTAACGGATAGCCAGTAGTTCCAGTTTTCCATTTATCAAATTCTACTTCATTGTTTCTCCATTCAATACGATCGTATTTGGCTTTAAACGCTTCCTTATGTGTACGGGGGAAGTGCCATAAAATTTGCATGAAAAATTCACGCCAAATTAGTTCCGACCAAAATATTTCATTTTTTTGAGCAACGGCTTTTTTAAGCAATTCTCGAACACTTACCGTTCCAAAACGAAGATGAGGTGCCGATTTGGAAGTTCCGTATGTTTTTGCTGGAAAATCACGAGTGTCTTCATAATCTTCAATAAGTTGGGGAGTCGCTTTGAGGGGGAATACTTTATGTTTGCCTTTTGTAAATCCCAAATCTTTTAAGCTCTTATATTGAAAATTAAAGTCTAAAATTAAATTCTCTAGCTTTTCTTCACTTTTAAATTGTTTTAATTTTTGATTTCTAAAGTTTTCCTTCCATTTGTTTTTGTAAGGTGTATAAACAACATAGGGGGTGCCATCACCTTTTACGATTTCATTTTTCTCAAAAAACACTTGATCTTTATACACTTCAAATTCGATGTTTTTTGAAGTTAGTAGTGTTTGAATTTCCTCATCTCTTTCTTGTGCGTAAGGTTCGTAATCTCTATTGGTATATACTTTAGTAATAGAATAATTTTCGATTAAATCTTTAAAAATCACTTTTGGCGTTCCATGGTAAATAGAAAGTTCCCTTTTATGTTTGTGCAATTCGGTACGAATTTCCTCTAAGGATTCGTGTATAAAAGTTACACGTGAGTCATTTTTAGGAAGTTTATTTAAAATTTCTTCATCAAAAATAAAAATAGGCAGTACGTTTTTATTTTCGATCAGCGCGAAAAAAAGACCTGTATTGTCATTTAATCGTAAATCTCTACGGAACCAAAAAACAGCAATTTCCATAACGGCTTAACTTAGATTTAATGTGCTCATTCCCCCATCAACACCTAATATTTGGCCTGTCATCCACGATGATTTGTTAGAAAGCAAAAAAGTGGCCATGTTGGCAATATCTTCTACTTCTCCAACACGTTTTAAAGGGTGGCGTTCGTCCATTTTTTCTTTCTTTTTCTCGTTACCTAATAAGCGTTTAGCTAAAGGAGTATCGGTTAATGAAGGCGCAATCACATTTACACGAATTGTAGGCGCCCACTCGGCAGCCAGTGACTTAGAAAAACCTTCTAAAGCACCTTTTGCAGCAGCAACACTTGTGTGAAAAGGCATGCCTACTTTAACAGCAACAGTGCTAAAAACAACAACACTTGCTTGTTGTGAAGCTTTAAGTTTAGGGTGTAAATCTTTTAATATTTGAACTAGCGATAAAAAATTTAATTGTAAATCCTCCAAAAAAGCCTCCGGTTTTAACATGCTAAAAGGTTTTAGATTAATGCTACCAGGACAATAAACCAACCCATCAATAGTATCGGGCAAATCCAAATCGTTTATGCTGTTTTCTGTAGCATCAAACTTAAGATAAGTTGCTCCAGTAGGTAAGTTTTCGTTAGTACGAGAAGCTATAAATACGTTAGATTCAATGTTAAGTTGTGAGGCAATCTCAGCACCTATGCCGTAAGATCCTCCTATAAGTAGTATATTTTTCATTTATGGGAATTTAAAATAGTGCTTTAATTTGTTGTGTTCGGTGTTCAAAAATTTTATCGAGTTTGGGTTTGATGATGATAGGGTGTAAAAGCCTGCCAATAAACCCCAAAGGAACTTGATAATGTACTACGTCGGTTATTTTTGTTCCGTTAGGAGTAGCTTCTAAAAAGTGTTTGTGATGCCAAAGTTTGTAAGGTCCTTCCAATTGTGTATCAACAAAAAAGTAAGGTTCATTAATATGACTAATTTCCGATATCCATGTGGTTTTAAAAGCAGGTAAAGGAGTTACCGAATATTCTATAATTTGACCTTCATAAAGAGGCAATGTAGCACCTTCTATAACTTTAAAATCCATATCCGAAGGCATAATTTTTCCTAAATTATTAGGGTTTGAAAAAAAATTCCAAGCGTCATTTAATGATACTGGTAACTCTATTTCACCAACGAGTTTATAGGTTTTCATAATTCAAAAGTACTTTTATTTTGTTTAGGTGATAAATGTTTTATGTTAAACAAAACTGAAATTTTAATTATCTTTTATCATTTTTTATAAAAAACTTGTTATATTTGCTTTGTAATTCAAAGTACTTTATGAAAAAGGAAAAATATATTGAAGATCTAAAGGAAATTAAAGATTTAATGAATAAATCTTCTAAATTTATTTCCTTAAGTGGATGGTCGGGTATTGGTATTGGAGTAGTGGCTTTGATTGCTTCTTATTTTGCCTATTTTAAAATTGAAAGTTTAAAAGGAGTCTCAGATCATGATGTAATTGTTGATGGGCTTAAGTATTTGCTCAGTCTTGCTTTGATTACCTTAGTATTATCTCTTACATTAGGTTTTGTATTCACATATAATAAATCCAAACGATTGGGGCAGAAAATGTGGACAACACAAACCAAGATTTTATTATGGAACTTGGTTATACCATTATTTATCGGAGGAGCTCTTTGTTTGATATTACTATCACAAGGCAGGTATGGATCTGTTTCATCTTTTACTTTATTATTTTACGGATTAGCTTTGATTAATGCTAGTAAATACACCCTTTCGGAAATTAGAGGTTTAGGGATTATAAATTGCATATTGGGTCTGTCAGGTGTCTATTTTGTTGGGCATGGCTTATTATTTTGGGCTATTGGGTTTGGGGTATTACATATTATATATGGAATATTAATGATGATTAAGAATAAGTAAATTGAAGTCGATAATAGCAAATATTAACAAAGCTTTTGAAAACAAGGTTAGACTGGGCGTAATGTCCGTGCTAATGGTTAACGAAAGCGTAGATTTTAACACGCTTAAAGAGCTATTAGGGGTTACTGATGGTAATTTGGCGAGCCATATAAAGTCTTTAGAAAAAAACCAATATGTAACTTTTGAAAAAACCTTTGAAGGAAGAAAGCCTAAAACAACCTACTATGCTACCGAGTTAGGTAAAAAAGCATTTAAGCTTCATATTGAAGCTATTGAAAAACTATTAAAATAAATTTTTTTGCATAATAACTTTGAAATTCAAAGTACTTTAAATTAATAAAAATGGAAACAGAAAATTCTAAATTACCAATAGGGCAACGACTTAAAAATTCAGTAACTCTTAAAGTAGGGACCATAACAGCTTTAGTTTTATTGTTATTAATTCCAATGGGGATGATAAAGTCTATTATATCGGAAAGGGAGTATCAACGAGAAAAAGCAATTTCAGAAGTAAGTAAAAAATGGGCGGGTAAACAACGTTTAAAAGGACCAATATTAACTATTCCGGTAGTTTATGAGACAATAATTAGTGAAAAAACGAAGGGTCGTAAAATTAAAAAAGTAACAAAAACGGTTACAGAATATTACCATGTACTCCCCGAAACATATAACGTGAAGGGAGATATAACTCCTAAAAAGTTGAGAAGAGGTATTTATGAAATAGTTGTTTATGAGTCTCAAATTAAAACAAATGGAAGTTTTAGAATTCCAAACTTAAAAGAGTTTAATAAAGTAAAAGCAATAGTTTGGGATAAGGCAACAATAACAATAGGTGTTAGCGATTTAAAAGGGATTAAAAATCAATTGAGATTAGATTGGGGTAATGAAAAGTTAAGTGTATCTCCCGGATCTAATATTCCAGAAATTATAGCTTCAGGAGTAACTATCCCGCTGGTTAATTTAAAACAATATACAGGAAAATCAATCCCTTTTAGCTTTGATTTGAATTTGCAAGGAAGTCAGGATATGTCATTTATTCCTGTAGGAAAGGTAAGTACTGTAGAAATTAATTCGCCATGGAGTTCACCAAGTTTTTTTGGTAATTTCTTGCCCGACTCACGAGATGTAACTGCTAATGGATTTACTTCAAAATGGAAAATACTCCAGTTGAATCGTAATTTTTCTCAAAAATGGTATGGTAATAATAATGGCGAGCTTTTAAATAAATCTGCTTTCGGGGTAGACCTAAAATTGCCGATGGATGATTATCAAAAATCAACTCGTTCAGCTAAATATGCATTGTTAGTTTTAGGCCTTACGTTTTTAATATTTTTCTTAGCGGAGGTTTTAAATCATAAAAAAATTCACCCACTGCAATATATATTAGTAGGGTTAGCACTATGTGTATTTTATGTTTTACTAGTTTCAATTTCAGAACATTTGAATTTCAATATTGCATATTTAATCGGAAGTACTTCCGTGATAACAATAATTACTATGTATGTTTCAAGTATTATAAAACAAAAGAAAATGACATTCCTAATATTCTCGGTGTTATCCGCTGTATATGCTTTTGTATTTGTGATTTTACAATTAACGGACTATTCACTGTTAATAGGAAGTATAGGTTTAATAGTTATATTAGGATTGACAATGTATTTTACAAGAAAAATTGACTGGTATACTATTCAGTTTGATAAATGATACAGTGTGATTTTCCGAAATATTTGTTAGGCTTACTGGTTTCTTTTTGAAATAAAGGTGACTAATTCTGTCAAGAGAAGCTGAAGTGTTTCTTGATTCACGAAATTGCCATTTCTTTTGAAAAACATTTAAAAACATACAAAAGTATCAGTAATTGAGAATCTTAATTGAAAACTATAGCTTTATTTTGAATAATTATTTGATAAAACCTTGATTTTATAATGATTAAACGACTAGTGAGTTGCTTTTAAAATCAAGTATAAATACGTATTTTCGTGACCAATCAATTATAAAATATTCAGATATGAGTGCATATGATGTTATTGTATTAGGAAGCGGGCCAGGTGGTTATGTAACTGCTATTAGAGCTTCTCAATTAGGATTAAAAACGGCTATCGTTGAAAAAGAAAGTCTAGGAGGGGTGTGTCTTAACTGGGGGTGTATTCCTACGAAAGCATTATTGAAAAGTGCTCAAGTATTTGATTACCTTAAACATGCTAGTGATTACGGTTTAACCGTTTCTGAATTTGATAAAGATTTTGGAGCAGTAGTTAAACGTAGTCGAAATGTTGCCGGAACAATGAGTAAAGGAGTTCAATTTTTATTAAAGAAAAATAAAATTGATGTAATTAACGGATTTGGAAAATTAAAGGCAGCAGGGAAATTAACAGTTACCGCAGAAGATGGTACAGTAGCAGATTATTCAGCAAAAAATATAATTATTGCTACAGGAGCACGTTCTCGCGAATTACCTAACTTACCACAGGATGGTGAAAAGGTAATTGGTTACCGACAAGCAATGACATTGAAAAAGCAGCCTAAGAAAATGATTGTAGTTGGCTCTGGCGCTATTGGTGTAGAGTTTGCTCATTTTTACAATTCTATGGGTACAGAAGTTACTATTGTTGAGTTTCAATCGAATGTAGTTCCTGTTGAAGATATTGATATTTCTAAGCAATTTGAAAAAAGCTTTAAAAAATCAGGAATAAAAGTAATGACGAATTCTGCTGTGGAGAGTGTTGATACTTCTGGAAAAGGAGTGGTGGCAACTGTAAAAACGGCTAAAGGAACGGAGACTATTGAGGCAGATATTTTACTATCGGCTGTAGGTATAAAAACCAATATAGAAAACATTGGTTTAGAAGATTTAGGAATTGCAACTGATAGAGATAAAATTTTGGTAAATGAATGGTATCAAACAAATATACCTGGTATTTATGCTATTGGTGATGTTGTTCCTGGACCTGCTTTAGCACATGTAGCTTCCGCAGAAGGAATTACATGTGTAGAAAAAATAGCAGGAGCTCATACTGAAGCGGTAGATTATGGAAACATTCCTGGATGTACCTATGCAACTCCAGAAATAGCAAGTGTTGGTTTAACCGAGGCTAAAGCCAAAGAACAAGGTTTTGATATAAAAGTAGGTAAATTTCCATTTACAGCATCGGGTAAAGCTCAAGCAAGTGGAACTCCGGATGGGTTTGTGAAGGTTATTTTTGATGCTAAGTATGGTGAGTGGTTAGGTTGTCATATGATTGGAGCTGGTGTTACCGATATGATTGCTGAAGCAGTTGTGGCTAGAAAATTAGAAACTACAGGTCATGAGATTTTGAAAGCAATTCATCCACACCCAACAATGAGTGAGGCTGTTATGGAAGCTGTCGCAGATGCTTATGATGAAGTAATACATTTGTAGTTAGTAAATACGTATTCATACAAAAAGCCCTAATTTCTATAATAGAAATTAGGGCTTTCTTTTTGATATTCATTAATTATGCAGCATATAATAGTTCTAGTGTGAATGAAAATACTTCAGCTTGCGAAGTACTTTTTTACGAAATAAGTAGATTTAGAAAAAGCATAACACTTGTTACGTTGTTTTATAACCATATTATGTTTCAAAACATGATTTTAGGGTAAATCACTGTAAACAAAGGGATTTGCTGTTTTTTATTTTTCCTTTTTAAAGCTGTTTTTTCCACTTCAAGTAGTTTTTGTTGATAAAAAGTACCCTGTCAGCGTTTATTTGCAACGGTATTTCTATATAGGTGTTTTGACGAGAACATTACTAGTGTAACCCGGAGTTAAATTTATTTCTAACAAAATTGAAGTCATGAAAAAAAAACTATTCAAGATTGGCATAAAATTGATAGCATTTTTGCTCTCATTAAATGCTTTTGCACAGGCTGACCCAGTAATTACATCACTGAATCCTGACACTCAAGAATTAACTATTACAAATATTGGTGACACTCAAATAGATATAGGAGCTTACCAATTGTGTACAAATAACTTTAAATACGATTCTGTAGGTTCCCTTACAACCGAAAGCACTGTTTTAGGCGAAGGAGATTCTGTGTCTTTATCGTGGAATGATATCCCAACAAACGGAAATGGGACATTGATGCTTTTTGCAAGTGCTAGCTTTAGCTCTTCTTCACCAGATATTTTGAGAGATTTTGTGCGTTGGGGGTCAAGTAATTTTAGAATCAATCAAGGAGTTAATTCAACGAGATGGAGTAGTGCAGATGCAACAATTGAGTGTCCAGCACCTTATACTACCAATGGAGTAAGAGGCGGAAGCCCTGAAGGATGGGGATTAGTTGCAGACGGTGGAACAGTAGCAATAGATTTAGATGCTACAGGAAATCCAAATGGGACAACAAGTTTCAATGGGGGTACTGAAGCGGTAATTTGTATAGATAGTTTAGCAGACCCGATAGTAGTAACTCACACAAATCCTGAGAGCGCTTCAAACTTATCATACCGATATGTGATTACTGACGCAGCTACCGGATTAATTTTAAATGTAGTAAATACGGATACAATTGATTTAAACGGAGTAGCACCAGGTACATGTGAAATCTGGGGTTGGTCTTATAGAGGTGTGCCAGGAAATGGATTAGATCAAATGGGTCAGCCTTTGTCATCGTTAGATGATTTAGACTGTTCGGATATTTCAGATAATCAAATTACTATTATCAGAGAAGCGGCAATCGGAGGAACAGTAGCAATAGATTTAGATGCTACAGGAAATCCAAACGGAACAACAAGTTTCAATGGCGATACTGAAGCAGTAATTTGTATAGATAGTTTAGCCGATCCAATAGTAGTTACACACAGTAACCCAGGCGCAGAGAACTTATCATACCGATATGTAATTACTGATGCAGCAACCGGATTAATTTTAAATGTAGTAAATACGGATACAATTGACTTAAACGGAGTAGCACCAGGAACTTGCGAAATCTGGGGATGGTCTTACCGAGGAGTAGCAGGAAATGGATTGGATCAAGTAGGAGAGCCATTATCTTCATTAGATGATTTAGATTGTTCGGATATTTCAGACAATCAAATTACTATTATCAGAGAGGCTGCAATAGGTGGTACAGTAGCAATAGATTTAGATGCTACAGGAAATCCAAACGGAACAACAAGTTTCAATGGCGATACTGAAGCAGTAATTTGTATAGATAGTTTAGCCGATCCAATAGTAGTTACACACAGTAATCCAGGAGCAGAGAACTTATCATACCGATATGTAATTACCGATGCAACAACTGGATTAATTTTAAACGTAGTAAATACAGATACAATTGATTTAAACGGAGTAGCACCAGGCACATGTGAAATTTGGGGATGGTCTTACCGCGGAGTACCAGGAAATGGATTGGATCAAGTAGGAGAGCCATTATCTTCATTAGATGATTTAGATTGTTCTGATATTTCAGACAATCAAATTACTATTATCAGAGAAGCGGCAATCGGAGGAACAGTAGCAATAGATTTAGATGCTACAGGAAATCCAAATGGAACAACAAGTTTCAATGGGGATACCGAAGCAGTAATTTGTATAGATAGTTTAGCCGATCCAATAGTAGTTACACACAGTAATCCAGGAGCAGAGAACTTATCATACCGATATGTAATTACTGATGCAGCAACCGGATTAATTTTAAATGTAGTAAATACGGATACAATTGACTTAAACGGAGTAGCACCAGGAACTTGCGAAATCTGGGGATGGTCTTACCGAGGAGTAGCAGGAAATGGATTGGATCAAGTAGGAGAGCCATTATCTTCATTAGATGATTTAGATTGTTCGGATATTTCAGACAATCAAATTACTATTATCAGAGAAGCAGCAATCGGAGGAACAGTAGCAATAGATTTAGATGCTACAGGAAATCCAAATGGAACAACAAGTTTCAATGGCGATACTGAAGCAGTAATTTGTATAGATAGTTTAGCCGATCCAATAGTAGTTACACACAGTAATCCAGGAGCAGAGAACTTATCATACCGATATGTAATTACCGATGCCGCAACTGGATTAATTTTAAATGTAGTAAATACAGATACAATTGACTTAAACGGGGTAGCACCAGGCACTTGTGAAATCTGGGGATGGTCTTACCGAGGAGTAGCAGGAAATGGATTGGATCAAGTAGGAGAGCCATTATCTTCATTAGACGATTTAGATTGTTCGGATATTTCAGACAATCAAATTACTATTATCAGAGAAGCAGCAATCGGAGGAACAGTAGCAATAGATTTAGATGCTACAGGAAATCCAAACGGAACAACAAGTTTCAATGGCGATACTGAAGCAGTAATTTGTATAGATAGTTTAGCTGATCCAATAGTAGTTACACACAGTAATCCAGGAGCAGAGAACCTATCATACCGATATGTAATTACCGATGCCGCAACTGGATTAATTTTAAATGTAGTAAATACCAATACAATTGACTTAAACGGGGTAGCACCAGGCACTTGTGAAATCTGGGGATGGTCTTACCGAGGAGTAGCAGGAAATGGATTGGATCAAGTAGGAGAGCCATTATCTTCATTAGATGATTTAGATTGTTCAGATATTTCAGACAATCAAATTACTATTATCAGGGAAGCAGCAATCGGTGGTACAGTAGCAATAGATATGGTGAATACACCTGACGCTTCAGGTACAACAACAATTACCGATGCAACTACTGCAACTATTATAGTGGAAGATGCAATAGCTAATCCAATATTAGTTACACATAGTAACCCAGGCGCAGAGAACTTATCATACCGATATGTAATTACCGATGCAGCAACTGGATTGATTTTAAACGTAGTAAATACGGATACAATTGACTTAAACGGAGTAGCACCAGGCACATGTGAAATCTGGGGATGGTCTTACCGTGGAGTAGCAGGAAATGGATTGGATCAAGTAGGAGAGCCATTATCTTCATTAGATGATTTAGATTGTTCAGATATTTCAGACAATCAAATTACTGTTATCAGAGAAGCAGCTCCTTTGGATTCTGAGGTTGTATTAACAGCTGTAAACCCAATAACAGATGAGTTAACAATAACAAATATTGGAAACCAACCTATTGATGTGGCGAACTTTCAATTATGTACTGATGTGCGTAGATATGATGCCATAAACGAATTAAGAGGAGTTAATGGTGCTATCCTAGATACTGATTTGGCAGCAGGAGAGTCTCTTACTTTAGTTTGGGATGAAATTGGTGCAGAAAATGGAAATGATAATGGCACCTTGATTTTATTTGCGAATTCTAATTTTAGTTCTTCAAATCCAGATGATTTATTGGATTATGTAAGTTGGGGAGGTAATAATTTTAGAATTAATCAAGCGGTTACAGCAGGTCGTTGGATTAGTGCTGATGCAACAATAGAATGTCCAGCTCCGTACGAAACAGTAAATGGTAGAGGTGGAAGCCCTGAAGGATGGGGATTAGTTGCAGACGGTGGGACAGTAGCAATAGATTTAGATGCTACAGGAAATCCAAACGGGACAACAAGTTTCAATGGGGATACTGAAGCGGTAATTTGTATAGATAGTTTGGCAGATCCGATAGTAGTAACTCACACAAATCCTGAGAGTGCTTCAAACTTATCATACCGATATGTGATTACCGATGCAGCAACCGGATTAATTTTAAATGTAGTAAATACGGATACAATTGATTTAAACGGAGTAGCACCAGGCACATGTGAAATTTGGGGATGGTCTTATAGAGGTGTACCAGGAAATGGATTAGATCAAATGGGTCAGCCTTTGTCATCGTTAGATGATTTAGATTGTTCAGATATTTCAGATAATCAAATTACTATTATCAGAGAGGCTGCAATTGGTGGTACAGTAGCAATAGATTTAGACGCTACAGGAAATCCAAACGGGACAACAAGTTTTAATGGAGATACTGAAGCAGTAATTTGTATAGATAGTTTAGCCGATCCAATAGTAGTTACACACAGTAACCCAGGCGCAGAGAACTTATCATACCGATATGTAATTACCGATGCAGCAACCGGATTAATTTTAAATGTAGTAAATACGGATACAATTGATTTAAACGGAGTAGCACCAGGTACATGTGAAATCTGGGGTTGGTCTTATAGAGGTGTGCCAGGAAATGGATTAGATCAAATGGGTCAGCCATTATCTTCATTAGACGATTTGGATTGTTCAGATATTTCAGACAATCAAATTACTATTATCAGAGAAGCAGCAATCGGTGGAACAGTAGCGATAGATTTAGATGCTACAGGAAATCCAAATGGAACAACAAGTTTCAATGGCGATACTGAAGCAGTAATTTGTATAGATAGTTTAGCCGATCCAATAGTAGTTACACACAGTAACCCAGGAGCAGAGAACTTATCATACCGATATGTAATTACTGATGCAGCAACTGGATTAATTTTAAATGTAGTAAATACGGATACAATTGATTTAAACGGAGTAGCACCAGGCACTTGTGAAATCTGGGGATGGTCTTACCGTGGAGTAGCAGGAAATGGATTGGATCAAGTAGGAGAGCCATTATCTTCATTAGATGATTTAGATTGTTCTGATATTTCAGACAATCAAATTACTATTATTAGAGAAGCGGCAATCGGTGGAACAGTAGCAATAGATTTAGATGCTACAGGAAATCCAAACGGAACAACAAGTTTCAATGGAGATACTGAAGCAGTAATTTGTATAGATAGTTTAGCCGATCCAATAGTAGTTACACACAGTAACCCAGGCGCAGAGAACTTATCATACCGATATGTAATTACCGATGCAGCAACCGGATTAATTTTAAATGTAGTAAATACGGATACAATTGATTTAAACGGAGTAGCACCAGGTACATGTGAAATCTGGGGTTGGTCTTATAGAGGTGTACCAGGAAATGGATTAGATCAAATGGGTCAGCCTTTGTCATCATTAGACGATTTAGATTGTTCGGATATTTCAGATAATCAAATTACTATTATCAGAGAAGCTGCAATCGGCGGAACAGTAGCAATAGATATGGTGAATACACCTGACGCTTCAGGTACAACAACAATTACCGATGCAACTACTGCAACTATTATAGTGGAAGATGCAATAGCTAATCCAATCGTAGTTACGCACAGTAACCCAGGAGCAGAAAACTTATCATACCGATATGTAATTACCGATGCAGCAACTGGATTGATTTTAAACGTAGTAAATACGGATACAATTGACTTAAACGGAGTAGCACCAGGCACATGTGAAATCTGGGGATGGTCTTACCGTGGAGTAGCAGGAAATGGATTGGATCAAGTAGGAGAGCCATTATCTTCATTAGATGATTTAGATTGTTCAGATATTTCAGACAATCAAATTACTGTTATCAGAGAAGCAGCTCTTGCGATACCAGCTCAAAATTTTATAGTTAGAGCTATAGGTGAAAGTTGCGAAACAAGTAATGATGGTTCTATTGAAATTACTGCTCAAGAAGAATTTAATTATACTGCAGTAATCAATGGTGTAAGTTTAGATAACGTTTCTGAAGAGTTCACCAGCGAAATTTCTTTCGATAATTTAGAAGCTGGGGAATATTCAGTATGTATTACAGTTGCAGAAATTAATGACTTTGAGCAATGTTTTTCATTAGTAGTTAGTGAACCTCAAAACTTAGAAGTAATTGAAGCCTTTGAAAATAGTGCTAAAGAATTAAATCTTCAATTAACAGGAGGTGAATTGTATGAAATCAACTTAAACGGTGAAATCATATTTACTGCTGAAAGTGAAATTACACTACAATTAAGTGAAGGTGAAAATAACTTTACAGTTAAAACCGATAAGGACTGTCAAGGAATATTTAGCAATAAAATTGTAATTGAAGGAGAAGATACTTTTAATGTAGTTCCAAATCCAGTTCAAGATAATTTGAATTTAATTTTCACAAATTCTAGTAATGAATTAGTTTCGGTAACACTATATGATATTTCAGGGAAAAGAGTAGGAACATTTACAACTACTAGAGATAATGAAGAAGCTTCATTCAATGTTTCAGGTTTATCTGCGGGTATCTACTTCTTGAATGTTGAAGGAACAAGTACTAATGTTAAAATTTTAAAAAAGTAATCCAATGAAAAAAATCAATAATATAATTATCGCATTTGCTTTATTAAGCTTATTAATGTCTTGTGGTAGCGACGATGATAGAGGGACTGCGATACAACCAAATCCAAATCCTGAAGTACAAGAATTACAGCCAGGTTCACCGCAATTACAATTTCCTTTAAGGGATGTAGTATGCACCACAGGGATTTTTATTTCTGATACGCAGAGTAATGTAACATTCACGTGGACAGCTACGGAAAACACTGATAGTTATGATCTAGTTTTGACGAATTTAAATGACAATTCGGTAGAAGTTTTTGAAACACCTACTAATGAGTTGCCTGTAGATTTACTACAAAACAATCCGTATTCATGGACTATCATTTCAAAATCTAATGCTAGTACCTTAACAGGTACTAGTGCAGATTGGAGATTTTATAATGCGTCTCAAGGAGTATCTAACGCCGCTCCATATCCTACCGTACTTACGAGCCCGGTAAATGGAATGGCTATTGCAACAGGGGCAACTCAATTGACTTGGGAAGGTGCCGATCCAGATAACGTAGACAATGTAAACGATATAGTTGCTTACGATGTGTTTTTATCAACAACTATGGATTTAACTATAGCTACCGAAAATGTGACTGAAACTTCGTTTACTACAGAAGCTCTTGCAGCGGGTACTTACTACTGGAGAGTAGAAACTATTGATAGCGTAGGAAACAGAACCAGTTCACAAGTTAATACATTCAATGTGCAATAATTCTATGTAGAAATTAGGTTTAGTTAAAATAAAAACAATCGATAATTACATTAATAATATTGCTATGAAAGAGAAAATATTTAAAAAGTAATGTAGTTTTGTGTTTGTTTTGAAGGGGTGATATCTTAATTGATGCGCCCCTTTTTTTGTTCTTACCTTTTGTGATTTAAAAGTGTAAGAGGATGTAATAACTGATTTTTATAGATAGAAAAACCGTGTTTTTAATATGTGGAGGTATACTGTTTTTAGGTTATAGATAAACAAGCGTAGATTTTGATTGTTTTACCTGTTTTTTAAAGATGATAAGCGACGGTAAATAAGATTAAAAAAGGGATTAGTTATAACTAGAAACCTAAAGGAGTATATTGCTAAAATTGAGACACTGTCCTAAAAAATGTATAAATAAAAATAAAAGGAAACAAGTAAATATAAATAGGAGGTAAAAAGCTTATTGTTTTAAATTATCTAGCTTTTGATCATCTAGTTTATTTGGTTTTAATTTCTTTTTATAAAGAGGAATATAATAGCTTATAAAATAGTTGAAACCAGCACTAAAGTCACTGAAATCGTTGGTTGTTCCAAAACCAGGAATATATAAGTTGTCAAATCCGTCTGGCTTATCCTCTATAAACTTATATTGTACAGCAACCGACATTCCTAAAAAGAGTCCATCTAAAACCTCAACTTTTAGTCCTGCCAAAAATTCTAGCCAGTGGGCACTTAAGCCACTTTGATCGAATGTACCTACGATTTGTTGGGAAGGAAAAAAAGAATCTTCTGTAGCAATGCTAAAACGATCTAATTGTTGAGAGAAAGAGGCAACACCGTACCTAGCACCTATATAAATTAGGTTTCTCATACCAATAAGGTTTTTATGTACATTAGCATCAATTCCTACTTTAATATAGCTTCCATCGGTAGTTGTACTTAAACTGGTTTCAGAAATGCTCTTTTTTTCGTTTCCTAATTCCCCTGCAAGGTATAATTTTTTGGTTAAACGATAGTCGCCAACAACTTCAAAACCGCGATAATCATCATCGGCAATAGTTTGGACGATTTTTTTTAAATCTACCCCTACACGTAGACCATAGGTGTCATTTCGCCTTTTAGAAGTATTTGTAATAGTATCTTGAACTTGTGCTTGTATGCAAACACCGCTTAGTAACAACGTACTAATGAAACAAGCGAATATGCGTATTTGGTTCGTCATTAATAGTGGTGTTAATAATTTCTAGTTGTTGAATCCAGTTGTTGTCGGAGGTGTCAAGTGAATCTCTATCTTCATTAATTTCTGCCGAAAGCTCATTGTAAAAAGTTTTAAAACCACAAGCTCTATTAACAAATACATTTTCAGTAATGTATGAAAAGCTCAAAGTATCGGTTGCAGTATTATTTACATTCGCATCTCCTACATTACGAGTAAATTGAAAAACAGTTTTGTTAGTTAAGGTATTTAATGGAATACTTATAGTGTCATCCGAAATAGGGGTAGTAAAAACAGTACTGTCATTTTCAATAAGAGTAACTTGTAGGTTAGTTACGACTCTAGGGACATTAAAGTTAGGGTCGTTATTTTGAAAAGCAATCGTCATAAACGGGGTTATGGGGACATCCACGCAAATATCATCTCTCTCACAGGAAATACTGGCCAGTAAGACGGATGCTATAATTACTAAATAAAATAACCCTTTTTTCATTTATTTTTTTAATTCTAATAAAACTACATTTTCAACATGATGCGTTTGTGGAAACATATCAACAGCCTGAGTTTTCGAAACCTTATATAGGTTATCTAATAACGCTAAATCTCTAGCTTGTGTGGCACTATTACAACTCACATAAACAATTTTGGGAGCTTTTATTTGTAATAATTGGGCTACAACATCTTTGTGCATGCCATCACGTGGAGGATCTGTAATTACCACATCTGGAACTCCATGTTCGGTAACAAAACCAGCAGTAAATACTTTTTTCATGTCTCCGACATAAAATTCGGTATTTTTAATGTTATTATTTTGAGCATTTATTTTAGCATCTCCAATAGCCTCGGGTACAGATTCTACACCAATTACTTTTTTAGCTTGGCGTGAAACAAACTGTGCTATAGTTCCAGTTCCTGTATACAAATCATAAACAAGTTCCTCGCCAGTAAGTCCTGCAAAATCACGAGTAATTTTGTATAATTCGTAGGCCTGATCGGAATTAGTTTGGTAAAAAGATTTTGCATTTATTTTGAAACGCAAACCTTCCATTTCCTCTTCAATATGATCTTTCCCATGAAAACAAATTACTTCCTGATCGTAAATAGTATCGTTACCTTTGCTATTAATTACATACTGTAGTGAAGTAACTTCTGGAAAAGTATTTTTAATATGATTTAGAAGTAGTTCTCTTTTTGTAACATCTTCTTTGTAAAATTGCACTAATACCATAATTTCTCCTGTAGAGGTGGTTCTAAGCATTAATGTTCTAAGAAGTCCTTCTTGATTTCGAGCATTAAAAAAAGGCAGGTTATTTTTAATCGCAAAATCTTTCACAGATAAGCGAATGCTATTACTTGGTGCTGCTTGTAAATGGCAATTATTAAGATCCAAAATTTTATCCCACATTCCAGGAATATGAAATCCTAAAGCATTTCGATCTTTAATTTCAGCGTCGCTTTTAATTTCTTCTAAAGATAACCACCTACTATCGCTAAAAGAAAATTCCATTTTATTGCGGTAGTAATATTGCTTTTCACTACCTAAAATAGGGGTTATGTTTGGTAACGCTACTTTGCCAATACGCGTTAAATTATTAGTAACCTCTTGCTGTTTATAAAACAATTGATGCTCGTAGCCCATTTCTTGCCATTTGCAACCTCCGCAAGTTCCAAAATGTTCGCATTTGGCATCAACACGCTTTTCAGAAGCTTTTATAATGTTTTTGGCGTCTCCTTCGTAATAAGAGCTTCTTTTTTTAGTAGTTTGAATATCTGCAATATCTCCCGGCACAGCATTTTTGATAAAAATTACTTTTCCGTCAGGAGCTTTTCCAATGCTTTTACCTTTAGCACCAGCATCAGTTACTTCAATATTTTCAAAAAAAGGTTTTGTTTTTTTTCTTGCCATAGTGCAAAAATAGCTTTTTTAATAGCAAATTGTACTATTTTTGGTTGTTGAATTTGTGTTTGAATAAGAGGGTTTTAAAAGTTACTAATTGTAAAAAAAAATGAAGAAATACGGTGTCTATATTTTGTTTATAATTGGAGTAGTGCTTGTTTTTTGTCCTTTTAAAATGTCTTTTTCTGAAGTTTATTTTAAAATAATAGGGATTAGTTTTTGTATGTTTTCTTTGTATTTGATTTCTTCAAAATTAAACTCAAAAGAACCGCATGATAACCAAAATTTAAAATTTTAATTATGGGAAAATTTACTTTAGGAGATTATGTAATGGCAATTGATGATGATTTGGAAGGAAAAGTTATCAGGGTTTTAAATACTACTTATATCGTATTATCCGCAGATGGCTTTGAAGTCACTTACCAAGAAAACGAACTTGTTCTAGATCGTAGTAAACAAGAGCGGCTTGATTTTACAAATAATTTTTCAACATTGGCTTCTCAAAACACAGAGTTTAAAAAACGCCCAAAGCAAACTATAATTAAAAAGAAAGAAAAACTAGCGCCTCCTATGGAGGTTGATTTACATATTCATAAATTGATTAAAAATCAAAAGGGAATGTCAAATTATGATATGCTTTCAATACAACTGGACACAGCCAAACGTCAACTAGAGTTTGCAATATCAAAACGCATACCTCGCATTGTTTTTATTCATGGTGTTGGGCAAGGGGTATTACGCGCTGAGCTTGAATATTTGTTTAGAAGGTACGAAGGTATCCGTTATCAAGATGGAAATTATAAAAAGTACGGCGTAGGTGCTTTGGAAGTATTTATTTTGCAAAACAAGCATTAGTAAATTATTTTTTACTAATTTAAATTAGGGAATAGTTTCCATTTCTTCTTCTTCTTCTTCTTCTTCTATTTCAGGAACTTCTGGAGATTCGAGTACGCTTTCGGTAACGTCAAATTCCCCAAAACGTAATAAATCTCTAGTTATTGTAGCTTCCCCGTTAGAAAGCCCAACAAATAAACCAACAACAGATGTTCTAAAAGTGCTATTAAATGTATTTGTGACTAGTTGGGTTGGGATATTATTATTAGTAGTTGCTTCACTATTTAAAAAATTAGGAATTCCGTCAGGGTTTCTGTCTATGTTGTTATTCGGAAAAAAACTCGGATCAGAAATTTCATTTATGGTTGGTATTTCGTCGCCATCATCATCCGTATCTAAATAATCAGGAATAGTATCTCCATCAGTGTCTGTTAAGGTAACCTCTCCTGTCTCATTATCGGTATCTATTTCTGCAGAAGTAAATACATTGTCGTTATCGTCATCTTGATCTCTAAAATTAGGGATACCATCGGAATCAGTATCCATAAAAATGGATAAATTAGTTCCTACAGGTATAGACCCGTCAGCTAAAGCAGTAACGTTTTCTGGTAAAAAGAATCCCTCTTCTTCATTGGATAAACCATCTCCATCATCATCACCTGAAAGGGTAGTTATATTTCTTGTTTGAATTCGAATATTTCCTCTGTCTCCTGTTAATTCAGATAAAATTTGAATTGACGAATCAGGAATGCCAGAACAAAAGTAATCGCGAGTTATTGCAGAGTCAAAATCACGTAACGATAAGTTAAGCGTTTCTACAGCCCTTGTTTCTGAAGCTGTTATACTTTCTTGAGTTGGAATAAAAGTACTATTATCAAGTTCAAAAGAAAGCACTTCGTTAGTGGTTGAATTAATATTGAAAAAAACGGTACTTTGAATATCACCATTTTCGTCGTTTAGGTTACAAAAATCCAGATCAGCGATGTCAAAATTTATATCCTCATTTAATATAATATCACCGTCGTCACAACAGTATAAGCTGACTAATAAAGGCAAAAACATTAATTTGAGAAACCTATTCATAATGGATATTTAATAAGAGATGTAAATTTCTTAAAAAACGAGCAAATATTATATTTATTTCAGTATTAAAATTTTAAAGTCGTAAATTAAACCAATCCTGCATTCAAGTCATAAGTGCAAAAAGTTAATTTCGTTTACTTTTTTAGCAAAAATGGTTACTGGATTATCAA
>CANNCQ010000026.1 GCA_947503135.1 uncultured Aquimarina sp. | reverse complement strand
AACTGAAGATATTCATAAGAAATTTTTTCTCTAAAATAAGACTTTTTAAACTAATATGGGTAATTACGGATATTCAATAAATATTTCATTAAGGTCTATATCCAAAGTAACTCACTGTGAAAAAAACAATTTGAACGAACCATCAAAAAAAGCCTCTCAAATTATAATTTGAGAGGCTTTTTTTTGATAAAATTCAAGTTTACATTATAAAACTATTTTTCTACCTTCTTTTACAGATTTTAAAATTGCTTCTACAATAGCAATATCTTTTAATCCTTCAATACCTGGCACCAATACTTCAGTATCATTTAATATGGATAATGAATCATTATCCATTTGCCTAGCTTGTTGATTAGGAATTGTTTTTGTTAATAACCCTTTACTCGTTTCGCCTTTAATATTATTGTAAGCTTGAAAAGGAGATAAATTATAAAATCCATCAATAGCAGTAACGTTCAAATAATTTACATTCATACCAATACTAGTCGTACAATTGGCAATTATATTTCCTGGAAATTCCAATTGAAAATTAGTAGTCATATCGGAAATCTTATATTTTTCAGGGTTATCATTTACTACTTGAGCATTCACCGATATAGGTTCTTTACCCGTAACATACCTAGCTGCGTTAAGGCTGTACACCCCCATATCATACATAGCCCCTCCCCCCTTACTTTGATCAAGTTTCCAAGTATCCGTTGCTTTTTCCCAACTATTTCGGTATCCTGCTGCTACACTTATAAGTTGAATATCACCAAAGGGCTTCTGCTTCCCGTAACTCATAATTTCTTGAGTAATAGGTTCATGATGCATCCTATAACCAATGGATAGTTTTCGGTTGTTTTCTTTACAAGCTTTTATCATTATTTCGCATTCCTCCGCCGTCATAGCCATCGGCTTTTCACACCATACGTGTTTCCCAGCTTTAGCAGCTCTTACCACGAAATCTTTATGCATAAAGGTTGGGAGTACAATATAAATAACATCAATATCTTTGTTATTTACAACATTATCAAAATTATCGTAGTTATAAATATTTTTTTCAGGAATATTATATTTTTCTTTCCACTTTGCTGCCTTACTTGAAGATCCAGTAACTATACCTGCTAAGTAACAGTGTTCTGTTTCTTGCAATGCAGGAGCTAATAAATCTGTAGAGTAATATCCTAAACCAACCAAGGCAACCCCAATTTTCTTATTCTTATCTAAAGGTAAACAACTAGAAAAAGCTAATGAACTTAATCCTAATGCAGCTGAAGAAGTTGCTACATTTTTAATAAATTTTCTTCGATTCAACATATTGCAATTTTTTATTTTTCAATTTAAAAATGAAGATAAGAAACTCAAGCGCAATAGTTACTATTGATATTATTAAGATTTAGTACAAAAGCTACGAAAAATACAATTATTGACAATCAATAGGTGTAGTATCTAAGCTAATTAAAGCATCTATAGTACTAATCACATAATTATAATAATCGCTAAGTTGAGCATTTGAATTACTTCCTCCAAAAAATTGAATAGTTTTAGTTGCTCCTGAATTTAGAGTATATTCAAGAATATAAATAGAAGAAAAAAATTCTCCTTGTTCGTTTATAGTAGTGTTTAAATCTGAACTAGGAACATCTCTTAAAGCTCTTGGTACATTAGGTATTCCATCAACCCTAGAAACGAACCTAACTTCCTCAGATATAGGGCATTCAAAAAAAATTAAATCCTCTACAAACCTTTCAACCCTTAAAGGATTATCTGCTGTAAACACACCACTTTCAGACCACTTAAATACACTTAAACAGCCTGTTGTACAATTAGATCTCATAACGCCGAATGTAATTCCGATGTCTTTATTAATATTAGAAACATCCTCAGGCAACACAAAATCATCATTATCTTCCCCACAAGAAGTGAAAAATAGTGAGCAACAGATCAACAAAAAGAGAGATTTCTTCATAAAATTTATTTCTTCTTCGAAAATATTAAAAAAAAAGTGCTTTTCCACACTTTATAGATTCTATATATATATTTAACTAAATTGCCTACTAAATAGTGTAACGTATTTATAAAAAATTGAAATTACTTGTAATTGGTCATGTGTGGCCACAACCTAATGCTACGGCTGCTGGAGAGCATATGATGCATTTACTCTCCTTTTTTAAGGAAATGCACTATGATGTATTGTTTGTATCCGCAGCTCAAAAACCTAAAAATTACTGTGAATTGGATACACTATCCATAAAAACAGCGCAAACATATATAAATGATAATTGTTTTGATACACTAATAAAAAACTATGGGCCTACGGTGGTTCTGTTTGACCGATTTATGACTGAGGAACAATTTAGTTGGCGTGTATATAATAATTGTCCACAGGCCGTGCGTATATTAGATACTGAAGATTTACATTTTTTAAGAAACCAACGTTTAGAAGCTTTAAAAGGAAAAGTTACGACAGAACTATCTGATATTTTTAAGAGAGAAATGGCTAGTATTTACCGTAGTGACTTAAGCCTTATTATTTCACAAAAAGAATTACTACTACTTACTGAAAAATATAATATCCCTAAAGAAATACTAATTTACCTCCCGTTATTGTCTCAAAAAAAAGAACGTAAATCTTTTTCGTTTAACGAGAGAAAGGATTTAATATTTGTAGGTAATTTTTTACATCAACCTAATTGGAACTGCGTTCAGTACTTAAAAAAAGAAATTTGGCCTAAACTATCTAAAAAATTACCTAATATTAAATTACACATATATGGCTCGCATGCAGGCGAAAAACACCTACAACTATCAAACACTAAAGAACGATTTTTGGTTCACGGTTATACCAATGATTTAGAAAACAAACTGCAACAGTCCAAAATATTGATAGCACCTATACAATTTGGAGCCGGTCAAAAAGGTAAATTATTAAAAGCTATGGAATTTGGATTGCCAAGTGTAACTACTTCTGTTGGTGCCGAAGGAATGCTTTTTTATGATGAATGGGCAGGAAAAATTTCTGATAATCCCACTGAAATTATAAATGAAACGGTAGCCCTTTATAACAACAAAACAATTTGGCAACAGGCACAAGACAATTGCGAAAAAATTATTATTAAAAATTTTGATTACGATACGCATTTTTTAATTTTCAAAGAAAAAATGAGCTATTTACTAAATAATCTACAGCAACATAGGCTTAAAAATAGTACAGGTCAAATTTTGTGGCACCATAGTCTAAGAAGCACCGAGTTTATGAGCCGCTGGATAGCCGAAAAAAATAAAGTTAAACAATAAAGATTTTCATTAAATTTATTAAATAAAAATAGTACAAAACGAACTAAACAATTTACAAATGAATATTATAGGTATAATTATAAGTGCAGCAAGTATTTCAGGAGGTATACTACTAGCTATGTCGACGTTAGATAAATGGGATGGTGAAAAAGACTATTTCAAAAAAATTGGAAGTTACCTTACTCCTTATAACACAGCTATTGGCGGAGCATTACTTGCTATTGGTGTTATGTATTTTGGGACCCGAGGGTTACTAAATAGCATAATAGCTATAGCTGCGGGTTTATTATTACTCATTAATGTATTAGGTAAGGTCCCAGCAGTAGGAGAGTTTTTGGTAAAAATATCAAAAGCATTAATTCCTTTTCAAGTAGGTATTGGTTTAGCTTCTTTAGTTGTTGGGGTGTTGGGACTTATTAACGCCCTATAAAAAATTTCTTAAACAAAATAGGAGCTATATTGCTATAGCTCCTATTTTGTTTAGAATAACTAAGTATTTCGTTATATCTTTGCAAATATATCGATTAACAATGTTTAAAATTAAAAGTCGTATTTGGTTAGAAGGCAGTGATGGTATCTTTTTAGGAGAAGGACGAATTTCATTACTCCATGCCATCCACAAAGAGGGATCCTTGTCTAAAGCAGCTAAGAGCTTAAATATGTCTTACAAAAAAGCTTGGAACTTAATAGACGCTATCAACAAATCGGCTCTTGAACCCATCGTTATAAAATCTACTGGTGGTGCTAATGGAGGTGGTACAATTGTAACTAGTTATGGTTTAAAACAAATTGAACAATTTGAATTATTAAAAAAGCGTTGTTGGGATTTTATGGAAAAAGAACAACTAAATTTTAATGAATAACTCAGAACTAAAATTGAATTACCAAATTTTAAATTTAAAAAAATAGAACTACATACTTACATATTAACAGGTGGAAACAGTACGCGAATGCAAACTGACAAGGCTATGCAATTATACCGCAATAGAACTTTTATAAATCATATTTTAAACGCTGTAAAACCTGTTTGTAAATCCATAACTTTAGTAAGTTCTAAACAAATACATCTAAATTTAGGTATTGAAGTGATTCCTGATTTAGAAATAAACAAAGGACCTGTTTGCGGTATTGCCTCTGCATTAGAGCATTCCGTTGAGGAATTGAATTTAATATTAAGCTGTGATACTCCCTTAATTAAAACCTCTTTTTTAGAATGGTTAATTAGCAATCACAACAATAATTATGATGCCACAATAGGGTTTATAGGTGATGAAAAAATGCCTTTAACAGCTTTATATCATAAAAAATGTGGAACTGTATTCACATCATTTTTACAGAAAAATCAATTAAAAGTAATGAACGTTTTAACAGATTTAAATATTCATTACCTGGAAATTCCTAAGCAATACCACCGTCAATTATCTAATATAAACACAGTGCAACAACTAAAAGCTATTTCTGTATGAAGGTAAAAATCTTGTTTTTTGGATTAATTGAAGAGGCACTTGCGGTTAGTAATGAAGAAATGTTTATTAGAGAACAAACATCATTAGCTGAATTTACAACTAGTTTAGTTAAAAAATATCCTATTTTAAGTGAATTAAATTATCAAATTGCAATCGATAAAGAATTAGCTCCTACTAAAATAGTATTAAAGGAAGGAACTGAAATTGCATTACTCCCACCCTTTGCTGGTGGATAACAATCAAAAAATGAAAAACGTTTTTAAAAAAGGAGCTATAAGCTCAGAATTTATAGGTGAATCCATAAAAAAACATCAATCTAAAACGAGTATTGGTGCTCACAACATTTTTTTAGGTCAAGTGCGTGCAGACACCATTGATGGAAAAATGGTTTCCGCAATTGAGTACTCAACCTACGAGGAAATGGCTAATCAAAAATTTCACGATATACGTGAAGCTGCTTTCGAAAAATTTGAACTCACCTGTTCTCACATTTACCACAGTATTGGAAAAGTTGGTGTAGGTGAAATTTGCTTATTTGTATTCGTTTCGGCACCACATAGAAAAGTGGTTTTTGAGGCTATTGAGTTTATTGTAGAGCAAATTAAAAAAGAGGCTCCCGTATTTGGTAAAGAACTTTTTGAAGACAATACACATGTATGGAAAGTCAACAAATAATTTTACTTAACAATTACTTCTTTAAGTTATTAATTACCAATAAATAGTTACATGGTTGATATTACACATAAAAAAAATACGCTTCGTACTGCTGTAGCACAGGCTACAGTAAAAACAAGTAGCACAAAAACTATAGAAGCAATACTTGCAAAACAAATTCCTAAAGGCGATGTTTTTGAAATGGCGAAAACCGCAGGGCTGTTTGCTGCTAAGCGTACTAGTGATATGATTCCCGACTGTCATCCATTACCTATCGAATTTACTGGTGTCGAATATCAAGTTGAAAATTTATCTATCCATATAAAAGTAACCATAAAAACGCTCTATAAAACAGGTGTTGAGGTTGAAGCGATGCATGCCGCATCCGTGGTAGCCATAACCATGTACGATATGCTAAAACCTGTTGATAAGGGCATTGAAATTGAAAACATCAAGCTACTCCACAAAAAAGGTGGCAAGTCGAGCTATAAAGATTCTGGCAAAGGACTAACAGCTGCGGTAATTGTATGTTCAGACTCCATAAGCGCTGGACAAAAAGAAGATAAAGCTGGTAAAGCAATCATTAAAAAACTTGAAGACTGCGAAGTTTCGATTAGTGAATATATTATTATTCCTGATGAGTTTGATCAAATTCAAGAAAAAACTAAGCAATTCATTGGCTCCAATCAATTAGTTATTTTTACTGGGGGCACAGGTTTATCCCCCCGAGATGTAACACCACAAGCCTTAGAGCCTTTGTTGGAACAACGAATCCCAGGTGTAGAAGAAACTATTAGAAACTATGGCCAAAATAGAATGCCCTATGCTATGCTATCGCGAAGTATCGCTGGTGTAATCGGAAATTCCATTATTCTTGCTTTACCTGGTTCTACCAAAGGTGCTGAAGAATCTATGGAAGCCGTATTTCCTGCACTATTACATGCTTTTAAAATTTTAAAAGGAGCACAACATTAATGAATGAAAAGGTAAAATTATTAACGGATACTTACAATAGAAAGCATACATATTTGCGAATTTCATTGACTGAAAAATGCAATTTACGCTGTACTTATTGTATGCCTTCTGAAGGGATTCCTTTAACTCCAAAAGCTCATTTAATGACCGCTGATGAAGTCTATGAAATTGCTAAAATATTTGTTGAAAATGGGGTTACTAAAATTAGACTCACCGGTGGCGAACCTTTGGTAAGAAAAGATTTTGAAACTGTTGTTAGAAAACTCGCAACATTAAGTGTTGAAATTGCCATTACTACTAATGGAATACTTTTACAACGTTATTTCCCCTTATTAAAGGAATTAAATATTACCAATATTACAATAAGTATTGATTCGCTCAATAGCGAAAAAAACGCCTTAATTACACGTAGAAATCAGTTTAAGACCGTTTGGAAAAACATAACCCTCTTACAAGAACATACGGAGCAAGTTAAACTTAATGTAGTACTAATGAAAGGGGTTAATGACGATGAAATAGTAGACTTAATTAAACTTACTCAACACAACAATTTCATCATTCGATTTATTGAATTTATGCCTTTTGATGGCAACCAATGGAACACCGATAAACTAGTAAGTTTAAATGAAATTATAACTAGTTGTTCAAACCATTTTAATGCTCATAATATTATACGAGAAAAAGACAAGCCCAACGATACCTCACGCAATTATAGCGTTAAAGGTTTTAAAGGAAGTTTTTCTATAATTAGTTCGGTTACTAATCCTTTTTGTGATAGCTGTAACCGTATTAGACTTACTGCAGATGGCAAATTAAAAAACTGCCTCTTCTCTGCTAATGAAACTTCGTTACTAGAAGATTATAGAGCCAAAAAAGATATACTCCCTAAAATTAAATTAGCTATTTTAACTAAACTAAAAGCAAGAGGTGGTATGGATACTTTTGAAAAAATATCGGATAGTAAGTTACACTCTGATAACAGGAGTATGATTGCTATTGGCGGATAAAAAATCTTAGTATTTTATATTAATTTCATAACCCTTACTTTTATAGTAAGCATATACATCCTCGATGGCTTGTGATACTTTTTGTTTACAATTATCCGCACCGCTATAGGCTTCGTTTTTGGAAGCCTCTTTAAAAGCTTTAATTTCTTTTCTTCTTGCTAAAATGTCTGGTCTGTTAGCATTTTCTTTTTCCCATAATTTAAATGCCGAAACAAAATCAGTACCTGTAAATTGATTAGGATCTTTATAAGCATCTTTAACACGCTGCGGCACTTCTTCAAAAGGGAGTAAACTTACATTATCAACAACATAAATATCTACTTTTTTATTAAATTCATCTGCAAATTCCCCCTTTCCATCAACCACCGTTTCAATCCAAGGTTTTTGATAAATTCTAGCAGACCAAGAATATTCATCATTTTTACCGGTGCATTCAACACTTTTTAAAGCTACAGAATCCTTAATACGTACATTTGCAAAACCAGCTCTGTATCGTAAAATCTCATATTTTCCAAAAGGAATCAATACGCGCTTTTTAGCATCTAAAACCGCTTGTTCATCTCTTTTAAATTTAATAAATCCTCGCTTAGAAACACCTTCACTAAATTCTGCCTTTAATATTGCTGCTTTGTCTTGCAAATCGGTTACTGTATTTTCAGAAGCTTTTAAAGGCTTTTTAATAGGCAATTGTTTTACCAATAGATCTGTCTCATTTATAGTTTCGGTTTTATTACTCGAGTTATTAGTATTTAATTGGTTTTTAGCAAGTTTATTAACTGAAGCTAATATTTTATCGACCGCTTTATTGTTAACTGCTTTTTCCTTAGCCGCTTCAAAATACGGTTTAGATTTTACAAACTCTTTTTGAGCTAATAATGCATTCCCTTTTTTTAATAATTCAGAGTAACTTAGTCCATCAAATTCTTTTACCGAAATACTATTTGATAATTTAGAAGCTTTCTTTAATTGAAAGTTATTATCCTCAATTACCTTTTTATTTGTGTTCGCTGTAATTGTAGCTTTATTTTTAAATTTTTCTAAAACTTTAATTTGTTGATTTATTGCTGCTTTATTTTTAGTGTATTTTTTTGCGCTATTATATTTAGTAATAGCTTGATTGTATTTATTTTTTGCAAACAAATCATTAGCTTCAGTATATAATTCTGAAAACTTCTTTTTATCATCAACTGAGTTAAAGTCAGATTCGTAATTTATATTTTTAAGCTTAGAAACTTCTTTTTTTACATCTGTTTTTTTAGCTTCTTTACTAGCCCATCTGTATTTGGAAATCCTATTTTTCTGCAAATAACTATCTACAATTTCAATTTTAGAATTGATAAATATAGGGTCTTCCGCATATTTTTTTGCTAAAGTGTAGGATGCAAAAGATTCTTTATAATTATTTTCATTTAAAAAAATATTTCCTTCCATTAACAATCTAGAATATTCATTGGCTTGTTCTTCTTCACTTTTAAAAGATTTATTTGTAGCAATATCATTAATAAAATTAGTTACCAAAGTTGTATCTATAGGAAATTCAATAGCATTGGTTTTAAGTAATTTCATTTTAAAGCCTAAACCTTTTTCAAATTCTAACTTTGTTTGTTTCGTTTCTTTTTTTAAAGTTAAAAATTGATCCTCAGCTAATTTATATTCTATTTTCTCAAAAGAACTTATGTTTGATGTAAATGATATTGGAACTCCTTTAAAGCTAAGTGTTGCTTCAACATTTATTTTGGATAATACTTCTTTAGGAAAAGTATGCCCAAAAAGCTCTCTACCGCTGTATTTTTCTCCTTTATATGTAATTTCTTCAATAAAAAAAGAAGCTAAATATAAATTTAAACTCATATCCGTTTCGTAATTAGTGACACTAGATGGTTGAAACTTAACAACTCCGGAATATTTTATTAAGACACCATTTTTTTCAAAGGTATCCTTAATAAAAAAATTGTTTGTCAATGCATTTATTCCCGAAAAGGTAAATACACCAATAAAAAAACAAATTAGACGTAAAAAAAATAATTGCCTCAAAATAATAATCTTTATTATAAAACTATAAAAGCCTAATTGTAGTATATACAATTAGGCTTTATTATTAAATTTAAAATTTAATTACACAATTGGCTTCATCGCCGTCATTGCGTCCCTTAATTCTTCTCCAATAACTTCAATTGGATGGTAACGTAGTGCTGCATTAACTTCAATAAGTTTTGCATTACTTACTCCTTCTCCGTTTGATGCTGCGTAAGGCTTACCTATAATATCTGTATCTACATTTTTCATAAAGTCTTCTAATAAAGGCTTACATGCGTGATCAAATAAATAACAACCGTACTCCGCAGTATCGGAAATTACACTATTCATTTCGTATAACTTTTTACGAGCAATAGTATTTGCTATAAGTGGAGTTTCGTGTAAAGACTCGTAGTAAGCAGATTCTTCAATAATACCCGCTGCCGTCATAGCTTCAAAAGCCAATTCAACACCTGCTCTTACCATAGCAACCATTAACACACCGTTGTCATAAAATTCTTGTTCAGAAATTTCAACATCACCAGCCGGTGTTTTTTCAAAATTAGTTTCACCTGTTGCCGCTCTCCAGCCTAATAGGTTTTTGTCATCATTAGCCCAATCTTCCATCATTGTTTTGGAAAAATGACCCGAAATGATATCATCCATATGCTTATTAAATAACGGACGCATAATGTCTTTTAATTCTTCTGATAAATCAAAAGCTTTAATTTTAGCAACATTACTTAAACGATCCATCATATTAGTTATACCACCATATTTCAATCCCTCAGTAATTGTTTCCCATCCATATTGAATTAATTTAGAAGCATACCCTTTATCGATTCCTTTTTCAACCATTTTGTCGAAACAAAGAATAGATCCTGTTTGTAACAAACCACAAAGTATTGTTTGCTCTCCCATCAAGTCAGACTTAACTTCTGCTACGAAAGAAGATTCCAATACTCCCGCTCTGTGACCACCTGTAGCAACTGCATACGCTTTTGCCTCAGCTAAACCTCTACCTTCAGGGTCATTTTCAGGGTGAACTGCGATAAGAGTTGGTACACCAAAACCTCTTTTATATTCTTCACGAACCTCAGATCCTGGACACTTAGGTGCTACCATGATTACTGTTAAATCTTCACGAATTTGCATTCCTTCCTCAACAATATTAAAACCATGCGAGTAAGAAAGTGTCGCTCCCTTTTTCATTAAAGGCATTACCGCTTTAACTACTGCAGTGTGTTGCTTATCCGGAGTTAAATTAACTACTAAATCTGCTGTAGGAATTAATTCTTCATAAGTACCAACATTAAATCCATTTTCGGTTGCATTGATATAAGATTGACGCTTTTCTGCAATAGCTGCGTCACGTAGCGTATAAGAAATATCCAAACCAGAATCTTTCATATTCAATCCTTGGTTTAATCCTTGAGCTCCACAACCAACGATTACAACTTTTTTACCTTCTAATGCCTTTATACCTTCAGAAAATTCTGAAGAATCCATAAATCTACATTTACCTAATTGATCTAATTGTTCTCTAAGTGGAAGTGTATTAAAATAATTTGCCATTATTTATTGGTTTATTTAGTATCTAAAATTTGTGCAAATATAATAGATACATTGTTTATTTACTAAAAAGTAACTATATGATTTGGTAAGGTTAATTAAGTTGTAAGGAAAAAGTTAAGATTACCTTTCTATTAAGCTTATACCGTCGGAATCGATTTTAATTTTACGTTGCTTATAAAGAGTTCCTATAGCCTTTTTAAAGTTCTTTTTACTAAGCTGTAATATCTGTTTTATATCTTCAGGAGAGGATTTATCATGCAATGCAATAAAACCTCCTTCGGCCTTAAGCATATTAAGAACAATTTGAGCATTCGGCTCTATTGCTCTAAAACCATGTTTCTGAAGAGTAATATCTATTTTATTATCGGATCGTACTTTTTTCACAAAACCTTTCATTTTATCACCTACAGTAATTTTCTGAAATATTTCGTCGGCATAAACCAATCCTATATGCTTTTGATTTACAATTACATTCCATCCTTTATCGGATGGGTGAGATGCTATAAGATCAACTTCATCATAAGAAGATAATAAAACTAAATCGTTATTTAAAAAGCGATTAGTTTTTGAAGAGGCCACTAAACGATCGGTTTTATCATCCAAATAACAATAAATTAAATAACTGCCGCCTTTCTTCATCTTAAAAGCTTGCTCTTTAAAAGGAACAAATAAGTGCTTTTCTAAACCCCAATTTAAAAAAGCTCCAATTTCAGAAACTTCTACACATTTTAAATAAGCAAATTTATTAACTGTGACAAAGGGATTTATAGTAGTTGCTACGGGCCGTTCTTGATGATCTAAATAAACAAAAACATTTAATTTATCCCCAATTTCAAAGGTTTCGGGCACATATTTATTAGGAAGTAATACTTCATCTCCATCTTCATTAATTAAATACAAACCAGGAATACGCTCTCTATCGATCTCTAATTCATGGTGTTTACCTAAAGCTATCATAATTTAAAATTTGTGCAAATATATGGTTTTAGCAACCATTACAGTAATTATAAAAGATGAACTATTTTACCTTCTTAACAACTTGTCGAGTAAAGATTTCTCTTTAGCTCCATAACCGTAACTGTAACCATAACCAATTTTATCTTCTTTCACATCATTCAAAACCACAGCCATATTTTTGATTTTACCATCTTTTTTAAGGCCTTTGGAATAACTAAGTAATTCTTTTTCGGTATAACCTGATCGTACCACATATATGGTAACATCAGCTGATTCACATATAATTTGAGTATCTGTAACTAACATTGTTGGAGCGGTATCTACTATAATATAATCGTAATAGTCATCCACTTCATCTAATAATACATCTAACCTACCATTCATTAAAAGTTCTGATGGGTTAGGTGGTATTCTACCTGAGGTCACATAATCAATTTCATTATTATTGAATTCGATCTTATTAACAACATCTGAAAAAGTTAGGCCATCATCATACAAATACTCCGACAAACCTTTTTGATTTTTATTGTTTTGTAAATACCTGTGAAGTTGAGGATTTCGAATATCAGCACCAACAACTAAAATCTTTTTCTTAGTATCGGCCAAAGCTAATACCGTATTAAAAGATATAAAAGTTTTTCCCTCTCCTTTTACTGTAGAGGTTACAAATACTCTAATAGCTTTACCGGCTCTTTTTTTATTTTTAACTAAATAATTTAAGTTCGTTCTTAAAATCCTAAAAGACTCACCTAAAACTGACCTATCGTTAACTTGAAGTATATCTGTATTGCCTTTTTTTATTCTTCCCACTTCAACGAGAACAGGTGTATCTTTCAAGTATTCTTCAACATCAGATTTATCGTTAACTTTTGTATTTAATAAATCTTTAATATAAATTATAGCAAAAGGTAATAACAAGCCTAAAAGCAAAGATGCTAATATAATAATTTTCTTTTGAGGAGCTACAGGATACTGAGAACTATAAGCCCTATCGATAACCTTGGCAGGAGGTGCTGTTACAGCCATTGATATAGAAACTTCCTCCCTCTTCTTTAACAAAAACAAATATAAATTTTCTTTAATTTGTTGTTGTCTTTCAATAACTCTAAAGTCTTTTTCTATTCCTGGAATAGAAGACATTCTTGTATTAATTTTAGATTGTTGTTTATTTAATTCTTTTTTAACAACCTCTAGGTTTTTCTTTTGATTTTTTAACGCTTCTAACAAATTAGCCTTAATCGTAATTATATTATAGGTTAAATCCTTTACTAACGGATTTAATTCAGTAGAACTTTCTAATAAACGTTTCCTTTCAAGTATTAACTCATTGTAGCTGATGATTGACTGATTAATAGATTGATTATTTAAACCAATATTAGCTGGCAGTAACGAAAACTCACCTGTTTGGTTTTTTAAATAGTTTAAAATAGAATTATTTAAATCTATTTGCGTTTCGTTTTCAAGAATACTTTTCTGAGAGCCCCCTACCTGATCTATAAACAACTGTGCTTCTGCTTTTATATCTGTAAGTTTATTACCCTTTTTAAAATTTGTTTTATTTGTTTCAACAATGTTTAATTCATTCGATATTCGAGCTAATCTATCATCAACAAATTCAATCGTATTTTTGGAAACCAAATTTTTATCACTTATTGCTTCTTTATTATATTGTTCTACTAGCGTATTAATAAAGTCAAATGCTTTTGTTTTATTCGAAGATTTTAAAGAAATATCAATTAAGCTACTTCTTTTGCTTTTTGCCCGTGCGGATATTTCTTTTTGGTAATCTAACGCCGAATTCTCAATGTTTTTGATAGAAACTTCTATCTTTTTTACAGCATCTTCAGAAGATATATTATTTTCAAAAAAAAGAGATTTTGTTATATGAAATTCTCCTAACTGATGATTTATTTTATCTCCATAATTAAATTCTTTTTCTGTGGACATTCCCTCATCAATAAATTTGAATTTATCTTTTGAAAGAATTTCTACAAAAAAAGGACCAAAATCATCTTTAAAGTTAGTTCTACTCAAATTTGAAAATCTAAAATTCACATCTATAGGTGACGTACCATATAAATCTACAAGCCTAAGTCCTTTTTTAGCATACTGGTTAATGTTTAAATTTAAATCGCCAATTACCTTAGCAATAATTGTTTTTGATTTTATGATATCAACTTCATCATCAATATCATTATTACCACCAGAAAGCCCTGCTAAATCGCTGAATGCAGCCAACTCAGAAAGCCCCCTACCTTCTTCATTGTCTTTAATTAAAATAGTAGAAATAGAATTATAAATAGGAGCTGTTTTTTTTAGATACAAGCCACCAATTAATACAAATAATATAGCTGAAAACAAGAACCACTTCCAATGAATACTATATTTTTTTAATTCTCTTTGGATTGAAAAATTATCATCCTGAGTTGAATATGTTGATTGATCCATTATTTATTAACGCGTAAGTATTGAAATAACTGTAATAATAACCCCTGCTATAGAAACGTATAATCCTGCATTTCTATTTGATGCAGAAGATTGTACTTGAGCTCCATTAGGAGAAACAACAATAACATCGTTTTGTTGCAAGTAATAATAAGGAGAACTTAATATATTTTTATTAGTAAAGTCTAATTTATTATATGTTTTAACACCGTTTTCCTCTCTAATCACTAAAACATCTTTTCTTTTACCAAAAATAGTCATATCACCCGCCATACTTAATGCCTCTAATACTGTAATTCTTTCATCAGTTATTGTATAAACACCTGGGCTTCTTACCTCTCCCATTATAGAGACCTTAAAATTGGTTATCCTTAAATTAACTATAGGGTCTTTTATGTATTTCAATAATTTTGATTTAATAAATTCCCTAGCTTCTATGGTCGTTTTACCCTTTAAATTTAAAGCGCCTAAAATAGGAAATTCAATCTCACCATTGCTATCAACCAAGTAGGTTTGTAATCGCTCTGGAGAATTAATACGAGTAATATCTGAATTTGATCTGGAAATAGCGGGTAAATTAAATGGAGCTGCAGATTTTCTGTCGGCAGATGAAACTATAATAGACAACAGGTCATTATTTTTAATTTTAACTATACTACTTGTTGTATCTTGTTTAGAATCATATGTTTCAATATCCTGAAACAAAATAATATTCTTTTTTGAAGCACAAGATGTTAGAATAACTGAACAAACAGTTAAAATCAATAATACTTTACTCATTTAATTCTAATTTTAAAGTTGCAAATGTAAGTAAATTTAACAAAAAAGACACCCCATCTAGCTCATTAACTAATTGTAACTATTTTTTATTTATTTTAGGTAGAAGAATCATTTTTTTATCTTTTTTAAATTTTTCTATTTTTCTTTTCAAAATATAACTACAGAAGAAACATATTGAAAAAATTATGATAATCATGAGCACTTCATTGATATGTAACAAACTCAACAAAACATATATCCCTAGCATCGAGAAAGTATACAAAATTATTACTGCTACAATTTGAGGATGATTTAAACCCAATCGAGAAAGCAGTAAATGTATATGAAGTTTATCCGGTGAAAATGGAGATCGCTTTGCTTTTAATCGTATTGAAAAAATTCGCATTACATCAAAAATAGGATACACAAATATGGAAGCTATTAAACCTACGGAATAATTGATTTTAAACAAACTAGTAGAAGCTACTAATTCATTTTTATTTAAAAAAAGTATCATTACAAAAGCACAGAAAAAACCAACTACTAAAGAGCCTGTATCACCCATGAAAATTTTTGCAGGACACCAATTAAAATATAAAAAACCACTAACTGCTCCTAACATACAAACTGTTAAAAATGATTCAACCCAAAATTCATTTAATCCAAACCATACAGTAAAAACAGTTAACAATAATGCTGCTAAACTACCCGCTAACCCATCGATACCATCAATCATGTTATAAGCATTAGTAAAAGCTACGATAAAAAATACTGAAAAGAAAAACGAAAACCACTCTGGAAAGGTCTCTATATAAATATCTTGCCCTATAGTATATAATGACATAACACTAATATTAGTAACCCCAACTACCAATGAAGCTGAAAAAATTTGGATTATAAATTTATTTACCGATCTCATTGGGATTAAATCATCCTTCAAACCTGTAAAAAACAATATTAACATAGCACACCATAAGTAATTAACGCCTTTAAGGGAATTGTCTGTCACCACAGTTATGGCAACAATAACAAACCCGAAAAATATACCTACTCCTCCCATGGATGGAGTACGCTCTTTATGTAATTTTCTTCCTCCCGGAGCGTCAAATAATTTTTTACCTTTAAAAACTTTTAACGTTTGCGGTATAGCAACTAAGGTTGCTATAGATGAAAATAAAAAGTATAGAACTATTAAAATGTAGTTTTTAATCACTTTGCTATAATTTAGAGTTATTCTTTAGAGTGTGAAATTAACAATACTTATCCTAATAGCAATAATCAATTACTATTTAAAGGTTCCCTGAGATTTTGTTGGATTTAAATTTTTAATAAGAAAATAAAATAGAAACGGATAAATCATTATTCTCATCCTATTTCCAAGCCCTAAATTATAAAGATAACTCGCAAAAAAAAACATCATTAATATAGCATTAACAAGAGTAAATAGTACATCAAAGCTATTAGCGATAACATTTGTTTTAAGTTTTATGGCTTGAAAAATCAAGTACCCAAAAACAACTACATAATATAAGTTTTCGATTGAGGCAAACATTTGAAATACGGATTCTGTTTTATATAATATTGGAAGTGGCATAAATAGCAGGTATAAAATCCGTTCAAGAAAATTAGTCTCGATTATACTTATTCCCGAGCGCCCCAAGATTGATTGACTTTCAAATACCTTAATTAAATGACTTATCAATGAACTAATAGAAGAGATCTCTATTTTTAAAAAATATTTTATTAAAACCAAAGACAACCCTAGCCCTAATAAGACTAACAAAAATAAACATGAACGACTAAATTTTTGAATTCTAAAATGATATAATACCATAAAAACGCTAAACATGATAATGAAAACATGGGGTCTTATGAATAATATTAAAATAAGTGAAATGATAAAAAAAGTTTTTTTACTTTCTTTTAAATAACAACAAAAATAAATTATTTGAACTATCAGAAATAGCAATAACGGCTCCTTACTTAATGATGATGTCCATAAATGGATTGAAGGCAGAAAAAAAAACAAATGATACAAATGAATTTTTTTTATATTTCCAATCTCCAAAAGCTTAAACAATTTCATAAACCCTAGCCATCCAAAAAATGAAAACGCAAAAAAGCAAGTCTCTATGGTTAATCCTATTTTAACTAAAGGAAATGCTAAAAAAGACATAAACGAATTTCCAAACCCAAAGAGTTGAAACCAACTACTACTATTTTGAGCTATAGCATAAAAGCGCTGAGGATCATTTATTGTGGTAAAACGATCTAAAAAGAAAGCAAAAATAAAAGTGACACTAAAATGCTCTACAGTAAATAGATAAATAAAATTGCGCCCTAAAAGAGTGTGGTTTTTTATTGATTTTAGTCTTAAAAAAACCAGAAAAAAAATTATCCCCAATACTATTATGTTGAACGCCGAATTGAACATTTTATAAACCTAATATTTTAGTATAAACGTTAGTGTAATCTTTAATTATATTGGCTTGGTCAAAATCTCGTTCTGCTTTTAAGCGTGACGCTTTACCCATTTTAACACGAAGCTCCTTATCTACTATTAACTTTTCTAATGCTATAGCTAAGGCTGCGGCTGATTTTATGGGTATTTTAAAACCATTTACCCCTTCATCTACACATTCTCTACAGCCAACAGAATCGGTGGTAACAATTGGCAATCCCATGGCACATGCTTCCATTAATACCATTGGGCAACCTTCTCTATAAAAAGAAGGGAGCACTATAATATCCGATGCTTTAAACACCGATATCATATTACTCTCAAATCCATACCATTTAATGTAATCCTTTTTATTTATTGACTCTAAATAATCAGAGGGTATAGCCCCAGGATTTCCATCATCAATTTTTCCGTATATCTTAAATTCTATACGTCCAAAATAGTCGTCATGCATAATTTTTGCTGCTTCCACAAATTCTTCTATACCTTTTTCCCATAGCATCCTTGATGCCAATGTGATAATTATTTTATTTTTGTTATTCAAGGAATTTAAAGGGGTATATTTTTGAAGATTTACGCCTACTCCATTCACAACTTTATTTTGAATATCTTTTTTAATCCTGTTTTTTTCTAAAAAAAAGTTGCGATCGTTACTGTTTTCAAAAAAACTATAACTTTTAGAATAACTAAGTGCGTATTTATAGCCATAATGGGCTATGTAGCTTTTAAAACTAACCAAGGATTCACCAAAACTATACCCTAAACCACATACGGTATTTATTACTTTCATCTTAAATAAGCTTGCAATTAGGCTTCCGTAAATTATTGGCTTTATGGTAATATGATGAACTATATCTGGTTTTATTTTCCTGTATACCCTAAAAATATTTAGTATCGTTTTAAATTCCGTAAATAAATTTGCTCCTTTTCGATCTATTTTGAGCTCTTCAAAATAAAATCCGTGATCTATTATTTCTTGCTTTTTCCCTGTATTTGAAGTTAGAATGTAAATATCTAATCCATCTCTTTTAACTGAATTTATAATAGGGAATATATGCATTAAAAAAAACCAATCTGAATTTACGAAAACAATAATCTTAATTTTCTCCATCTATAACTAATAATACAAAACTTATTTATTCTGAATAAAAAAATTCATCTATTCTATTTACAAACTCAAATTAAACTTATCTGTAATTCTAATCTAAAAACTGTCAACAATCACAGTTTACTGAAGCTTTTCATAAAGCTTTGATAAAATTAAATAACTTATGTAATATATTGATTTAACAATAGAATGGTTTTCTATATTCCTATATAGTTCCCAATGAAATTTAATTAATGATAGTTTATTTCTACTAATTGAATTCTCTCTAATCCTGTATTTTGCAAGTGTTTTTGGTAAACAATAAGCATATTCACTTTGCTTAAGTAATTTTAGCCAAAGTCCAAAATCTTGTCTCTTTCTAATCTGAGGCATAAAATAATCATTGAATGCATCTTTTTTAAAAATAACCGTCAAACAACCTATTTTGTTATGCTTTATTGTATCCAAGTAATTCACTTTGATGGGCATTTTATTCACGCTCTTTAGAAAAAGGTTAAGTTCATCTATTTGATCATAGTACGTATAAGTAAAACTATAATTATTATTAACCATAAAATCTAATTGATCAGACAATTTTGTTTCTAACCATAAATCATCAGAATCTAAAAAAGCTACGTAATCACCTTTTGCCTGTTTAATGGCTTTATTTCTCGAAACCGCGGCCCCTTCATTAACTGAATTTACAATTAATTGTATTCTAGAATCTTTTTTAATAAACTCTTTAACAATATCAACGCTTTTATCTTTTGAACAATCATCAACGATAATCATTTCCCAATTTGAATGGGTCTGATTTACAACGCTCTCAATAGATTCCTTTAAAAAAAATTCAGAATTATATGATGGCATTATAACACTAACAAGGTCAATCATAAAAATTAATCTTTTACACTATTCTTAACTTAATTGGTCTGCACCAAATAATCTCTTATTATAAATTTTGTTTAAATTTATAAAGTAGGATAAATCACCATAATCAAACAAAACTTTATCTCTAATTTCAAACAGTTCACTTTTTGTTTTTTTATTATTTATGTATGATTCTTTCATTTTTTTTGATAATTCATAAATATCACCATCCATGAACTTAAGCCCTACACCAACAGATTCAACCATCTCTTTCATGCCTCCATGGTCACAGACTATTGGTAATAAGTTGTACTGGATAGATTCCAAAACAACCATCGAAGCGGTTTCATAGCATTTAGATGATAAAATCGAAACATTACAATTCAAAAGTTCCCTTGTTAGTGCTTTCTTTTCTAAAAACCCTTTAAAAATAATCTTTTCTGTAAGAGCTAGTTTATCAGTTAATTTTCTTAATTTGTTCTCTTGAGGACCGCTACCTATTATTACTAATTCAAAAAATGGATTCTCTTTAACAGCTATACTAAAAGCTTCGATAATACATTCAATATTTTTTTCTTCTGAGAGCCTTCCAAAAAAAACAAATCTAAATTTATTATGTAATTTAGTATTATTATTAAGCTTTATTTGGTTATTTGATTTTACAGGGTTGTACAAAACTTCAATTGATTTTATTTCAGGGTGCAAAAGCATTTTTTTTCTGAGAAAATTCGATGGGGTGATGATTTGATCTATCAAATTATTTTTAACAAAATTAGAATACAAAAAAGAAGTTAAGCCTTTAGCGTATGAATGAATAAAGCCTAATCTACTACACCTTCTTGCAAAAATTTTAAATTTATATAAATTTGTTGCGCAGTCTGTACACTTTTTTTGTTTTAAATAATCATACCCAGCACTATGTGAACATAAATACTCAAAAGTATGGACTGTTTGAAATATTGTTACCCTATTTTTATTTTTATACTTTTTAAGAGCAAGAAAAATAGATGGAGACAAATTGCCAAGACTTTGAATATGTATTACGTCAGGTTGAAGTGATTGTAATACTTTATTAATCGCTACAAAATTTTTAATCGAGAAAATCTGGTCTACAAATTTGAATTTTGAAGTTGGTGGTTTTGAAAATGTATAATCAATTTTATTTTCATAAAAATTAGACTTTCTTACTAATACTTTATGAGTGTTTATCGTATCATTTTTTTTTAATATTTCAACCGTTTCTCTAAGAACTGTACCTGCTCCTCCCCCTGAGATACTTTCGCCTACATGTAAAAAAATCATTATAATAATTTTTGGTTTTCACTAAAACTGGTTAAAATAATAGCACTAAAAAGCAAAGAAGCCATAGGGCTATGCATTAATACATCTCCTTTTATATGTAAAATTAACATGGTAAAAATAGTTATTATAAAGAAGAATTTTGGAGTATTCCTAAACTTAAATAAAGTGAAAGCTGCTTTGAATTGTAAAAATAAAATAATTAAAAAACCCAAAATACCATAAAACAAAATATTTCTCATATAACCAGCGTCCGTATACCCATAATAACTACCATCTGCGTTAGAATACCTACCGTCTCCTAAAAAAAATGTTTCTAATGTAGGTAAGTAATACATCCTATCTATCAAGTGATTACTGGATGTTGTTGTCAAAGTCCCCTCATTTTTATAGGAATAATAAAACTCAAACAACCATGGTAAAAAAGTTGAATCTACAATATTTTTTATACCTGAGGGCAAAAAATCATATAGAAATATCAAAAAAATAATTAAAATAAAAATCAACTTTAATAAGTTAATACTTTGCCTAAAAACAGATTTATCTGAATTAAATAAATATAGTAAACCACCTATTAAAACACCTATAAAAGCAGTTCTTCCTGAAAAAAAAGAGCCTATCAATAATAGAATAAACTTAATTAATGAGAAAGTTATCTTTTTTATTGAAAGGAGGTAAAAGAAAAAAACAAAAATCAGACAATAACCCGATGCCAATGAAAAAAAGGGGTTACCTGTTAATGCCAATGCCCTAAATTTAATAAATCTGTTTCTATCATCAGTAATAAATTCTATTTTATGAAAAGACCTAATTATTTCAGCAAAAGATGGAAATACAAATGCTAATATTTGAATAACTGATTGAACTAAAAATAATATTAATAATAAATTTATTATTTTATGAGCCTGAGTATTCCAATTATCGCCAGTATAATTAATTACTAATGGATAAATTAAAATAAAAGATACAATTAAAAATAATACCAGTAAGTAGCCTTTGATAATACTAAAATCATTAGCGTTGTGTGATATGGTCCATACAGCAGCATAAATTGAAATAAATATATATGAATATGCTATAGCCTTAAATTGTTTTGATCTTATAATTTTAATTAGTCCATCAATATTTTTTTTAGTGCCATAAAAAGGCAACGATAACAACACCCCTAATAATGCCGAATTATAAACAAAAGGAAGCGGAAAATTAAATACAATTAAAAATGATATTAAATAAATAAAAATTTTAATCATATTTTGTTTTTAAAAAATAATAAATACTCTTGTATGTTCTTTTACTAAAGAGCATACATGTTATAGACTTAATTTTTAATGTTTTTACTGAATAAACAAAAAAGGCTAACCATCTTTGATAAAAATGTTTTTGAAAATCTTTATCAATATATATATATTCTAAATAATCAAAAACCTTAAAAACACCACTCACACTAATTTTACTAAAATTAGCTCTATTAAGTAATAATACATATTTCTCTAAAAGAGCTTTATTTATATCAATATTTTTAATGAAAAATAAATTATTTAAAATATCAAATAATAAATTATTTTTAACATCTACGTTTTTTTGGAGTAACTTTGATTCGCTATTACTTAAAATTCTATATTTTAAGAGAGGCTCTTTTAAATTAGCAAATTTGTAATTCAATCCTTGTAGTCTTATCCAAAGTTCATAATCTTCAATTCTAAAATAGTTTTCATCATAAAAAAGATGCTCTTTTTTTAACACTCTCATATTAAACATAACAGTAGGGTGATGAAATGGACTCGCAACAAACATTTTAGACTTAATTGTTGAATCTAATTGAGGTTGTTTGATAATAATGTTTTTTACGTTTTCACCAAAAATTTCGATAGCGGAGCCTAAAATAGCAACGTCCTTATTAGTCTGTAAAAAAGATACTTGTTTTTCTAAACGATTTGGAAAACAAATATCATCTGCGTCCATTCTAGCAATAAATTCACCTGTACATAAATTTAAGCCTTTATTTAAAGTTTTTACTAATCTTAAATTACATTCATTTTCATAGTATTCGATTCTAATATCTTCTTTTGATAATTTTAATAAAACCTCTTTAGTCTTGTCGGTTGAGCCATCATTAATAACTACAATTTCAATATTTTTATAAGTCTGATTCATTACAGACCTAATTGAACTTTCAATGTAAGACTCTGCGTTATAACACGGTATAAGTACAGAAACAAAAGGTAAAGTACTAGACATTCTTTTTTAATAAAGTTATATTGTCAAAACCCGTTAACCACGTCTTGTAATAATTAGAATTTTTCCCATAAGAATTATCTAAAAGCACAATCTCCTTATCCAATAATAATGAAAGTATTAACCCATGTAATCTTGTAGTAATTACTGTATCATATCTATTGATAAACTGTATTCCGTTATTTATATGTTTTTTTCTACTAAGTTTTGAGTTCATTCCAAACTCACTATCTGCCAACCATGCTAGAGCTTTAATTTTTAATAAAAAACGACTTAATCTAACAAAAAATTCATCTTTATATAAAATAAACCTGTTTATAAATTTATTGTTACTGTAAGAAGTCCAATCAGAAACATCTATTTTTTTACCTTTATATTTTAATAATAAGGTATTAATTTGATCATCATTATTTAACTCAGCATCAGTTCTCTTTAAATAAAGTATTCTATCATTAACTCTCTTATGTATTTCATTATACAAATTCAAACAAAAAGCCATATCTGGTAATAAAAGAAGATTAGTATCTTTGAAATAAGGCCTTAACATTTCATACGAAACCGTATCCCTAACGCACAAGTACAAGTCTTTATGAGAGCTAAAAAATTTCATATCGTTTTTAAAATTATCTTCATTCTTATAAAACACTGTTTGTGGAAAAATGATAATTCTTTGATTTTTAAACTCCTCAACTACTTGTAATTTTAGATTTTGAGACGATCTATACAAATCTCCAAAATTACCTCCTCCATGTAATAATATTATAGAATCAGAGGGTACCTTATTTCTATCGTAGCAGGAGTGATTAGCACCATATAACTTATTATATGGTAGCGATTTTAAAAATTCTAACTCACCCTCCCATATAAGATTATCACCAGTATTCCTATGATTGGGAACATCTAGTAACACATAATCTTTATCAATTAATGGAGTTAATTTTTCTGTTATTAGATCACCAAGCTGCTTTATCTTTAGTAGATTATCAGAAATCATCTTTTTATTTGTTTAAGAAGTGTTAATAAATCCTTTCTATTAATGTAAAATATAAGAATTGATGTAACGATTATAATTGTTATACTTAATTGTAGTTTATTTATATAAACAACTGCTAATGAAAACAATACCGAAAAAACAGCTGTTAAAACTTTTGAAATATGTAAATTAATATTTGCATATTTTTTTGTATTGAAAAATCTTAACACAAATAAAACAACAAAACTTAAACAATTTGCAACACATACACCAAATAATCCAATATATCTCACAAAAACAAAAGATAAAACAACATTAGTAATACCTCCTATAACAGAAGTATACAAAGCTCCTTTTGTGTCCTTTGCACCGATATAGATTGAACCATAAAACGCTGAAAAAGATGAAAAAACGGCACCCAAATAAAGTAACGGTAAATATTTCCAGGATTCATAAAAAGAACTTGAAATTATATACTTGACTAAAAATTCTGAAGTTAAAATTAAAAGAATGACCAACGAAAATTGTGCACGAAATAACTTATTAAATATTTTAGAAAAAAACTTGTCTTTATCTTGATCATTAAATACTGTAATTGCACTCTCTTGCCAAGCCAATAAAAAAATTGAGCTTACCATTACCAACAAGGCTGGAAATCTATTAGCCAAACTAAATAGTCCTAAAGATTCTTCACCTAAATTTAGTACTATAATATATTTATTCGCTGACATTATAAGCCACCAACTAAGCGTGTTCGGAACTAATGGTAAAGAATAATAAAGCATTTCCTTTAACGTTTTAAGTTTTAAATAATCAAAGTTTAAAAATTTAAAAAAATTTGTTTTATAGGCTAAAAAAGAAATAGAAATTATATTAGATAATATAGATGAAATAAATAAAGCCTCTATTTTAAGTTTAAAAAAAAACAGAAATAATAGGTTGCATGTTAACAGCGAAAAAGTTAGCATTACACCACTAATTGCATAAAATTTAGAATAAGATAGTCCCCTAGTAAATTGCTGTATCATTCCATAAAATATAGTGGTAATTAGCAATACTAAAATAGTTAACAAAAATTCGATATCAGCGAAAAAAGAAACTCCTATCAAAATTAAAAATGCTAACAAAGAATTAAAGAGTACGAAAGTAAAAGCACTCGTGGCTATTGTTTTTTGAATTTTAATATCATCTTTATTATCTAATAGCCAACGAAAAATACTATCTGAAAGTTGTAATGTAATGAGAGGAACAAGTAAAACAATTGTAGAAACGACTAAATCATAATAGCCAAATTCTTCTTTCGTTAAATAATAGCTGTAAAGAGGTATAAGCCCAAAACTTAAAACTTTTGACCCAAAGTTTCCTATAGAGTATATAATTGTACTCTTTATTAAGGATTTGCTTTTATTATCCATAAAAACTATATATTTATAATAAAATCAATCTATTAATCTCGAATTTACTTTATTCAAAGCATTGTATATTTTTTTAACGTCTTGCGCTTTTTCTTTTTGTAGTATCAAATTGGCATCTTCTGTACTAATAAAAATACTATTCTTTATTCCTAAAAAAGAAGTGTACTTACCTGTACCTATAACCATATTTCCATTTTCATCCACATCATGCCCATTTGACTTTAAGTAATCATAAACTGCCTCAAAAGATCCTAAATCTGACCACTCAAATAATCCCTGAACAACCTTAATTTTTTTACTACGCTCCATTACTGCATAATCAATGCTAATAGAAGGTATTTTTTTTGAATCTTCTAAATTTAACTGCCCTTCAGTTGAATTATCCCAAGCCAACTTAGCTGTTTTATAGACCTGGGGTTCATATTTTTTAAGTTCTTCTAAAAAAACAGTGGCATGAAAACAAAACATACCGCTATTCCACAGAAAATTTCCTTTTTCTATAAACTCTTCAGCAGTTTCCTTATTGGGTTTCTCCCTGAAAGATAATACATCATTATTTTTATACTCGATATACCCATATCCCGTTTCTGGTTTTAACGGCATAATTCCAAAAGTAACAATATTGCCCTTTTTAGCCAATACGATTGCTTTTTTAATCGCTTCTTCATACAACTCTTCTTTTTGAATTATATGGTCTGAAGGAGTTACAATTAATATATCATTTTCACTAGCAGCAAATGCGGCAAATGCAATAGCGGCTGCAGTATTCCTTGGTGTTGACTCTATAATGTTAGTAGGTGACACCTCTAGTTTTTCAACAATTTCATTACTTAAGTGGTAATTATCCACATTGCCAACTACAATTACTTTATCTGCGGTTTTAAGGTTTCTTTTCAACGTCAACTCAAACAGTGATTTACCGTTAAAAAGTTTTATATACTGTTTAGGACAGCTTTTTCTAGACAAAGGCCAAAGGCGACTACCCACTCCTCCTGTAAGTATAACATGTTTTATAGATTCCATTTAATTCCCTTTTCCGATTGAATAAACTTTAAAACCAATCTTCTCAAGAACTTGTACATTTAAAATAGAACGCCCATCAAATATAAAAGCCGGTTTTAACATAGAATCATATATTTTTTTCCAATCATACGCTTTAAACTCATCCCATTCTGTTAATACAGCAACCGCATGGGTAGCTTTGCAGGTTTCGTATGGATCATTTAGAGTCGTAATTAGATTGATATTATCTTGTGATGATCGAGTGTTTAAATAATTTAAATCATTCAAGATTTTCGACTCTTTTACCTTAGGATCATAAATTTTTAACTCAGCCCTTTCATTTAAAAGTTCATCCGCAACATATATGGCCGATGATTCTCTCGTATCATTAGTATCTTTTTTGAAGGCCCAACCTAAAATCGCTATTTTTTTTCCCGAAACTGTATTGAATAATGTTTTAACGATATTAGATGCAAATCTTCTTTTTTGATGATCATTCATCAAAATCACTTGCTCCCAATAATCAGCTACAGCATCTAAACCGTAACTTTTGGCAATGTACACTAAATTCAAAATATCTTTTTGAAAGCAGGACCCTCCGAAGCCAACGGAAGCTTTTAAAAATTTTGATCCAATTCTCGAATCTGTACCTATAGCTTTAGAAACTTCACTGATATCTGCACCTGTGTGTTCACATAATTCAGACATGGCATTTATTGAAGACACACGTTGCGCTAAAAATGCATTAGCAGTTAATTTTGACAATTCAGAAGACCATACGTTGGTTTGTAATATTTTTTCTCTAGGCAACCAGTTTGCATAGACTTCGGTTAACTTATTAATTGCTTCTCTTCCTTTAATTGTATCTTCTCCTCCTATTAGCACCCTATCTGGGTTAAATAGATCATCTATAGCTGTACCTTCCGCAAGGAACTCAGGATTGGAAAGAATTTGAAAATTAACTCCGTTACCCGTGTTTTTTAATATATTACTGATAGCCTCTGCTGTACGAACAGGAAGCGTCGATTTTTCAATTATAATTTTATCTGAGGTAGCCACTTTAGCTATTTGCCTTGCACACAATTCAATATACTTTAAATCAGCAGCCATACCTTTACCAACACCATAAGTTTTTGTAGGTGTATTTACAGAAATGAATATGGCATCTGCTTCTTGAATTGCTTTATCAACATCAGTTGAAAAGAAAAGGTTTTTATTCCTGTTTCTACTTACAATAGTAGACAAACCAGGCTCATATATGGGTAGTTTATCTAGATCTTCATCATTCCAATCTAGAATACGTTGCTTATTTAAATCGACAACATTAACTTTAATATGTGGGCATTTATTTGCTATGACTGCCATTGTTGGCCCGCCTACATAACCTGCACCTATGCAACAAATATTTTTGATCATTAAAATTTGAATTTCGACAAATGTAATAAATTTATTAGCAGTTAAATAAACTAATTTTTCAACAATGTATTTTTAATTAATAAATTAAATAGATAATTAAGCTTAAACAAAGATTTTTTTTTACATTTGATTTTTATTTTAAAACATAAATCATGAAAAAACTCTTACTATTAATCTCTATACTTCCGACCATGATGGTAGCACAGGAAGTAGATTACAACAAATGGTCTATTAGTTTAGACGCTGGTGCAAACAAGTTTTTTAGAACTTTTAACCCTGGATTTTCTTCAGATACTCCTGAATTTATTACCGTAAATGCTGGTTTGAGGTATATGATTAACCCAAAAATTGGTTTTATGGGTGATATAGGTTACAGCAGCTTAGAAAATGACAACGGATCTGCTGAATTTGACAACCAATACTATAGAGGTTCCTTACAGTTAGTTTCTAACTTGACAAACTTATTGGATATCAGAAACACTTGGTGGAAAAATGCTGGAATTCTTTTTCATATTGGAGCAGGTATATCTGTTAATAATGTTGAAAATCCACAGGTTGATGATTTAGATTGGTTAGGAAATTTAATTGTCGGTATCTCACCTCAATTAAAATTATCAGAAAGAATATCTCTTAAAGGTGATATTAGTTTATTAGGTCACCTTTCTCAAGATTTAGGATGGGAAGGAAACCCTATAAATACTGGATTTATTGATGGTGGTTTATTTACTACAACTTTAGGTTTAGAAATAGCTTTAGGTAAAAAAGGAAAGCATGCTGACTGGGTTAATTCTATAACTGACAATTCTGAAATTGAGGCTTTGAAAGAAAAAATTGCTAACATTGAGACTGATCTGTTGGATAGTGATCAAGATGGTGTTGCTGACTATTTAGACAGAGAACCTAGTTCTGTTTCTGGTGTAACGGTTAATACAAAAGGTATTACTGTTGATAACAACAGAAATGGTATTCCTGATGAGTTTGAAACTGCTTTAGATAGAAAATATGCTAATCAAGCTGCTCCTGTTGCACCTGTAACTCCTACAAGTTACGAAGATGCTCTTAAAAAATTATTAGCTGATGGTTACATCAACGTATATTTCAATACTGCTAGTGCAACTCCAACAACTTTTTCATCTGATGCTGTTAATTACTTAATTACTTACTTAAACAATAATCCAAGCGCAACTGGTGAGTTAGTAGGTTTTGCAGATAAGAGAGGTTCTAGTAGTTATAATTCAAATTTATCAACTAGACGTGCTAAAAAAGTATATGACTTATTGTTAGATTCAGGAATAGCTTCTAGTCGTTTAACATATAAAGGTAATGGTGAAGAGCCTTCAGGTGATTCTAAAACTTCTTTACAATTAAGAAGAAAAGTTACTTTTAAATTGAAATAATTTAAAATACAATACATTGTGAAAAAACCTCTAGAATTATTTTCTAGAGGTTTTTTTATTTAAAATTACTATCAAATCAATTTGAGGTTTATTATTTATAGAGGTAGATATTTATAAAATGTCTCATTGATAGTTCCTTCAATTTCACAACCAAAAGAATCGCCATCTATGCGCGAAAAACTTCCATATAAATATGTGCTTTTAAAAGCGTGTTGATATTTCACTAATGATTTAATGCCTTTTGCTATAAATTACCTGCTCATATGTGTCATTAATTTAAATCTACTTTCGTCTTGAAAGTATAGATTAATACCGGTGCAGTTATTCGTATCTAAACTGATTCTAATCTGATTTAATTCAATTGAGAAGTTTTTTAAAAAACCTCAATGGCTTTTTCGTCTTTTTATAATGGGACTTCCTAAGGACTTTTAATTTCGTTTTAAAGTGACGTTTCATATAAGTCCTTAAGCTGTTGTATTCAATTTTAACTCCATAATACTTCTCTACCCAATTTACAGCATCATTAAAGTCTAATAGTGGCTTCTAATTTCTTCTTTAATTTCTTTGAAATAACTGAGGTTACAACTTCTCGTCTCTTGCCTACTAAAGGAATATGCAAAAGCACTTTTAAACAGAATTGATTATAAATATTAGTCCAACGACGAATTGTTAATTCACTTACATCTAAATATCTAGATAATTCTTCTTTAGATTCAAACTTGGATTCTAATTTTAATAATAAGAAAAGAAATACGCGTCTTTTCTCTTTAGAGTTTCTTGGACCTACGAAGTAATTCAAGTTGTGTTTTACTTTCCTTAATCTGTATTTTAGTCTTTAATGCCATCAAGGAAAGATGAAGACAACATCAATCAAAATGAAACTTAATTGTGTAACCCTATGGATACGAATATCCACGTGGATAAATTGTCTTTGTAGGGACGAATGAAGGTATAGTAGGGAAGCTATGATGCTAAGAAAAAGATAGCCATAACAGCTGTAAAACGTACTGAATATAGAAAGGTTAAGAGATGTATACTATGAGAATTGAGGATTTTTCTGTACAATTTTTACAATATATATTTGCAAACCACATAAGTAGAGGTGCTAAAGTAACAACTAATAAATGGAGAGGATATAGATCTATAGCTGAAGCCTATGATATTACTCAAATAGAAAGTAATAAAGGTCTCAACTATAAAGCTCTTCACACAATAATACATCAAGTGAAATCGTGGATAAGAATAACATATTCTTGGGTCAGTGATAATAATCTAAACAGATATTTTAATGAATTCTGTTTCAGAATAAATAGATCACAGAGCAAATCCATTATATTCAATAATCTAATATCAAAAATGGTCATAGCTGGTAAAATAAATCAATCAGAATTTATATGTAATTAACTACTGACCTCTATAAATTTATTTCCTTTATTCTCTAACGCGATCACAATATGTGCCAAATGGTGATTTCCGTGCCAAGCATAACTACCTATAGTTTCTTGAATTGTGAACTTTTTACCGTGTTCTGGGTGTACGTATTCTAAAAGTAATTCCTCCAATACCAATTCTTTTAACAACAAACTCCATTTTCCATGAAGCCCCTCTAAAAGCAATAAAGAGTGAGAAATATCATCCGATAAAGAATCTTTAAGCTCAGCCCATTCACCTTCAAAATAAGGCTTAATAGTTGGTGTACCTTCGGTTAACGCTAGCTTAAAACGTACAAAAGCATTCATGTGACTATCGGCACAATGGTGTATTACTTGTTTTATAGTCCATCCACCTGGGCGGTATTGCCAATTCAACTCTTCAATGGATAAATCTTTAGTCAATTTAGCAATGTCACTAGGAAAAGATGCTATCTCAGAAATCCATTCTTTTAACAATTCTAAACTATAAACTTTAGGAGCTATAAACTTTCCAATAGGAAATCTTAAATATTCAATATTCATCATAAAACCTATTATTTACGTTCTTTAAACGCATCAAATTTACTTTTAACCTCTTCCTTAGGCCATACGTTGTTATCGGGATTAATATCTGCAGTCACAGCATCTGGATCGACTTCAATTTTGATAATTTTTTTAGTTGCCTGAATTACTTTTTGAATTTCTTTATCATTTTTCCTCCATACGCGTGCAGGGTATTGAACCGTTTCTGTAGTATTATCCGCATAGGTATATTTTACAATTAAAGGCATTACTAGTCCCCCTTTGTTTTCGAAGCTTATTTGGTAGAAAAACTTAGGGTCTTGTAATTTTGCACGTTCTTCGGCGGTAAAGTTATCGAACAAATAATCTTGCAAATTTTGTGAATTTCCGGTAACCGTTTTTGAAGTATCTACATCTTTAAAGTCCTCACTATCTTCCGAAACAGCGAATACCAACGGAATCAATTCACTTTCGTTCATATTACGTTTTTGCAATACGTCGCGTATAAATGCATTTGGTTTATTCGAAACATAATAATTTTTTACTTCTTTTACCGAGATATCTACGACATCTGTAGTATAAAACCATCCTCTCCAAAACCAGTCTAAATCCATACCTGAAGCTTCTTCCATTGTTCTAAAGAAATCCTCAGGAGTTGGGTGTTTAAATTTCCAACGATTCGCATACACTTTAAAAGCGTAATCGAACATTTCGTGCCCCATTACCGTTTCTCTTAAAATATTTAAAGCGGTAGCCGGCTTTCCATAAGCATTGTTACCCAATTGAATTACATTATCAGCCTGTGTCATAATTGGCGAAATTTCACTTTGATCACCACTCATGTAAGGGATTATATTTTTAGCTGGTCCTCTCCTACTAGGAAATCCAGGTTCAAATTCTTGTTGTGTTAAATACTCTAAAAAAGAATTTAATCCTTCATCCATCCAACCCCATTGGCGCTCATCACTATTTACTATCATTGGAAAATAATTATGCCCAACTTCATGGATAATTACCCCGATAGTAGAGGTGCGTTCTCTTTCTGTATATTTTCCGTTTTTTGGTCGTCCCCAGTTCCAACAAATCATAGGATACTCCATCCCTATTTGTCTAAAATTTACCGATACGGCTTTATGATATGGGTACTGAAAAGTCATGTTACTATATGTTTGTAACGTTTGTTTTACGGCTTTTGTAGAATATTCTTCCCATAGTGGATTACCTTCTTTAGGGTACATAGAAACTGCCATAACCGTTTTACCTAACACATCAACTGCCATCATTTCGTGGATATATTTTCGAGAAGTAGCAAACCCAAAATCGCGCACTTTTTCAGCTTCAAACTTCCAAGTAATTGCTTCTTTAGATTTAGTCTTTTCTTTTACTTCTGCTTCTGCTTGTGTTATTAACAATACTGGTTTATCAAAACTTTTCTTAGCCTCTTCATAACGTTTTAACATCGTTGGTGTATATACTTCTTTTCTATTTTGAAGTACTCCCGTAGCCTCCATCATGTGGTCTTTAGGAACAGTAATTTCTACTTCATAATCTCCAAAATTCAAAGCAAACTCACCATCGCCCCAAAATTGGGCATTTTGCCAACCTTCAACATCATTATACACACACATTCGCGGATAGAATTGTGCAATTACAAAGGCTCTATTTCCATCCTCTTTAAAATATTCATAACCCGATCTATCATCACCTGGTATGTGTTCATTTACCGTGTACCACCAATCGATATTAAGTTCAATCTTTTTTCCTGGCTGTAATGGGCTATCCAAATCAATTCGCATCATGGTTTGGTTGATGTAGTACTTCATAGCTTTACCCGCACCATTGGCAACTTTTTCTATATTAAAGCCTCCATCAAAACGCTCTTTCAAAAATTTTGCTGTAAAACTTGCCGGTCTATAATATGGATTCATTACATCTCCCTCAATAAGTGGTGTTTTAGAGTCTTTAGATCGCTTATTTTGATCGAGTTGAAGCCATAAAAAATCTAATTTATCGGGTGAATTATTGGTATAAGTAATGGTTTCTGTCCCCGTTAATTTAGGTTCCGATCCATCAGAAGGATCGGTTAGCTTTACTTTTATTTTATAATCTGCCTGTTGTTGATAATACTGATGTCCTGGAGCACCAGAAGCGTTTCTGTATACATTTGGAGTTGCAAATTCATCATACAATTGCTTAAATTTATTTTGATTGGTATGCCCTGTATGATCAGTTTCCGTTTCCTCCTGAGCAACTATTGATATGGCACTGAGAATTGAAAATGTAAATACTGTTATTTTTTTGAACGTGTTGATTGTTATGCGCATGAGTTCTTTTTAAAAGAATATCGTTTTTTTATTATTTTGATATGTTAAATGTACACTTTTAACGGTTGAATCTAAAGTTACGTCAACAGTATTATGCTGATTAGAAAATACATCCATTAATAAGGTGTTTTCGATATCTAAACGTTGTACTTTTTCCTCGTAAGGAGCTTCATAATAAAGATATACTAATTGATTTTCGGCTTCACAGCCTAAAAATGTAATTTTTAATGGGGCTCTGTTTGTCTGTATTTTTATTTTTTTACTTATATAAGTTGCTATTATTTGTTTATGTTCTTCTGAAATTTTAGAAAAATCATTTACTTCTAATTGATAGCGTTCGCTTAGTACCTTTTCAAAATCATCTGCAAAAATAGCGGTGTGCATTTTAAGTAATTTCTCATTAGAATCAATTTGTATTTTAGTGATACTTGAATAATACTTATGTATCGTAAAAGATGAAAATCCTAAAACAAGCATTAATACTATAACTCCTTTACATACAAACCGTAATTGTTTACTTTTATCGTAAAATTGCATAGATGATACTTAAACTATTATTTAAAATCTGCTTATTTATAGTAACGACTTTATTATTAAGTTGTGCCACAAAAAAAAAGACTATAATCTCTAAAAATACAATTAATACCAATTACCACCCAATAAACGTTAAAATTTACGAACAAACTTCCAAAAAAACACTTGGCCCTTGTGAACCTAGTATAGCTATAAATCCTAGTAATCCTAAAAACATAGTTGCCGGTAGTGTATTAGATTATGTACATGTAAGTAACGACGGTGGAAAAACATGGAATACTAAAAAATTGAAATCTGATTACGGTATATGGGGAGATCCAACGGTTTTAAGTGACTCCAAAGGAAACTTTTATTACTTTCACCTTAGCGACCCAGAAGGTACCAATTGGAAAAGCAATAAAATACTCGACCGAATTGTTGCTCAAAAAAGTACCGATGGTGGAAAGACATGGAATAAAGGAGCTGGAATTGGCCTTAATCCCCCTAAACAACAAGATAAGCAATGGGCGTTGATTCACCCTACTAGAGACAATCAACTTTACACCGCTTGGACTGAGTTCGACAACTATGGAAGTAAAAAAGAAAGTGACCAATCTCGTATTTTATTCTCAAAATCTACCGACAGTAGCCAAACTTGGTCAACTCCTTTACAAATTGGCACGCACCTAGGAAATTGTTTAGATAATGATTTAACCCCCGAAGGAACTACCTTGGCTAGCGACGGTAATAACTTGTTTGTTTCTTGGGCTTTCGATTCTAAAATTTGGTTTTCAAAAAGTAATGACAACGGTAGCATCTGGACTAAAGAAGTAGCTATTGCAAATCAGCCTAACGGTTGGAAATATGAAATAAAAAATATTACTCGCTGTAATGGTTTTCCTGTTATGGCTATCGATCATTCACAATCAAAACACAAGGGAACACTTTATTTAAATTGGAGTTCGCAAATAAATGATTCTGAAACAAATGTGTTTATTGCAAAATCTATCGATAGCGGAAAAACGTGGACTGAACCCAAAACGGTTTACATAAATAACAAATCTGCACATCATTTTTTTAATTGGATGAGCATAGATCCTGCAACAGGTTTTATTTACGTAATATATTATAAAGAAGTCGAGCCAAATTCATCCTTGATCGAAGTGCATTTAAGTATCTCCAAAAACGGCGCTCAATCTTTCTCGGATTATGTGATTTCTAAAAAACCTTTTAACCCAAAAGGCGCTAATTTTTTTGGTGATTATAATAATGTAGCTGCCTATAATGGTGTAATAAGACCTGTTTGGACTCAAGTTGAAAATGGACTTGTTAGTGTATGGACAGCCTTGATAAATGAAGAAGATTTAAAATAATAATACTTTTTGAGAATATAGAATAATTGATTATTATAATTATGAATTTGATAGTAATATTATAAAAATTATCCTTTTTAAACTTTATTTTTCAGTCTTACTTCAATTATACTTCACTAATTTCTAATTACATAAATTTATTATTAATATTGAAAATAATATTTGTAATATCAAATAATTATATTTACATAGAAATTGAAATTATAAATATTATATTATTTTGATATACATTGCTATATAGTGTATTTCATCGTATTTTATTGCTTTTTAGCGTTTTTAAACACATGTTTTCGTATTTTATAGCAATTAAATACGAAAAACAATTAATTTATTGAAAATCACAATTTAAAATTGATTTATGAATTTAAAATTACTCCTAACATTATTTTTTTTAGCATCATGCTTTAGCTCTTTTGCTCAAGTTAAAATTGGTGATAATCCAAATAATATCGATAATTCTTCATTATTAGAATTAGAAAGTAATTCTAAAGTTTTAGTAATTACAAGAGTTACTGAAGCAGAAATGAATTTAATAACTCCCCTTAGAGGAGCTATTGTTTATAACACAACAGCTAATTGTGTTTTTCAGTATGATGGCACTTCGTGGAGCTCATTATGTAGCCCCGACACAAACACTAGTATGAGCGGTATCACCAATCTTGTACTTGAGCAACCAGACTGTAGGACTTTAAGTTTTAATGATAGAGAAGGAAATCCGCAAAGTATTGATTTAAATTGTGTTGTAAAACAAAATGAAACCTTAACTTCTATAAGAGCTGGTTCACTACCTGGTCAGATTATTTATACTGATGAAGAAGGTGAAGACAATATTATTACTATTAGTGGGCTTCGAGGTCCTGCGGGACCACAAGGGCCTCCAGGAATAGACGGCGCTCCCGGACAAAATGGAAGAGATGGTGCTAATGGAGCAGCAGGTCCACAAGGGCGTCCCGGAATAGACGGCGCTCCTGGAGAAAATGGAAGAGATGGTGTACCAGGTCTTAATTGCTGGGATACCAATGGAAATGGAATGCCTGATGATTCAGAAGATATAAATGGTGATGATGTAGTTGATGCTCTGGATTGTCAGGGATTGAGTAATGTTCCTATAAACAATACCGATGACCAAGCTATTTCTTTAGTTGGAAACACTTTAACTTTAGAAGATGGAGGAACTGTGGATCTTACCCC
>CANNCQ010000025.1 GCA_947503135.1 uncultured Aquimarina sp. | reverse complement strand
GTATTTTGAAGAAAAACTCTTCGATAGGCTTGTAATTGCTAGTATTACAGGTTTATGAGCAAAAACGGATATTCAAAAAAAACTTTGAATTATTTTAATAATAAAAATAAAGTTGACAATTGTAAAATTACTAATCTAAAAAAGATATACTGTACGTTCATTACCTAATTAAATAAGCTTCCGCAACAGTATTTCCTACTTCTATTTATACATCACAACTATTACAAATTTCTCAAAGCAAAATTGAAAATTATTTTTTTAGTTTGTACAGAAAATCGTGTAACAATGTTTACAACAAATTAATGAAAACCAGTAACCATCAAACACACATTTACTCTACTTAAAAGTGTTATTATTATAAATTATCTAGAAACACAATTTACGAACCACTCAATACTGCAAGCCACAAATACATTAGCAGCGCTGAAAGGTGTTTGATTTCTAACACCGAACGGTTAAAAGAACTGTCCGCTAAAGCTTTATTCGTTTTAGAAACAGTAAAAGCTATTCTATTTACAGAATAGCTTTATATAAATTATTGTGTAGCATTATTACTATTATTAAAGCCTATAATGGCTAAAAAAAACTCTAGAAGATGCTTTTAACCTTTTTTAAACCTTTAAGGTACTATCTTCATAGATTATAAAAATCAAAAACTTAATACTACCCTCTAACTGCTAGTTTATATCATTATTTAATAAAATGGTATCTTCAGACAGAAATGCCCTAAAATCGTCTTCTGAGGGGTGTCCTACAAAGGGCGCATGGAAAAAATCACTATTATCGTTACGCCAAATCATAGCGTAAGTTATGCCACTACTGCGAATACCTCTGTACAAATTCTGTGTCCACCAGTCGTTTTGTGTTACATTTTCTAAACCCGTTTCGGTAAGCGCAAATAGCTTGTTCTTTTCACTCGCTATATCTTCAACAACACCTAAATTGGTTAATACACGATCTAGGTAACGTCCGTTTCTAAAATCATATACATCTATACCCAGCATATCAACGTAGTCATCTCCTGGATAATTTCTTAAATATTCAGCTCTACTAGATAGCCAGTTTGGAGCGTATACATAAAGTAAGTTGTGTACTTCTAAATCATTTGATAAGATATCAACTGTGTCTCTCCACAATTGTATGTATTCTGCAGTAGATCTAAATTCTTCCCCCCAAAAGAAAAAACTTCCATTCATTTCGTGCCAAGGTCTAAACAATATAGGGATAGGGTTTCCTTCATTATCAACAAAAGCTTTAAATAAAGTTGCTGCTAAATCTAGGGCTCTTAAAAAATTTGGCCTTAAATCTCCTCCTTCCAGCATTCTTCCTACAACACCATCAAAGGAGTCGTCTCCTCCAAATTGCTGAGTATTTGGGTTAACCATGTGCCAAGACATAGTGATTATACTGCCATTTTCGTGAGCGGCTCTTACTGCAGGAACAAAACGCTCTGTAAATTCATCTATAAAACCACGTTGAAGCGTTATGAGTTCCAAATCGAACCCGACAACAGCCGGAGCATCGCCTGCTACAATATCAAAATCTCTATCGAGTGCATTTGCTTGGGGAAAATTATTCCCTGTGCCAAAAGGAGCTTGTTGCCCAAAAGCGATGCCTTGCTGGGTGATATTTTGGAGTTTAGAAAACAACTCTCTAGTTTCTTTGCCTAAATTGGCATCTGCAAAGCTATTGGTATTGATGTTTAAATTAGGGTTTCGCTCTGCATTAGGGTCAAAATTTGCAGAAGAATCGCCTTCACAGCTAAAAAGAATTACTGCTATGAATAGTAGAAACGTGTTTTTCATTTATAGCTGTTTCTTGTGTTCGTCGCATTGTTGTTATATCCTTACAGAAACAGGCTCAATCTTTACTAAATTACGGTTATAAAATACCCCAATTTATAATCTATTTAGAGCTACACCTCGCTGCATAAACGTGTCCTGACTTTGCAGGAATCACGGCTCCTTTACAAGAAAACTCCCTACTTTAATTTATCCGCTTTTATATTTTTTTACCAAAACAAAAAACTTGTATTACTGCAAATTAAAAAACAAATTATCTGCCTTGTTTTATTCTCGTTGTGGGCACTCGTGATAGACGAAGTGCTAGTGAGAGCAAAAATAGACTCATCAGCACTACCGAAAACTACCTTACTACAAACATTGAACAGTTAAAAAGTAGTGTTGTTAAATTGCATCCGTTGTAGAAAACAAAAGCTACCCTTTTTAGAATAGCTTTATAAATTACTTTGTTTTATTCTCGTTGTAGCTACTAGCGTGGACGCTAGCAGTAGCACTATTTTTTGCTAGCGGCATCAAGGGAATCTCCACTTATTAAATAAACAGGATAATTACTATAATAAGTATTCTCAATATATCTGTAAGTAGAATCATTCTCTGAATATCCATTCAAATAAACCTTATCAACTATCTTTAAACACAAATATTTTTTCCCATTTTCTATACTATCAGTATTTATATAAAATTTACATCTTAGTGTGTCATTGATGTTTTTAGAATATCCTACAAATGTATCACATAATTCTTCTTTAAAGTTTATCTTATTTTTGGGTTTATCAAAAATATTGAGATAAACTCTAATAAATCTATCGTCATTTTCATGACGTTTCAAAGTATCTGAAAACTTATTACAAAAAGACAATTTCCCATATTCTTTATTATGATCTAAGGTGTCTGGAAAAGTAACATCTATGACAACGTGATCCCTAAAAAAGTTATCTCTTCTATTATTACAAGAGGACGACAATAATATTACCAATAATATAACAATTTTCTTCATTATAAAATTACTTTCTAAGATTAAAAAAGTCAGATGAATCCACTTTCTGTGATAAGATTTCAGAATCCTTCTTTCTAATATTTGCATGATTCTGCCTATTGTCAACAATACTAGTATCTTTTTTAGTTGCTTGATCTAAACTAGAAATCACATTAATTACTTTTCCTGACTCATCCCTTTTTATTTTTTGTATTAATTTAGTATCCTTAGTTGCAACTTTATCAATTATAAATTTCTTATTCATAAAGATATTCGAGTTACCATCACTACTAAAATTAACCCCAGAATTTTTCACAGCATCATTGACTCGTTTAGCAATATCAGCAAAATTTTCAAGACCTTCCCCTGGTTTAACCTTTCTACCTAAAAGAGATGTAATTGCTGTTAAGCCTCCTCCAAAATCAATAGTAAAACCGCTTCCTCTTCTTGAACTTCCTGCAATACCATTTCTTGAATTTCCTCCATCTGCAAAATTAATTCCTCCAGTAAATGTAATTCCTTGAGTGTTTTTATCGAAAAAATTGTCAAGACCTTTCTCTAACCATGATTGATGCTTACTTGTCGCTCTAAATAAGGATTCTGTAGAATAATTATCTGAACTAACAACAGAAACTTGAAGCACGTCATCGTCTGTAACATTTTGCCACTTGTGCTGGTCTGCAACACCATCTCTTATAGATTTATTTACTTCTAATAAAACCCTCTCAACATCACCGTCATTCATTGCCGTAATCAAAGCTGCTGCATCCTGTAAATTGTCATAAATAATCAAATTAGTTTCTTCCAAGCCTTCTAACTCATTTTTATGAATAACCTTATTACCACTAAAAGAATAAGGCGAGTAATGTGGATACTCCTTACTTAACGGGTCAATAGCAAAGAACCTACCCACTCTCGGGTCGTGCATACGATATTTATAATTCAAACTATTCCCCTCACCCTTAATTTCATCATCTTTTTCTTGCCTTTGGAAGCCGTAACGGTACTTATCACTACTGCCGTGGCGGTTAGGTAAAAGCATACCAAAGGGACATCCCCTTATACACTATATTTACAGTACATCAGTATTTTTAAGAACGTGATTCAAAGAAACAAAAAAAGCAACAGTTCTAAAACCATTGCCTTGTATTGTTTACTTAATTGGGCTTTTTATTAGGATTATCTTTTGAAGGAAATACTGAATAAACGACCACCTCATTTTTAATTATTTCATAAATTATCAAATATGGAAACCTTTTTAATACAGCTTCCCTATACTTTTTTCTGTACTTAATTTGATAATGTTTTGGGTATTTTTCTATGTATTCTAAAACTTGTTCAACTTCATTTGCAAACTCTTTTCCTAAACCAAATCTTTTTTCTTCATACCATTTATATCCATTGATAATATCTGATTTGGCTTCTTCCCAAACATTAAGCTTGTAAACCGTGTTCATCTATAAGCTCTTGTTTAATTTCTTTCCAGCTATACGATTTACTTTCACCTGATAAATATTTTGCTCTTCGTTTATCTATTTCATCCAATTGAGTATTACTTAAATTAGATAATATTTTCTTTTTGTCTTTAAAATTTTCAATATAGAAAAGTACTGTTTCTAAAACCGATGGGTCTTCAACCGTATTTAATCTGTCAAAAATTTTATTTCTTAATTCTACTGCTCCCATAATATCAACTATTATCTATTACAAAGATACTTAAATCTTTTCTTAGTCATTTACAATTTACAAAAACCATTCCCCATTTACAACCCCAACCGTTCCATTGGGTGATGATAGTCTAATTTATTTTCTAAATCTTCTAAAGCATTAGTATCATAACGTTCTAAGCTACTTACATACTTGTAACCACCTAAATACTGTGCTTGTCGTTGCCCCAACTCCTTCACCCATATAGTAACTCTGGATTGTTTTAATTGTTTAAAATCTTTTACATAACCAAACTCTAATTTTAATCTGGTTATCATTCTTCCCAATGCTCCGTTTAAGTTCGTAGATGTTCCTTTACTAAAAAACAAACGATTGGTTTGTCTTCTAAATTCTTTTAATAATCGAGGTCGTATGTCATATACGTAATTGGATAAATGAACGATTTGCTTTGGATTCAGATTGATATATCTTTCATTAGTTGAATTTGTAGCTCCTACATAAATTCTTCCTTCTTCTAAATCTAAATGCTCCAATTCTAAATTGGTTAATTCGGTGCGTTGTAATCCTAAAAAGAGTATCATTCCTAACATACACTTATCCCGTTTTTGAACCAATGTATTGGATTTGGTTTCCCTGTAAATAGTTTCCAAGAATTCTTCATCCAACAGCTGTGTTGGTGTGGTTCTGTTTAGCTTTTGTAATTCCACTATTAACATTGGATTAGACTTTGTATTGACACTATGATTAAAGTGTGTTATAATCGCTTTAAACCCTCGTATCGTACTATTTGAATTCCCTAATTGTCTTCGGTAGTTTATAAAACTGTAGGTTTCTTCTAATGTAATTTCTATGGGATTTATATTATTATCTTCCAACCAATCTAAATACTGAATCACATTATTTTTATAGGCTCTAATCGTGTTAGGTGCATACTCTAATTCGTTTTGCAGATACCTTTCAAACTTTTTTATTAATTTATCTCTATCCATAGTATTCTGCTTTTAGGTGGGTGTAAATCATTGTAGAATCTAAATTGCGATGTCCTAAAAATTTAGCCACATCTTGCAGGGATAAATATCTGTGTAAATGTGTTCCAATGGTGTGACGTAATAAGTGACAAGTAACTTTTTTGTGTGTTGTTGTTTTACGATTTAACCTATCCATCATTTTTGCCAATGCACTATTGGACATTGGAGTTCCTCTTTCGGTAATTAATAATTTTTGTAAATCGGTATGTACATCTAACATTAGATTTCTGACATTGAAAATATAATCTTCAATATGTGCTTTTACCGTTTTGCTCATTACGACTTCTCTACCATAACCCGTTTTACTAGTTTTTATGTGAATCCTATTTCTGTTTAAGTCAATGGCATCTGTGGTTAGGTTTAACACTTCTTTTCTTCGCAATCCACAACCGTATAAAAGGCTTAGGATGGCTTTATCTCGTATTCCTAATAAAGTATCATCACAAACATTGAATAGTTCCTGTACTTCGTTTTCTAATAGTATTTGTTTGGATTTACTTTCGTTTTTTAGGGATTTAATTTTAATAGTACTTTTTCCTTGTCCTACTTTTTGGATAAATTCTATAAACCTTAAAATAGATTCTCTATGCTTCATTAGCGAACCTGTAGACAAGTATCCTTTTTTGGTCTGTAATGGTCGTGTTTTTAAATACTCAAAATAGTTGTTTACTACACGTTGGGTAATTTGGTTCAGTTGGGTTTTTCCTTTGGTTTCCAAATAATGTAAAAATTCTTTTACGGCATTGGGTTTACTGTATTGTTGGTCTTTACTGACTCCTTGTACTTGCAAACGTTTTTTAAACTTGGCTAATGCATTGATAAATGCTACGGTATATATTTCTAATGTTTTCATTTCTTTTTATTTTTTTACTTTACTTCTTTCTGTTTTGCTTTTAAACCTTGCTTAAGTTTCTCATTTTTGATGTTGACACCTTTGTTTGTATAAGTTTCGCCATTGAGAAACTTGTGGGTTTATAATGAGTTAATCTCTTTTTTAAAGTTCTCGTACTTTTCTAAACTGCTGGTCTCATCACTCCAACTTATCACTTTATAGGTGAATCCATCTCGTTTGTTTCCTCCAATACGCTCCAACTTATTGTAATCGTACAACGTATTGATGTGCCTTGAAAAAGTGGATGGACTTAAACCTAACTTAGCTCGCATTTCTTTTACTAAAAACTCTAAATTTTGGTAATCGTCTTGATTTTCTGATTTTAGTATTTGTTTTAATCTAATTAGTGTAGAATGCGTTTTAAAGTTTAGCTCCTTTTCTTCTTTCACCCATAAACCTTGGAACAGTTCCAACGCTTCTAACATAAACTGCGGTTGTACTTCTACTTGGATTTCATTGCCTGATTTTACCATCCCTAATTGTTTTTGATGTAGCATTGTTATTAGGTTGGTTAGTTGTAAAAACTGTTTTATAAGTTTATAATCTTCATTAAAATAGGTAGCTATATCTAGTTGCTCTAAATATGGATTCACCACTTTTACGGGTTTTAATTCTCTGAAAATAAATTGTAGTAATTCTATGGCTTTTTCTTGTGCTTCAATATCTATCAGACCACCATATTTTTTTATCTCTAAAGTAGAAATGGCTTTTTGTACCCCTTTAGGATTAGTTACTGGTAACCCTATCACATTATCTGAACTAAATAATTCTGAATAGTTTTGATTGGTTGCACTAATAAAACTTAGGTTTCCATTTATCAGTCTGTTATTCGCTCTGTAGGTACCTTGCTGGGTGTTTTCTGTTACCAATCGATTCACTTCTCCCAGGGAAATCAGTTCGTTTAATGCGGTATTCTTTTTTCCTAATTTATCGATAGTGGGTAGCACTAATATTTTATGCTTCCAATAGTTTTTACTGGGTGAGTAATACAAAACACTATCACTAATTGAGGTTTTATATTTATTTACTTCTACTGGCAATACCCTTTGAAAACTTTGTAGTATTGGTGTGCTTAGAGCTGGATTTCCTTGTAGAATTCCGTGGGTAACTTCTTTTTGTTTACTACTTAAACTTATCAGAAATAGCTTCAATCCAATTTTTGGACACACTACACCAGCTTGCGCTAAAAGGGTTTCTATTTCTTTTAAAACAGTGGTGCTTTGAAGTATGTTGCTTACTGTTTTAAGTACTTTGGGTTGTGTGGTAGGTATTTCCTCATTTTCTTCGGTATAGGTTAATTTATCTTTTCGATACTGTTCCAACCGTTCGATTAAATCGTAGATAAAATTGGTGATTCTTGTGCCATCGATTTGTAAACGTTGCTTGGCTTGGTTTACAAAATTTTTAATGTGATTATCACTATATAAATCTACATTAGCCCGATATACTTCGGTAGCATTTAGCTGTGGGTGTTTGGATAATTTTAGTAACACATTGAATCTAGTGAGTACTTGGGTTTGTACTCCTCCAATGATTTCTGCTTCTAAATTTTCTCTTTCATATTTTATAAAATCGGCATTACTCAAATCGAATCCGTATTTATTTAGTTTCGGTTCTTCGGCTTGTACTGCGGTATTGGGGTTGAATATTATTTTTGGATTTGAATCGGCTGACCCCTTGCCATTCAAAGTTTTTTCCATACTTTTGATTTTCATTATTATTTAATTTCAACGTTAACTAATAATCCAAAAAGATTTTTAAGAGTTCTGGTTGCACCCAGAACTTTTTGCTTTTTAGACCTTTTTTAAAATTTTATTTTTTCTCTCTTTTATTCTAACTACTGTTCATTTTTTCTTTTTTATTGGTTTCACAAAATTTCAATTTTAGCCATAACAATGGCTGGTAGCATATAGGAATAACCTATAACTATGGCTGTACTAATAAAATTTTGTTTTTTTAATTACTTGCTGTGAAGAAATATAAATTGGCTATTACGTACCTTTTTATATTCTAATACCTAACACTTCAAATTAGGTTTGAGATTGCTACCTTTTAAGAAACAGGTTTCAAACTCATTTCTACAATAATAGTATAAAAAATTACCCTAGACCACTTTTTAGCATTTTTCTGCTAAAAAAGTTGAAATTTTCTTCATTTTTAGTGCTAAACACTTAAATAAAGGTTAGAAATTTCTTGCTCACGAATACCTAAGTAAATCTTAGTAGTACTAATTGAACTATGATTAAATAATTGAGATAATAGTAAAAGTGCTTGTTCACTATACTCATTTACTTCCCATACACGGCGACCTAGTGTCTTTCTAAATGAATGGGTAGATAGTCTAGTGGTGATGTTATATTTTTTTGCAATCTCTTTTAATTTTGAATTAACGTACTGTACCGATAGCGATTTATTACCAAACCTATTGGCAAACATTAAATCGGTTTCTTTAGCATCTAACTTTATAAATAGTCGTTGTAAAACCTCTTGTAATTCTGGGTTAATAGTGATAGACCTTTCTTTTCCTGTTTTCTTCTCAGTTACAATTAACACTCTCTGATTTAGTAATTGATTCCATCGTAATTGTAGTAAATCTGATATACGTAACCCAACGTATGAACCTGTAGCGATTAGTAACGAAAATTTATAATCTCCATCACGTTCTAGTTTTAAGATTAAAGTTTTCATTTTATCCCATTCAAGAAAATCTGCTTTTGTCTTCTGACCTAATAAACTCATAATTTTTGTTTTTATGTTTCACTTTTGACTGATTCAACCACTTGTGAAACTTGTTTTTTGTTGCTCCTAGTCAAAACCTCTCGTAAGTACTGATTTTACTGAGTTTGTTGGTTTTTATTTCACTTGTAACTAAAAGTGAAGGTACTGCAAGGATACAAGGACAAAACTTCCCGTGCCAGTATAAATCAAATTATTTTTAAAAATTTTAATCTGGGAGACCCCATCCTTATTGGGTCTATCAGGGTTATTGGTTTTTTTAAATTTTTAGTGGTCGTAAAAAAACGGCGGTTCTGATTTTCTCTAATATTTATTCTAAACGTTTAGAATGAATATAAAAAATGAAAAAGGAATTAATGTATTATCGTTGTTCGATGGTATAAGTGTAGCACAATTAGCATTAAAAGAATTAGGGAAAAACGTAAACAACTACTTTGCATCTGAAATAGATAATAACCCGATTAAAGTTACTCAACATCATTTCCCTAAGACTATACAACTAGGTGATATTAGAAATATAAATACCGATAACCTACCGGAAATCGATTTATTAGTTTGTGGCTCGCCATGCGTTGACCTTTCTAGTCTTCGGAAGAACCGTAAAGGTTTAGAGGGAAACAAAAGTTCTTTATTTTACAATGCATTAAAAATTTTAAACAAAGTGAAACCTAAGTATTTTCTTTTTGAGAATGTGGGTAGTATGAGTAAATCTGACTTGCATACAATAAGTGGTCTTTTGGGTGTGGTCCCGATTAATATAAACTCAAATTTGGTTAGTGGTCAGAATCGTAATAGGTTATACTGGACCAACATACCAAATGTAGCACCACCAACAGATAAAAGGATACTACTGGGTGATGTAGTAACAGATGGTTACTTAGATAAGTTAAAAAGTAATTGTGTGTTAACTAAACAGATTCCATATACTAAAAATGGTTTAAAAAGATACGTTCAACGTTCTATAGGTCAAGTAAAATATAAGGACAAAAATTTTGCACAGTTAAAGAAAATTGAAAAGTTGATAGCCTTAGAAAGTATGACTAATGATGAAGCTAAGAAACTATTTCGACCTTTTAATATTAATGAGTTGGAACTATTACAAACCCTGCCTATAAGCTATGTAAATGATGTTATAAAACCCACTCCTGCGATGAAGGCAATTGGAAATGCCTTTACACTTGAAGTGATTAAGCATATACTAGGATTTGCAGATTTTAATTAATAAGGTCCTTTTTCAAAAAATCTGAAAAAATTTCAGAAAAAATTTTGTGAACGGGTCTGAGTGAACCTATATAAGAGGTATATAGGGGATATGTAAGAAGGATAACGGGGGAAGGTCCTACGTAGGGGTGATGACCGGTCCTTCCTCCGTTAGCTCAATGGTAGTAACAAGTCCTTAGCAGTCTATATAGTCCACTATATGGCTTATTGGTAGTGTTTTTTACAAAAATGTAATTAAACAATATGAACATAACCCATACAAGTGGTACGGTTTAGGAACATTTTTAACAAATTATAGTCCTAAAAGTGGTCGAATTCCTTTTTTCATACTATAATTGTAATAATTCGTAATTAATCAAAAACCACTATGAATTGATTATGATTGAGGTTTATGTTATGGTAGCGTGATGGAGCTTAGTTTTATATAAAAAATACCATCCAGCACGTTAGCATAAAAAGCATCAATATATCAGTATTCATAAGGGTTTTAGTTAATTTATGTATAAAAATAAAGTAACGATTTTCGTTGTTTTTTTATTAAGAAAGTTTATAAATATTTCTTTACTTTTTATTAAAGTAGGATATATTTATATTAAAAGACTTCCGATTTATGATATAAAACACATTGCTTAATAACGACCGTTAGGTCACCATAAGGAGTTTGTTGAGTTGTATTCGTCGGAAGGTACAACTCAGCAAACTCTTTTGGGTTTCTGATAATTGTACAACATCAAATGCTTGTCGTATTTGATGTGCCAATAAGATATGCTATCTATAACTGGTTGTTAAATGAGTTGATATGCATTGGAGGGATAAATTCAGCCATTATCTTTAATACAAATTAATTAATGTTATTAAGTGATGAGAAAAACATTAATATACTTGAGTACGATGGAAAATATTTAGGACAATCAGAAAAAGTTACAAAAGTGTTGTACAGCACTTTTAAAAATAAGTACATAATAAAAGGTAGCACTGGAATAGGTGGTACTACAGCTATTTTTAATTACACTCTTGGAAATTTTATCATTATTTCACCCAATGTGCAGATGATAAGGTCTAAAGAGGATAAAAAGAATAAACAACCGGGTTGTTTTAAAAGTAAGAAGCAATTCTTTTTTTATGGTGAATGTAAAGATTCATGGGATGATGTATTTAGATATTTAACTGAGGAAGAAAATCAAAATGTAATTATTAATGCAACTCCTAATCAGATTTTAAAGGTTTCTGATGAACTATATAAACTTTTAATTCAGATACCTGTATTTGTAGATGAAATGCATTTATTCTCAGAAGAGCCTAGTTTCAGAAAGGAAGTAGCAGAATTTTCAACCTTATTATTTAATGAATGGGTAGCTAAATTTACACTTAGTACAGCCACACCTTTTTTAAATCTTTGGGACATACCAAATCACATTGAAATGGATTATTATCTGGTTAAAAAAACTAACCAACCCAAGAAGCATATTCAGTTGAGTCATGACAAAAAGGCTATTGACCAGTTCGTTATTGAGCAAAATGAACTAGGTAGAATGGTTGTTATTTTTTCTAATAACATTAATATTCATAAAGGTTTTAAAGATTTTAATGTCGTTAATATAGTTGGAAAAGATTTAGAAGCAAAGTTAAAGTCGACTGGAAGATTAACTACAGTTCAAGAATTGGAAGATTCTAATTTTAGTGGAGTGGATATACTGATTGCGTCAAGTTCATTTTTTACAGGGTTTGATTTAGAAAAAGATTGCTCCATATTAATTATATCAGACCAGCATAGCGATGCAAAATCTATCAATGTAAATAGTGTAGTACAAGCTTATGGTCGTTGTAGAACAACTGTACACGATGCATTATTGGTTAATGTTTTGCCATCGGATAAATTTATATCTAGTAGGAAATTAGTTATTCCAAAGTCTGTTAAAGAATTGGAAATTTATTACAATGATTATCTAAATAAAATAGCTAAATACAGTAATCTATCAGATAATTTGACACATAATGAAAACTTTGTCAGGGGTAAGTACGTTAACGAATTTAAACTAATGCTAGAATTACAAATTGCTGTGAGCAACTACCAATTATTTGACGATAATGTGTTAAGAGAAACTTTAGAAGAGTATAATTTTATAGTTACCAATTATGAATCAGAAAACGAAAAGTTACTAAAAAAACTGGGATTAACATTTGAACAGAGAATCAAAAATCTATTAAAAGAAGATGAAAAGCAATTACGTTTAGATTACTACAACATTAAAAATAAGCTAAGAAATAAAGACGATGGTACTTTCTCACCGTCATTAGTACTGGAGTATCTAACGACCTATTTATTAAAAATTACTAATGCTACAGGATTAATTTCTAAATTAAATAACAAACGAGTTTATAAGGGAGAATTCTACCAATCTTTTAATTCGTTTTTGTCTGTTAATGCAGTAAATAAAAATTTACTAATACCATTTTCTGAAAAACAATTGAATGCTAATCGAGGTTATGAGAATGAATCCATAAAACAGATTTTAAGTAAACTGGCGCACTTAACAGATGATTGGCAGATGTTATATGCCATCAGTAAATTAAATGGCATTAGAGCTAATGATAATTCAGTTGACAGAAATTTTAATATCATCCAAATTTCCAGTGATACCAGCATCTATGAAGAATATCTAAATTCTGGAAGTAATAGAAATAGTAGTACGTTTAAAGCAATTCAAACCGAACTAAAAAAATTAAAAATCACTTTGTCTAAAAGTGAAATAGATTATTTTAAAAAGCTGATAGTTAATAACTACGGTAAATTAGTGAAAGGGAATTCCATTATATCAATGGATGATAAATATTTAAAACGTTTAGCTAAAGAAGCCATTATATACTGTTTAACCAATGGTAAATGTGGTAGAGGCAAACAAGTTGGGTATAGGGAATATAATCCGTTAACAGCCTTACCAAGAGCTTTACGAAGATTGATTCCTATAAAATATTTAGAAGTAGATTTAGCTTCTGCAAATGCTCAGTTTATAGATATTATTTTAGATACCAATTTAGCAGATAAAATTTACGATAATCTAAAAAAGAAATTGGGTATTTCACGAAATCAAGCTAAATGGAAATTTAATTCTACGTTGAATAATAGTTATTTATCAATTAAAGAAGCTAAAGAATTTTACATTTTAGCTGGGTATCCCAATAGAAAAGCGGAACAATTAGCTAAACTAACCGCACAAGTTGAAAAAGGTAGTTTTTTTAAAAAAATGACGGAATATGAGCAATGTTTTATTGATTTATATCGTGAAAAATTAACTTTAAATACGTTTAGATTTCACGATGCTTTTATTGTTAAAGAAGCAGATATAATTAATAATAAATTGGTGTTATCTAAAGAAATACTAACACCTAAATTGGATAAAGAAGTTTTTTTTAATCCAGACTTTGATTTGGAAGAAAACAAGAAAATTCAGTTTCATATAAAATATTATAATACTTCAAATTTAGTTTATAGGGGTCCTGTGAGTAGTATTCCAATAGCTGATAATGAAAGATTAAAATCTGCTGAAAAAGCCTATAAAATTGCTAGTTAATTTATAGCCGTAAGTCCAAAATGAAAAAGTCGATGCAATTAAGTATCGGCTTCTATTTTGGGGTGGAGACAATATTTAAAATTTTATATCAGTTAAATAATAATTGACTGATTTTGTTTCAAAGTCATTAGGTGTGATAATTTCATCACCACAGGATTCAATTACTTCAATAGTATTACCATTGTCATTTATGTTTAGAATATTGCTAAAAGCTGACCTTACGGGGTCACAGTTGGTTAAATCAAATACTACATTTTCCCTTCTATTAGAGGGAGTGCTATTGGGTCTTCCAGCTCGTAAATCACAATCATTTATTTTGGTGTAAGTACTAAAGAAAAAGTCATCCTCATCAAAATTTTCGAAACTTATAAATCCATTGTTATCTGCACTAAATTGAGAAACATATTTAAATCGCATAGTTTTGGAGTTTACTTCATTTGAATCACTTAATTCAAAAAGAATTGGCAATTTAGGATTGGGTATATCTTTAATATTTACTCCTGAATTTGATTCCAACTGTATTTGGCTATAAACTTTACCTTGGACGTTAACCAATCCACAGCCATCAGAATTATTAATATTGTCATTTGACATATTTCTATTCTCGTCACCATCATCCGATGAACAAGAAAAGATTAATAGTGCCAATGTAGTTAAAATTAATTTTAGGTGTTTCATATTTAGTTTTTATTGGTTTTTAAATGTGTAGTAATTCCCAACTTTATCAATAATTATATCAGGATTATTTTTATTTACAGCTTCCTCGATGGTAGTAATCCATTTATCTCTGTTTTTATTAAATTGGAGTTCGTAAGTACCACCCGTAACAGTAATGACAAACTTTTTACCAAAACCTTGTTTGACTTCTTTTATACTTCGTAACTGATTGAAAAAGATTGAAAATTCAATCTTATTTCCTTTTTTAAGGTGCATAAATAACGGACCCAAAAGAAGATTTATAATCCCTTTTCGTTTTCCAAATGCTATTCTGTTATTAGTTATGTAGAAAGTGCCTTGTAGTGCATTTAATTTGCTTTTTAAGTACACCCCAGACCCTTCCATATAGATGGTTTCGTTATTATTTAGCCAATTCATATTTCTAATTATTTTTTATGATGTTAAATTGTATTTGTTTACTTCCGTTACCTATTGACCCGGTTAAATTTCCATTGCATTGTAGGGAAAGAAATCCGTTTAAAGGTCTATTGTTTGTTGGGTCGAAAGAACCACCTACTTGTTTAACGTTTAGCAATGAAATACTGGTGCTACTATACATTTTCCATTGTCCTAAAATGCGTGAGCCATGACCATTTATAATAAACTCATTTGGGATGTACTGTTGTCTTTGGTAATCGTAGCGAGTAGAAAATGACACCGACTTACCATTAATACTAAAACTTTGTTTAGCTATGTATTTTAAAGCTTCTGCTTGACTTAAATTACAGTAGTTACCATTACTTGAATCAATTTTCAATTCTTCCTCTTGCTGTATATTTTCATTCTTTCTGTCAGAATAATATTGAATTCGTTCAGCAACTTTTTCTTCTGAACTATTTGTATAACTATCAGTTATATCATTTTCTGCAAGTAAATTTCCGTAATGAGATATATGTTTTTGTAAATTAGAATATCTGTTAAGTAAACTTTCATAGTTATCGGGGTATTCTTTTTCAAAAGACAAAACCTTTTCAAAGTGGTTTTTTAATCGAAGTTTTTCATTTTTAACTTCTAAAGGTTTTTGTGTGCAAGATGCTGTTAGTAGTACAAGTGTTAGTAATAAGATACTTTTTTTCATTTATCTATTTCGTTTTGAATTGATTGAGGTAAATATATATAATTCTAATCAATTGCGTCTCATCGACCGCATTAAATATTGTTACATCCTTTTCATTTGTGATATGTCTAGTATCAACAAAAGAATTTGTAATTATATCTCAAGTAAATGGATAGAAAAATCTAAATCCAATAGAGCATTTGCTACTGAACACAATATTGATGAAAAAACAGTAAGAAAAATTTTAGAAGTTGATGGATATAGAATGCCAATAGAAACTTTAGATAGAATCTGTGAAGCTCGTGAAATTAAAATTTCAGATTTTTTTAAATTAATTGAAAAAGAGTATCAATAAAAAACGAGCCTACTAACTAAAGTACACTCATTTATATCCACCGAAAACTACCTTACTACAAACATTGAACAGTTAAAAAGTAATGTTGTTAAGTTACATCCGTTGTAAACAACAAAAGCTACCTAATTGCTTAGATAGCTTTGTTTTATTCTCTTTGTTGGTACTCGTTACAAACGAGCACTAGCGATACATACGAGCGCCATCTGGGGCACCCGTCACAGACGAGCGCGAGCTAGGATAAAATTAATAATAAACTTCAATTATTAATTTTAGATTAACATTATTCCTTGATTTTTTTAAATAATCTAAAATCATATTAAATTTAGAATCAATGTTATTTGACTCTAAGTTTTTTTCAATTTTATAATTTGTTATATCAACTTCAAAGTATCCAATATTTTCATCGGAAAGGATTTCTATTTTTTTTTGTTGATTATAATCATTTAAATCATTCGCCAATTCTGGAATTTTTCTTCTAAACTCTTCATATAATTCATTTGTTAAATCTATTCTTGACGGCAAAAACCACAAACCGTTTGAAAATAAATTGGTTTTAAATTCAAAAATATAATTGAAGAAAACTTCTTTCCACTCTTCTGACTTGTTGAGTAAATCTATATTATTCTTTAGTTGCTCGATATCCTGATTAGCCTTAGTTTTACACTTATCAATTAATTCAGAACTATAATCGTGAAAAAAATGATAATCTTTCGGTAAAACAAAATTATTTAAACTATCAGCTAATTCAACTACATAATTAGATAGCTCTATATTATTCTTATTTTCAAGATTACAAATTCTCGAAAAACTTTCTCCATTTATAAAAAATAATTTTGCTGATAAATTCATTAATTAGTTCCTTTATTTTTTTCAACTCCTTCTTTTAATGTTTCATATACTTTAGTGATTACTTGTTCCGCTCTACCATTTAAATTATTCCCTTCTGCTTTTGTTCCTTCTTCTAAATGAAGAAATCCTCCTGCTTCAGTAAACTCTTTATATGCATCTTCTAATAAAATTTTCCCTACACCAGGACCATCCTCCATTATTTTATTAATTACTTCCCTATCAATCCAAAGTACTCCTATAACTTGAACATCTCCAGCATTAGCTTGCTTTTCATAATTTTTAATTTGTTTAACCACTTGTTTCATAGCTTTAACAACAGCTTTTGTCAAATTCGATTTATTAAATGTTCCATTATTAACATCAAATGTTTTAACTTCTATTAAGGCATGAACGTCAAAACCACTACGAATTGTATGGTCTGTCTTTTCTCCGTTCAAATTATGTGACCTAAACTTAAAGCTTTCGGTTCTGTATTTTACTGAAAGAGTCAAAGGATTAAAACCTATTCTATCCCCTGTCTCTGATTTCACTAAAATATCTGCAGTAGTATCACTGCTCTGAAATATTGCATCTGAACCAAAATTCAATTTTAAATTGGCAAAAACTTGTAATTCTCCTACAAGACCTTTCAATTTAGATTTACCATCTTGAAATGATGAATTTCTATTAACCCAATCATACAATTTTTGCTTTGAATAATTATTACCAACAACACCTCTTAGTATATCCATAGCTTCGCTTATCCTAGGGAATTCAGTTTCTAATAATTCCATAAACCACTGAGGTTCTAACCCCTCTAATTCTACAGCATCAATTACTCTGTTTCCACTAAAAGAATATGGTGAATAGTGTGGATACTGGGAAGTCATTGGGTCGGTAGCAAAAAACCTCCCCACTCTCGGGTCATGCATCCTAAACTTATAGTTCAGACTATTCCCTTCCCCTTTAACTTCATCATCTTTTTCCTGTCCTTGGAAGCCATAACGGTACTTATCACTGGAGCCGTGTCTATTAGGTAGTAGCATACCAAAAGGATAGTAGTCGTTGTAAGCTACCATTTTAAATCTTCTTTCTCAATCTTGCTACAGGCAAATCCAACTGTTCGCGGTATTTAGCAACCGTTCTTCGAGCTATAGGGTATCCCTTTTCTTTAAGAATTTGCGCTAATTTTTCATCGGTAAGTGGCTTGCGTTTGTTTTCTTCTTCGATAGTAATTTCAAGGATTTTTTTTATTTCGCGTGTCGATACATCTTCTCCTTGGTCGTTTTTCATAGACTCGGAAAAAAACTCTTTAATAAGTTTTGTTCCGTAAGGAGTATCTACATATTTACTATTTGCTACTCGGGATATAGTACTTACATCCATTTCTATTTCGTCGGCAATATCCTTAAGAATCATTGGTTTTAAATTACGCTCATCGCCCGTAAGGAAAAACTCTTTTTGATAATTCATTATAGCACTCATGGTTATTAACAATGTTTGTTGTCGTTGTCTAACGGCGTCAATAAACCACTTGGCTGCATCTAATTTTTGTTTTATAAAAAGTATTGCATCTTTTTGAGACTTTGTCTTTTTCTTGGTATCCTTATACCCTTTTAGCATTTCATTATACGCGCCTGAAACATGTAGTTCAGGGGCATTGCGTCCATTTAAAGTCAACTCTAATTCCCCTTCTACTATACGTATCGAAAAATCAGGAACTACATGTTCTACAATACGGTTATTACCTGCAAAACTACCTCCTGGCTTGGGATTTAAGTGTTCTATTTCCTCAATGGCTTCTCTTAATTGCTCTTCTGAAATATTGAATTTGGCAATAAGTTTTTTGTAATGTTTTTTTGTAAATAACTCGAATGCTTCATCAATAATTTGCGTAGCTCTAACCATAGATGGCGAATCCCCTCTACGGTGTAACTGAATAGACAAACATTCTTGTAAATTTCTAGCCCCTACCCCTGCCGGATCCAATTGATGAACTAACTTTAGTACCTTTTCAACATTTTCGGCATCGGTGTACACGTTTTGTGTAAAGGCTAAATCATCGGCAATATCTTCTAAAGGTCTTCTTATGTAACCACTTTCGTCGATGCTTCCTATTAAAAACAAAGCTATTTGATAATCGGTTTCATTTAATCGGTAGGTATTAAGTTGCGATTTTAGGTGCTGATTGAAAGTTGTACCTCCTGCATAAGGCATGCTTTTTTCTTCATCGTCGGCACTGTAATTATTGGCTTGCAAACGATAATTGGGTATTTCGTCATCACTTAAGTAATCATCTATATTAAAATCAGTTTCCTCGCCTGTATATTCTTCTTCTTGGTTATTGAATTCATCATCCAAGTTTTCTGTAGACTCTTTTCCTGTATCTAAAGCGGGATTTTCTTCAATTTCTTGCTTCAACCGTTGTTCAAACGCTTGTGTAGGAAGCTGTATCAACTTCATCAACTGAATTTGCTGAGGAGAAAGTTTTTGAGATAATTTTAAATTGAATTGTTGCTTTAACATAATAATTGAAAAAATATTCTAATCCCGAAGATAGTTATTTATGTAGTGTAATATAAAGTAGTTTGCCTTTTAGTTTAAAAATCAGCATTCCCAGGTGTTCGTGGGTAAGGAATTACATCTCTAACATTACTCATTCCTGTTACAAATAATACCAAGCGTTCAAAACCTAATCCAAAACCACTATGAATACAAGTTCCAAAGCGGCGTGTATCCAAATACCAATACAATTCTTCTTGATCTATTTTTAGCGTGTTCATTTTATCCTTCAGTACTTCCAATCGTTCTTCTCGTTGAGAGCCGCCAACTATTTCTCCGATTCCTGGAAATAAAATATCCATTGCCCTAACAGTTTTTCCATCATCATTTAGGCGCATATAAAAAGCCTTGATATCGGCAGGATAATTAAATAATATAACTGGGCATTTAAAATGTTTTTCTACTAAATATCGTTCGTGTTCACTTTGTAAATCTACTCCCCATTGGTCAACAGGGTATTTGAATTTCTTCTTTTTATTTGGCTTTGATTTTTTTAGAATATCAATAGCCTCTGTATAACTTACTCTTTTGAAATTATTTTCTGTAACAAATGCTAATTTTTCTCGCAGTGGCATATCACTTCTTTGCTCCAAAGGTTTTTGCTTTTCTTCGTCTAATAATCGTTTTTCTAAAAAAGCTAAATCATCTTTACTGTGCTCCAATATGTAATTAACTACAAATTTTATAAAATCTTCAGCAACGTCCATGTTTTTATCTAGGTCGCAAAATGCCATTTCAGGTTCTATCATCCAAAACTCGGCTAAATGCCTAGAAGTATTAGAGTTTTCGGCCCTAAATGTAGGTCCAAACGTGTAAATATCACCTAAGCCCATTGCATACGTCTCCCCTTCTAATTGACCCGACACGGTTAAATTAGTTTGCTTACCGAAAAAATCTTTGTTAAAATCAGTTTTTCCTTCTTCATTTTTGGGTACTTTATCAAAGTCTAAATGAGATACTTTAAAAGTTTCTCCTGCTCCTTCCGCATCACTCGAAGTAATTATTGGAGTATGAACTAACTGGAAGTTTTTTTGTTGAAAATATTGATGAACTGCAAAAGATAATTTGGAACGCACCCGCATAATCGCCCCAAAAGTATTCGTTCGAATACGAAGATGAGCTTGTTCTCTTAATAATTCTAAACTATGTTTTTTAGGAGATAGAATCGTTTTTTTTACTTCTTCAGCATTAGCATTACCCTCTACAGTGAGTTTTTTCACCTCTAATTCTACTCGTTGACCTTGCCCTTCACTTTCTTTAAGAATACCTGTAACAGTAATAGAGGCGGCGGTGTTTAAACGATCTAAAATTTCTTTATCTAAAACATCATCTTCAATAACGCATTGTAGGTTATTTATTGTTGATCCATCGTTAAGGGCTATAAACCTCCCATTCCTAAATGAGCGTATCCAACCACTTACTTTAACCTCTTGCAATAATTTTTGCTCTGCTAAAATTTCAATTACTTTTAATTGCCTCATAAATACTTTCCGTCTTTATTGAAACATAAAAATAATAAGATTTGGAAAACAGTAGCCATTAGTTAACATTAAAAAAGAATCTTAACAGTGTACTTGTTAGTGTTTTTTGTGAATTAGCTTACTAATTCCAATTCTATTTCATTTAGAGCTTCAAACTCTCTATAAAAGTTACTCAATACAATTTCTATAGCATCATCAAATTCTAAAGATTGTATAACACTATTAACTTCAAAGAGTTTTACACCCTCACAAAGCATTTTCCTAACTACCAAAAGTATTTTATAATTTTTTTCCTCTGACAAGTTTAATTCTTCCCATCTACCTAAAAAACCATCATTATTGTATTGAACCTCTTCCAAACTTAAATCGATAGTAACTTTTGTTAGATTCTCAAATTCTTGAAGTATTAATTTGCATAGAGGACTGTTGTAAAACAAATCATTAAAAATTTGCTTTATGTTCTTCACATATTCATATTGAAAACGGTGTTGATTTTCTACAAGTAATGCTATTTTATAATGCGTGATTTCATTTTCACCACTCAACTTTGTTGTTTTTTTGTTTTTAAAAGAATGGTCGGCTATAAAGGTATTTAACATCTCAGTGGTTAAGTGTAGAGAAGACAACCAGTCTTTATATTGAATTTCCAAACTACTTGACTCAAAAGCTACTTTTTTAAGCCTACCAATACAATACATGGTAAGCATTGAGGTAATTTCGTTAGATAAATGGTGATTTGCCTTTCTAAATTCGTGAGTAGCATCTCTACCTGCATTATCTTCAACTATTTTATCGCCTCCAGGATGAATTTCCTTAAATTCTGTTAAATCATATACTTTTTCATCTATTGCTACCCAATATCCATTTTCCGGGTTATTATGTTCAATAATATCGGACATGTTATATTCTTGCCTATGAGAATCACAAACTTCAGAAGGAGTTGTGAATATATCTTGCATTATTCGATTTTCAGAAAACAACTTATAAAATATTTCTTGGCTATTTTGATCACTCAAATTATTAATGCGAATTACTTTTTTCAAGAAATTCAAAACTGTTAATGCATAACCCGCCTTTCCACAGGAATAGAAGTATCCTTTTTCTTCTTTATTATTTATAGGGACGATTGCCCTATATAATTTACCTACAATTTCTTTGTTTTCTAAAAGACTATCCATTTTGTTGTTTACATTCAACTGGATTTTTTTAAAAACCAAAGTCCTTTTTTGTAAAGATTTTGATACATCAAGTATTTTTGATTCTCTCGTTACCAATATTTGTACGCTAGCTTTTGCTAATAGTATACGTTCTAGATCTTTTTTAAAAACAATATCCTTAGTATTCTTAACACTATAAAAAATAGATAAATTAGATAATTCGTTGTTTTTTTCTAAAGTTTCCCAAAAGCCCTTAAATGGCGCAATACCTGACCCGCCTGCAAACAAATATATGGGAGCATTTTTTTTAATAGGTAATGAAAATCGTAATGGAGAAACTACTTTAAATGGAATTTTAGAGTTTTCGTTTACGTCATTTGAATGTAAATAGGAAGAGGCTACTCCTTCATAAACTTTATCGCCTACAACAGTCGTTGCATTACCTACGGTTAATTCAATTTTATTTTTATCAAATCCTGAAGAAATACTATACATGCGTTCTCGTTCTGGCTCTAAAATAGTTGTAAAATGAGGAAGCAAAAACTGTTTCGCATCCATATTGAATCGCTTAAATTGACTTACTAAACTTAATAATGGTAATTGCCCGTTATCTTCTAACTTAATAAATTCTTTAATATGCCCGCACATATCTAAAGCTTTTGAAACATTACCTAATTTTGCAGAAGTAAGAATTCTTCGCACATTAGTTTCGTTTAATTTTTCATTATAAAATGTCTGAAAATAGGTTTTCCAATTTTCACTTAAAAAAACAGATTCTTCGCCTGAAAGATTCATTATTTCCAGTAAGTGTGAAATTTTATCGATTTTATTTTTAGGTACTACAGCACATCTATCACCTGGCTTAAAAGAAACTCCTTTATCACTTACATCTAACACTATATTTTTTGCAGCACTGTCTCCTATTGATTCTTGACTTATAACTCCACTGTAAGGGCATTTAAGTTTTTTATCGGCATAACGCTCTAATCGTGTAGTTTCTAATTCATCATCAACTTCTTCCCAAGTACGCTCTTTAAAAAGACCACTAAACCCACCTATAGTTACTGAACGACCTACTTTGAATGCCATTTGTAAATAACCATAAACTTTTCTGCGATGCACCCCTAAAAAACCTTTATCACCGGAGTAAGCTTCTACAAAATCATAAAAAGCACCATTTAAAGTTTCATCATTACATTTTTCAATATACTTACCTAAAGAAACTTTATCTACTTCATTTAGAAAACCTCTCCAATGTTCGGGATACCACTCCCTAATAAACAAGGCTTCTTTTCCTAAAATAGTTTCGTATTTATTTCTTTCAATAAAAGTATCTATTAAATGAAAAAAAGGAGATGAGGTACCACTAGGCCCTTGAACTCCTTCTTTAAGGGGTACTGCAAAAGGAGCTACCGTTTTTGCCCACACAACAGGATCGACATAAGTAGCACTTCTTGGGTTGGGATTTATTTTTAAAAAACTACTTTTTGTTACTTTACTAACAACTTGCTTTAAGTGTTTTAATTCTTGAATAACCGTAAGCTTATCATCATTTACAATAGCATCTTGGACTGCCACCACATGATTTAAAATCTCTTTTGTTTTAAAAGCAATTTCTGTTTGGGTTAAATAAAATACATTTTCCTCTTGGTTATTTACTGTAGGCGTAAGAAGGTTTAAATTATTAAGCTCAAACGAACTGTTTACATCTTTTAATTTCCAATTATACATAATCAAATCGATGTATGATAAAAAAGGCTTAGGCCTGTTTAAGCGCCTAGTAACCTCTTCCCAAGGTTTAGAAATACTGTCTGGAATATTTAAATCCTCATTTCTCTCATTTCTTACATACGCATGAGCCAACATACTTAATAACATAGAGGCTCGGCATAAATATTTATCTTCTAACAAATCGTTACTTGCCCCTAAAATCGGCAAATTTTGTATTGCCTTACGTAAACTTTGATTTTTATAATGATAGGGCATTTCAGCTGCAATTTCATCCCATTTAGAAAACGGAAATGGCAACTGTTCTAACGGTGTTATACTAGGCATAAAACCACGTTCAAAAGATAGAAAACCTAAGTTTTCGTGACCTTTAGAACGATTTATTTTTTCGGCGTATTTAACGTAATTATGAGCAGGCGAGGTAAGTTGTTGTAATTTCATGGTAAGATTTTGAAATTATGAGTTGAGTTTTACAGGCTGAGATTTTACTTTTTCAATTCCTGCCTTATTAAGTGAGCTAGTTTTTCTGCTGTAACAAACCCTTCGGTTAAAACTTTAGTGCTATCTCCTATTTTAATGGCACTGGCTGGATAGCCTCGGAAGCCGTAATTTTGAATATCATAGAAAGATTTTTGAGCTTTATTCTCATAACAGTTACTATGTAATCTTTCAATAAATTGATTTGAACACATATCATAATCACCGATTAAGTCTAAATAGAATTCATCGGAATGGATATCCTTTCCCTCTCCAAAAAATGCTTCCTGAATTTTAGCCGCGAAATCGAACACTTTTTCAGGTCGTAGATCTTTAACTATTTCAATCGCTATGGAAGCTTTCATCGAGTTGTATGGATAGTTTATACTATCTAATAACTTCAAAAAACCTTCTCCAAATATTTGTCCTGTCCTGTCAGTTACAGATTGCATATTTCTTCGAATATGACTACTCATATAACCCATTTTAGGTCCCCTAATACCTGCAAACAGGCCTACGTTTACTAATTCGAAGTCAACCTCATTTCTTAAAAGATAAATTGCCTTTTTTATTTCCTCTGAAAAACCATAACACCAGCCACATAATGTATCGTAACCATAGATTAGTTTGGGCTTAGTGCTAATAGGTTGATGTTTAACTATTACATCGGTAATTGTCGTTTGATTAATCATTAATTTTATACTTGTAGTTGGTTAATATTTTTTTTAATTGTAATTCTTAATTTAAAGTGTAGGAATACTTTGATTTATTGACTTTTTCGCTAACACATTTATTTTGAATATTTCTAGAATATTGATTCTCGATTAAGGAATCTTTAACATCAAAAACCTTCTGTATTTGCTTAGAAATATTTTTTAATTTCATTAAGCTAATTTCAATGTCACCAAGATTGTGAAATTTGATATTTGAAGCTTTTGAATTCTTAGAACTAGTTTTATCATTTATTGAATTGAAATGAATTACAGGTAATCCACTTTCTTCAAACAACTGTTGAATGTAATTACATAGAGTCAACTTTTCTAAACAATAAAATTCCGCAGATGCACATCTGCTCCTGTCAAAAACAATGTAATCTGGTTTATTATATCTACATGCAGCAAGTAGGTCATAAACAAACTGTATAGTTGAGCATTCGTCAAAATTTATTGGCAACGTAAAATATATGATGTTACTATCCGCTATTAATCCCAAAATATTAATGAAACCTGAAATATGCTTTTCTGAAAAAGATATACTAGGAAGAATTAAAGAGCTGCTACTGCTAGTAGAATTTGAAAAACAAATTTCTTTTCCTTGTAAATCATGTTTTTCGTATGTAAATTGTACAGTATTAGGACTTAAAAAAATATAATTATTCATAATTTGAGATTTGAAATTTAGTTGTTGTCTCCTATAAAATTAACAACTAATTGCTTCAAAACCAACAACTTACCACTTAGTTAGCAACGAACTAAAAAGTTAGAAATACTGAAAACCAAACTATTAGATATGGAAAAAAATTCACAAAAATTAATAGACACCTGTCCCGTAAGGAAATCTTTGGATGTTATTGGAGGAAAATGGCGTTTATTAATAATAGGACAATTCTTTCAAAGTAAAATTCACCGATTTAGTGAACTAAAGCGTCTATTGCCTGAGATTAGTGAAAAGATGCTTAATCAAGAATTGAAATATTTGATTTTGAATAAAATTCTTGAGAAAAAATCTTACCCAGAAACGCCTCCTAGGGTAGAATATTCTTTAACACAATTAGGAGAAAATGCTCTTCCTTTTATAGGGATGCTTGCTGAATTTGGCTCTAAAATAGAAGCCTCAGATGGATAGAAATAAAAAAGCGAAATGATAACAAGTTTATCATTTCGCTTTTTTATTAAAACTGTTTGTAAATATTTATTTCAAATATTTATTTACTAAATCTATATATTTTTGCTTTGCTTCATCACGACTAAACTTACCCACTTGGAACAAGGCATTTATTTTAAAGGCGTTTCTTATTTCAACACTATCTGAAGGTCTATATAAACCTGTATTTTCTGTTGCTTGCTTATAATAAGCATAAAACTTCAATTTAATATCAACAGGTAGTTCTTTATTAAACGCATTTGCTTCTTCAACAGCCTTTAAAAATTCTTTATGTAATTTTTCATTATCCATATTTTACAATGAAGCTAAAATACTTTCTCCTCCCTTAACCTTATCACCTAAGTTTGCGTTAATTTTTGTTCCAATAGGCAAATAAATATCTACTCGTGAACCAAATTTTATAAATCCGTTATCACCACCTTGAATTATTGTGTCACCCTCCTTAGCATAATTAACAATTCGTTTAGCTAAAGCTCCCGCTATTTGCCTGTATAATATAGAAAAATTCGAGTCCCCTATAACAACAGTTGTACGCTCATTTTCTTCTGAAGATTTTGGATGCCAAGCAACTAAGAATTTACCTGGATGATATTTGCTAAAAAGCACTTTCCCTCCAATAGGATTTCGGGTAACATGAACATTAATTGGAGACATAAACACGGATACTTGAAGTCTATTTTCTTTATAATATTCTTTTTCAAAAACCTCTTCGATAACAACTACTTTTCCATCAACTGGCGAAACTATGTGCTTATCATTAATTACAGTGTTTCTTTTAGGGTTTCTAAAAAATTGTAAAATAATTATTAAAAAGAAAGCCAATACTGCAAATAAAGCAACCTTTAAATAAAAATAAGGAACAAAAAAGTGAGTAAGTACTGCACCTAGCGTTACTAACACCAATGTTATTGTAATAATTTTAAAACCTTCTTTATGAAACATAGTTAATTATTTGTAAGTACAAAAATACAAAAGGGCTAGCATATAATACACTATCGAAACGATCAAAAATACCCCCATGTCCGGGCATTATAGATCCGCTATCTTTTACACCCGCTTGTCGTTTAAATTTGGATTGTATTAAATCGCCTATAGTTCCAAAAAAACTTACTATTAAGCCAAAACCAATCCAAAGCCATATATTTAATGTGCTAGTAATATAAGCTATTATTACACTTGCTAAACACGTAAATAGTAACCCACCTAAAAAACCTTCTATAGTTTTTTTGGGAGATATTTTTTCATATAATTTATTTTTTCCAAAATTCTTTCCTGTCAAATACGCAAAAGAATCATTAACCCATATTAGTATAAACATTCCCAAAATGTATATGGGCTCATAATAACCTTCAACTTGAAAGGGAATAAGACTCATAAAAACAAAACATGAAATTAGATAGAAAATACTGACTATGTATTTCTTTTTTTCGAACATCGGAATAATTCGAATGTATATCAAATCATGTAACAATAACAGTTGGGTGATTATTGTAATGGCTAAAACACTCAACACAATAGGTTTAGGCACTTCAAAAAGATGGCATCCTAATATAAATAATAAGAGTAATAGGTATAATGTTATATTTTTAAGATGTATTAGTCTTTTAAACTCCCACAAACATATTATGGAAAGTGAAATTAAAACAGCTAAAAAAGCGTATTGATTGAATAATATACTTGTTAATAAAATAGTAACATAAACCCCACCAGAAAGGAGTCTTTTATAAAATTCACCCATACTATAAATCTTCAACTAATAATAAATACAGGTTTTTTGAACTACTACCATAGCTCATAAAATCATCATTTTGTTTTGTACTCCCGAAGTGCTGAATAGTTGTAATATTTGAGGGTATTATACCTGTTTTATGCTTAATTCCTTTCAAACCTTCACTTATATCACGAATTAATTGGCTAGTATACGCTATTACAACTAATTGATCTGGGATTTCGTGAAGTTTTTTTTCTTTTAATTGGTTGGATGAAACTAATATACCTCCTATTCTCGAAATTAAATACTCACAATCGGACAGGTAAAAGGATGCCTTTTCATTTGCTGAAAATGTTAAATTGTATCCAGAAAATTCATCTTTTATAGTATTTTGCAAACAACAAACTTCTGCATTTAACCAATCATTTTCAATAAGAATATTTTCAAAAGCTTCATGAGCTTCTTGGATATTATCACAATATAAAAATTTACCATTTTTTTTGGTAAACTTCAACATAAATTGTTCATCAACTGGAATATCATCCGTTGGCATATATTTACTACTACCACTGTCGTCAACAGATTTAGTCGAGGTAGTGTTTTTTGTAAATATTTTTTTAAAGAAATTCATAACTTAAATGCGTACTCTTTCAAATCCGCATCTAAGTTACGCAAAATTGTTAAAATCCGTTACTATTTACAACTTACTATTAAGCTTCTTCTACAGTCGACTGTTTATCAGACTCCTCAATATCTTCTTCTTTATCAAAAGGGCGTTTTCCAAAAATTTCTTGAAGATTATCTTTGAAAATCACTTCTTTTTCGAGTAATACCTCTGCAAGTTGGGTTAATTTATCTTTATTTTCTTCCAATAAATTAATAGCTCTTTGATATTGAGCTTCAATTATTTCAGAAATTTCCTTATCAATCAATTCAGCAGTTTGTTCACTGTAAGGTTTATTAAAATCATATTGATTTTGACCGCTTGAATCGTAATAGGTTAAATTACCTATTTTATCATTAAGTCCATAAACAGTAACCATGGCCCTCGCTTGTTTAGTTACTTTTTCTAAATCACTTAATGCTCCTGTAGAAATTTCATTAAAAATAACCTTCTCTGCAGCTCTACCACCAAGGGTTGCACACATTTCATCCAACATTTGGTTAGGACGTACTATTTGTCTTTCTTCTGGTAAATACCAAGCAGCTCCTAAAGATTGGCCCCTAGGTACAATAGTAACTTTAACTAGTGGTGCCGCATGCTCAAGCATCCAACTCACCGTAGCATGACCTGCTTCATGAAAAGCTATAGCTCTCTTTTCTGAAGGGGTAATTATTTTATTTTTCTTTTCTAAACCTCCAACAATTCTATCTACAGCATCTAAAAAATCTTGTTTACCAACTACCTTTTTACCCTTACGAGCTGCTATTAAAGCTGCTTCATTACAAACATTAGCAATATCTGCTCCAGAGAAACCTGGTGTCTGTTTGGATAAAAAACTAACATCTAATTTTTCTTCCTTTTTAATTGGCTTCAAATGTACCGCAAAAATTTCTGCTCTTTCATTAACATCTGGCAAATCAACATAAATTTGTCTGTCAAAACGACCTGCCCGCATTAATGCTTTATCTAAAACGTCTGCTCGGTTTGTAGCTGCTATTACAATAACATTACTGTTTGAGCCGAAACCATCCATTTCTGTTAACAATTGATTCAATGTATTTTCACGCTCATCATTAGAACCTGACATGGCGTTATTACCACGTGCACGTCCTATGGCATCGATCTCATCAATAAAAATAATAGCTGGAGATTTATCTTTTGCTTGTTTAAATAAATCACGAACTCTTGATGCTCCTACACCAACGAACATTTCTACAAAGTCAGAGCCTGATAAAGAGAAAAAAGGCACTTTCGCTTCACCTGCAACAGCTTTTGCTAATAATGTTTTTCCTGTACCTGGAGGCCCTACTAACAAAGCTCCTTTAGGAATTTTACCTCCTAGAGATGTATATTTTTCTGGATTCTTTAAAAAATCTACAATTTCTTGAACTTCTTCTTTAGCGCCTTCTAGCCCAGCAACATTATCAAATGAAATTTGAATATCCGTTTTTTCATCAAAAAGTTTAGCCTTAGATTTTCCTATGTTAAAAATCTGACCTCCTGGACCACCGCCACCAGATCCACCACTCATACGTTTCATTACAAATATCCAAACTCCAATAAGTAAGGCTATTGGTAAAAGTGTAATAATAATATCACCTAAAAAATTAGAATCTGAAACAAAATATATAGTCGAATCTAAATTATTAGTCTTTTTTATTTCATCAAACTCCTTTTGAAAATAAGCCAAATCACCTATTTCAAATTGATAATCTGCCGTAACACCACCTGATGCTGTATCTAAAAAAGAAGTGCTTCTTTTTCGCTTATGTTCCTCAAGCATTTTAGCCTCTGGAGTAAGAAAAACTTTTGCTAATCTATTGTTTACTATATTAACTTTAGCAACCTCTTTTTCTCTTAAAAAAGAGAAAAAATCTGATGTAGATATTTGCTTATTTGATCCAACCCCTGAATCAAAAATAGTAATTGCTATAAAACCAAGTATAATTACTGCTATAATCCAATAAGAATTGAACTTTGGACGTTTGTTATCTGTCTTTTTTTTCTGATTTGCCATGAAATCTTTATCAATAAAATTTTAATAATTTGAAGGAATAATAGTGCTCTTTGCATCACCCCAAAGTGCTTCTATATCATACTCTTCTCTAATGTGTTTTTGAAATACATGAACTACCACGTTAACATAATCCATCAATACCCATTCAGCATTTTCAGAACCTTCAACATGCCATGGCTTATCTTTTAAAGCTTTACTTACTATTTTCTGAACGGAACCAACAATTGCGTTTACTTGCGTGTTAGAATTTCCATTACATATTACAAAATAATCACAGACTGTATTTTCTAATTTTCTTAAATCTAGTATAGTTATATCCTGACCTTTTACTTCTTCAATACCTTTAATGACTTCTGCTATTAAGCTGTCATTATCAATGTGTGTTTTCGACATTCTTATATTTTAACAAAACAAAGTTATTCTTTTTTAAGGTTTTAACACGTTATTTGTAACCTATAACTTCATTATTTGTGATAAATTTAATCAAAGTTGATGCCACAGAATCTACAAACAGCTTATTAAAAGAGCTTGTTAGGGATAAAACTATCTATAAAATAACATGCGTTTGGACTCAACATCAAACTAAAGGCAAAGGACAAATGGGCAATACTTGGCTCGCTAAAAGCGGACTAAACCTTACATTTAGTATATATACTCCGATTTCTGATGATCTCGCCAAGCATGCAATTGCTATAAATTTGATATCGGCTTTAAGTGTATTTAACGCTCTAAAACAATTTTCTTTACCCTTGCTTCATATTAAATGGCCTAACGACATTATGTCAGCAAATAAAAAAATCGGAGGAATACTTATTGAGAATATATACAAAAATGGCGCATGCAGTGGAAGTATCATCGGAATAGGACTAAATGTAAACCAAGATGATTTTGAAAATTTACCCCAAGCAAGCTCTCTAAAAAAAATTACTTCAAATATTTTTAATTTAGAACAAATTTTAAATTCCATTTTAATGAAATTTGAAACTTCACTAAAAAATTACACTTCAATACATTTCAATCTTTTAAAAAAACAATTTGAAGCTGCCCTATTTAGAAAAGGAAAGGCATCCACTTTTATAAAGAATAATCAAAACACTAGCTTTACAGGAATAATTCAAGGAATTTCAAATTGTGGAAAGCTTATTGTATTAGAAGAAGACAACTTAGTAAATCAGTATAATTTAAAAGAAATAAGACTCCTATTTTAGTTTCTAAAAGAAAATAGTATTACTAAATTTACCCTCAAATAGTAAAAAACCATGTCAACAGTAAAAAAAGATTACAAACGTATTACCACTCGAAGTTTAGTCGAAATGAAATCGAACGGCGAAAAAATTTCGATGGTTACTGCATACGATTATACTATGGCACAAATGGTAGACAAAGCAGGTATAGATGTTATTTTGGTAGGTGATTCTGCTTCAAATGTAATGGCAGGGCATGAAACAACTTTACCTATTACTTTGGATCAAATGATATATCATGCATCGTCCGTAGTAAGAGGTGCTAAACGCTCACTAGTGGTTGTCGACTTACCTTTTGGAAGTTACCAAAGTGACCCCAAGGAGGCATTACGCTCTGCAATCAGGATCATGAAAGAATCTGGAGGGCACTCTATTAAGTTAGAAGGAGGTTCGGAAATTAAAGATTCTATCAAAAAAATATTAAATGCAGGTATACCAGTAATGGGACATTTAGGATTAACCCCCCAATCTATTTACAAATTTGGAACTTATACTGTTAGAGCTAAAGAAGAAGAAGAAGCGCAAAAGTTAATTAAAGATGCTTTATTCCTTCAAAAAGCAGGGTGTTTTGCTGTAGTTCTCGAAAAAGTGCCCGCTAAATTAGCACAAGAAGTAGCAGAACAACTAACGATACCTGTAATAGGAATTGGAGCTGGCAAAGTAGACGGACAAGTATTAGTGGTTAATGATTTATTGGGGATGACTAATGAGTTTAATCCACGTTTTTTAAGACGTTACCTTAATTTACACGAGCTTATTACAAATGCTGTTGGGCAATATGTAAGTGATGTAAAAGGTGAAGATTTCCCTAATGAAAATGAACAATATTAAATCACTTTCACTAAAATAGCATTTAATATATATTACATAATACGCGTAACTTGAAACAGCACTCTACCATTGAAAATCTTGAGGTTATCTACGAGGACAATCATATTATAGCAATTAACAAAAAAGCGGGTGATATTGTTCAAGGCGATCAAACAGGAGATGAGCCTTTAAGTGAAGTCGTAAAAAAATATATTGCTAAAAAATATAATAAACCAGGCGCTGTGTTCTTAGGCGTAGTACATCGGTTAGATAGACCAACTACTGGTGTTATTATTTTTGCGCGCACAACTAAAGCACTTACTAGACTTAATAAAGCTTTCGCTGAAAAAAACACCAACAAAACATATTGGGCAATGATTAGCGAGAAACCTCCTAAAAATCAAGACACCCTAACACACTATTTGGTTAGAAACCAAAAACAAAATAAATCTTACGCCTATCCCAAAGAGGTTCCTAATTCTAAAAAAGCTAGTTTATCATACAAATTACTGCAAAAGCTAGATAATTTCTCTCTTCTTGAAATTGATTTACATACAGGAAGACATCATCAAATAAGAGCTCAACTTAACAAAATAGGCTGCTCTATTAAAGGAGATTTAAAATACGGGGCAAAGCGAAGTAACCCTAATGGAGGCATACATTTACACGCAAGGAAACTTACACTTATACACCCTGTAAAAAAAGAACCCTTGACTTTTATTGCACCGCCACCAAAAGATTCTTTATGGGATGTGATTCATAAATAGTGCTACATAAATTTAATAAAAAAGCCTCTTGATGTTTAACTCAAGAGGCTTTTTATTTTTAATTATTACAAGTTTTATTAATCTAAATCGAAACGATCTAAATTCATTACTTTAGTCCAAGTAGCTACGAAGTCTTTTACAAATTTTTCTCCTGAATCGTTGCAACCATAAACCTCTGCTATCGCTCTTAGTTCTGAATTTGATCCTAAAATTAAATCAGCACGAGTACCTGTCCATTTTAATTTCCCTGTTTTTCTATCACTTCCTTCAAACAATTTATCGCTATTGGAAGTTGCTTTCCATGTAGTTCCTAAATCTAATACATTCTTAAAGAAATCATTAGTTAAAGAACCTTCATTTTCTGTAAATACTCCATGATTTGAGCCATCGAAATTAGTTTTCAACACGCGCATTCCTCCTAATAAAACAACCATTTCTGGAATAGTAAGCGACATCAATTGTGCTTTATCAAGTAACAGTTCTTCAGCCGAAACCTCTTGATTAGGATTTAAATAATTTCTAAATCCATCTGCAATAGGTTCCAAATAACTAAATGAAAGAACATCTGTTTGTTCATCCGTAGCATCTCCCCTACCTGCCAAAAATGGCACTTTCACAATGTAACCAGCATTCTTAGCTGCTTCTTCAACACCTGCTGAACCTGCTAACACAATTAAATCTGCAATAGAGACTTGTTTGTCTCCTGATTGCGCTGCGTTAAATTCTTTTTGAATTCCTTCAATAATACCAAGCGCTTTGTTTAATTGTTTAGGATTATTTACCTCCCAATTTTTTTGAGGTTCTAATCTAACTCGAGCACCATTAGCTCCTCCACGTTTATCCGAATTTCTATAAGTAGAAGCTGAAGCCCATGCTGTTGAAACAAGCTCTGAAATAGAGAGCCCAGAAGCTAATAATCGTTTTTTTAATTCAGCTTCATCGTCTGAATTAATTAGTGTATGTGTCACTTTAGGAATAGGATCTTGCCATATCAACTCCTCAGAAGGAACTTCTGCTCCAATATATCGAGTAGCCGGCCCCATATCCCTATGTGTTAATTTAAACCAAGCTCTAGCAAAAGCATCTTCAAATTCTTTAGGATTTTCGTGAAAACGTTTCGAAATCTCTAAATATTTAGGATCTTTTTTTAATGCCATATCAGCAGTAGTCATCATTAGATCTTGTTTCCCTTTAGAGTCACCTGCTTTTGGAGCCATACGTGCATTGGATGCTGCTGTTGGCTTCCATTGATGCGCCCCTGCAGGACTTTTTGTTAATTCCCAATCGTAATTTAACAAAACATCAAAATAATCGTGATCCCATTGTGTTGGGTTTGGAGTCCATGCCCCTTCAATTCCACTTGTAATAGTATCGTCGCCTACACCCGTTCCAAAGGAGTTTTTCCAACCTGTACTCATTTCTTCTATTGCACCTCCTGCTGGTTCATTTCCCACATATTTTTCAGGATCGGCAGCACCATGTGCTTTACCAAAAGTATGACCCCCAGCTGTAAGTGCTACGGTTTCCTCATCGTTCATAGCCATACGACCAAAAGTTTCTCGCATATCTTGTGCCGAACCTAATGGATCTGGAACTCCTTGTGGTCCTTCGGGATTCACATAAATTAATCCCATATGACTAGCGCCTAATTGCCCCTCTAATTCTCTTTTTTCTCCCGATACATATCGTTTATCATCTCCAAGCCATTCTGCCTCTGACCCCCAATACACGTCCTGTTCTGGTTCCCAAACATCGGCTCTACCTCCTGAAAATCCAAAAGTTTTAAAACCCATAGACTCCAAAGCACAATTACCAGCTAAAATCATTAAATCGGCCCAAGAAAGTTTACTTCCATATTTTTGTTTTACTGGCCACAATAACAAACGAGCTTTATCTAAATTGCCATTATCAGGCCAACTATTTAAAGGTGCAAAACGTTGCTGCCCTGCTCCTGCACCGCCTCTTCCATCTCCTACACGGTAAGTACCGGCACTATGCCAAGCCATTCTTATGAAAAAAGGACCATAGTGGCCATAATCAGCAGGCCACCAATCTTGCGAGTCGGTCATTAATTCATACAAATCATTTTTTACTTCTGCTAAGTTTAGTTTATTAAACTCTTTAGCATAGTCAAAATCCTCACCCATTGGATTGGTGATCGCACCATGTTGACGTAAAATATTTAATTTTAACTCATTTGGCCACCAATCTCTATTAGTTGTTCCGCTACCTGCAGCCTCTTTCAAAGGTGCTCCAAAAAATGGACATTTACTTATATCCCCGTTACTATTATTCATAATTATTTTTTTACAGATTGTTACAATTTCAAATCTAGATAAATATAAACCACACCACTATTAGTTTTAATTCTTTAAAACTAATTAACAATAAGGAAAAACTATCACTAGTGTTGCCTAATTGTAAACAGCATTTAATTATTTTAACTAAAAATAGCTAAAAAGCATAACTACTATGTTAAAAAAAATAGAATATTATAATAATAAAGTCTCTAAAAATGATTAGAAAAATAGCTATGTGTTATTTTAAAAGAGCTTCCGCACATTTTTGTCCATCGATAGCTGCTGATATTATTCCACCGGCGTAACCAGCACCTTCTCCGCAAGGAAACAATCCTTTTATTTGGGGATGCTCTAAAGTTTTAAAATCGCGCGGAATTCTAACAGGTGAAGAGGTACGAGATTCTGGGGCATGTGCTACTGCTTCTTCTGTGAGATATCCTTTCATACTCTTATTAAAATCTTGAAAACCCTGTTTAAAAATATCATGAATAAAAGTTGGGAAAACTTCTCCCATGTCTACTGAAGTTAAGCCTGGTTTATATGAGGTTTCAGGTAATGTATTTGAAATTCTATTAGCTACTAAGTCTGTTAATCGTTGCCCTGGAACCCGTTGTGTTTCACCCGCCAAATGCCAAGCTTTTTGTTCTATTGATGACTGAAAGTACATTCCTGCCAAAGCACCATGCTTTTCAAAAGCTTTAAAATCTTCTGGTCTCAACTCTACTACTATTCCACTGTTAGAGGTTGGTTGATTTCGCTTTGAAGGGGACCAACCATTAGTTACTACCTCTCCTGGACTTGTAGCACAAGGAGCTATTACACCTCCTGGACACATACAAAATGAGTACATTCCACGTCCGTTAACTTGTTTTACAATACTGTAAGGTGATGGTGGCAAATATTCGCTTCTTTGCGGTGTTTTATATTGAATTTGATCTATTAATTGTTGTGAATGCTCCACCCGTACTCCCAAAGCAAAAGCTTTTGCTTCTATTAAAATTTCTTTTTTATGTAATAATTTAAATATATCACGTGCCGAATGCCCCGTTGCTAAAATTACTTTTTTGGATTCTATTCGATCTCCATTATGCAACTCAACACCTAGTATTTGGTTAAATTTTATATTAAAATCAACTACTCGTTTTTCAAAAAGAACCTTGCCGCCTTGCTCAATAATTCGCTCCCTTATACTGGCGATTATAGCAGGTAGTTTATTGGTTCCTATATGAGGATGAGCTTCTACCATTATTTCGGGCGTAGCACCAAAGGCTACCAAAAGCTTAAGAATAGTGTTAACATCACCTCGTTTTTTTGAACGGGTATACAATTTACCATCACTATAAGTACCTGCACCACCTTCTCCGAAGCAGTAATTAGAATCTTCGTTTACAATATGGTCTCTATTAATAGCTTTTAAATCTCTTCTGCGTGCGCGTACATCTTTACCACGTTCAATTACTATAGGTTTCAATCCTAACTCGATACATTTTAAAGCAGCAAACAAGCCTGCTGGCCCCGCACCAACAATAATTATGGGTTCTGCATTAGTCACATCAGGATATTGTGGTAGGTCTATAGCTTTCGGCTCAAAAACCTCATTTAAGTAAACTTCAACCTTCAAGTTAATTTTAACCGCTTTTTGACGCGCATCAATAGAACGTTTTAATATTTCAATATGAGTAATTTCTTCTTTAGGAATTCCGTTTAAACGTGCCACTTTAAGTATTAATAAATGTGGTGTTGCTGCTTCTTTAGGAGAAACTTGAATTTGAAAAACTGAAGGCATAAAAAAACTTTGTCCAAAGATACATAATACACCTACTATAATGAATACCGTTGGTTTACTATATTTGCCAAATGCACAAACAAATTTTAAGCCCTCAAAACGCTAAAGTAAAACAGTTGTTTCAGTTAAGAGAAAAATCGCGCTCTCGTAAAAAAGAGCAATTATTTTTAATTGAAGGCATTCAAGAAACTTTATTAGCACTACAAGGAGGCTATATTATAAAGGAAGTTTATGTGTGTATCGATATATTGAGTATCGATGATTTTAATTCACAATTTTCAGAATATCTAACTACTTTTTCCTTTATAGAAATTAGTATTGAAGTTTATCAAAAACTTGCTTATAGAACATCTACAGAAGGTGTATTAGCAGTGGCGCAATGGAATAATTTAAATTTGGATCAACTACAACTAAAAAAGAATAACCCTTTAATTTTAGTTGCCGAAGCTCCTGAAAAACCCGGTAATATAGGCGCTTTATTACGTACTGCCGATGCAGCGGGTGTTGATGCAGTTATTATTGCTAACCCAAGAACAGATATTTACAATCCTAATATTATACGCTCCAGTGTTGGTTGCGTATTTACCAATGCTATAGCTACAGGAAGTACTTCTGAAATTATTGCATACTTATCTTCTAAAAACATTACCATTTATAGTGCTATTTTACAAGAAGCAATATCTTATACTTCCCAAAATTACACTCAGGCTTCAGCAATTGTTGTCGGTACCGAACACAATGGCTTAAGCAAAGAATGGCGAGATGCTTCTAAACAAAATATTATTATCCCTATGCATGGCAGTGTAGATTCTATGAATGTTTCTGTTGCTGCAGGTATCCTTATTTTTGAAGCCAAAAGACAACGTAGTTGTTAATCAATTTGTACCTTTACTCTTTAATTTTTTACAATGAACAATCCACAAACTGTATTTATAATTTTAATTGCTATAATCGTTATTAACTTTGTTGTTGACTTGATTTTAGATGGCTTAAATGCTAAAAAATACGGAGACACTTTACCTAGTGAGCTTAAAGATGTATACCCGGAAGATGAATATAAAAAATCGATGGATTACAAAAAGACAAATTACACGTTTGGATTAGTTTCTGGCGCTTTTTCATTGGTATTAACCTTAGCATTTTTCTTTTTAAATGGCTTTAAACTTGTTCATGAATTTGCGATTTCAATAAGCGAAAATCCTATTATTGTCGGCTTAATTTTCTTTGGGATTATTATGATTGGTAGCGATGTTATTACTACTCCCTTTGGTTACTACAAAAATTTTGTAATCGAAGAAAAATTTGGTTTTAACAAAATGTCTGTAGCTACTTTTTTTGGCGATAAAATTAAAGGCTGGTTAATGACAGCCTTAGTTGGGGGTGGAATTTTAGCTTTAATTATTTGGTTCTACGGAATAGCTGGTCCTAATTTTTGGCTATATGCATGGACTTTGGTAGCTGTTTTTTCTGTTTTAATGAATATGTTTTATGCTAAACTTATTGTCCCTATTTTTAATAAACAGAAACCTTTGGAAGAAGGCACTTTAAGAAACAAAATTGAAAGTTATGGCGACAAAGTAGGCTTTAAGCTAAATAAAATATTTGTTCTCGATGGTTCTAAAAGAAGTACTAAAGCAAATGCCTATTTTTCTGGCTTTGGAAGTGAAAAAAGAGTTACCCTTTTTGATACTTTAATAAACGATTTAGACGAAGATGAAATTGTTGCTGTTTTTGCCCATGAAGTTGGTCATTACAAAAGAAAACATATCATATACAATTTAGTGCTATCTATTCTGCTAACAGGGTTTACATTATGGTTACTTTCTTTATTTGTTGCTAGTCCAGTATTATCAGCTGCTTTAGGTGTTAGCCAACCCACATTTCATATTGGCTTAATTGCTTTTGGAATTTTATACACACCTATTTCTGAAATTACAGGTTTGTTTATGAATATAATGTCTAGGAAGTTTGAATACCAAGCGGACAATTATGCTAAAGAAACTTTTGCTTCTGAGCCACTAATTACGAGCTTAAAAAAGCTTTCTAAAAATAGTTTAAGCAATTTAACTCCCCACCCAGCTTATGAGTTTTACCACTATTCACACCCATCCTTAGCTAAACGTATTCGTAATTTGAGAAGCTAAATAATTTTAAAATTTGTTTTACTAGTTAAAGGAAAACTAGCAGTATATTAAATAGATTATTTTCTTAAACCGAAAATATTTATTGCTACACAGAATCAATTATATGAATCATTCACTTTAAAATTATACGAAAGATGAATGTAAATATATTTTGTTAACCCGTAGTGCATTATGATTTAAAGAATAAAAAAGTTGAGCATTCTGCTATATAGCAGTAAATTGTAGTTACGACA
>CANNCQ010000024.1 GCA_947503135.1 uncultured Aquimarina sp. | reverse complement strand
AACTCTCGATAAATTGAAGATGGATTAACATCCAACTCAATGGCAATCTCTGATTTACTTAAATTATTCGATAAAAGGCGCTCTAGTTCATACCTTTGAGCTAAGGTTAATTGGCTATAATTTTTCATGCAAGACAAATGTGATCTTTTAATCTTAAATATTGAGTGGGCTAGCCCACTCAATATTTAAAATCTATTGCACTTATGACTTGAATTCAAGTTAATAATAATACAACTAAAATGTTTTAAATTTAAACTGAGTTGATTCCTATAATCCTAGAAGAAGAATTATTTTTGTCTGCCTTTTAAGACAGATACTACATCATTTAATTTATGTCCTTTAGCCTGTAATAAAATTAAATAGTGAAATAGTAAATCTGCACTTTCATTAAGAAATAAATTTTCATCATTATCTTTTGCTTCGATAACAACTTCCACTGCTTCTTCTCCTACTTTTTGAGCTACTTTATTGATTCCGTTTTTCAATAATGAAGCCACGTAACTTTTTTCAGAATCAGCATTTTCTATACGATTTTCAATAATATCTTCTAATTGAGAAATAAATCCAAAATTAGAACTATTGGCTTGAGACCAACAAGTATCAGTACCAGTATGGCATGTTGGACCTTCTGGAGTTACTGTTATCAATAAAGTGTCATTATCACAGTCATTTTTAATATCAATTAAATGCAAATAATTGCCACTTTCTTCTCCTTTAGTCCAAAGCCTATTTTTTGTACGACTGTAAAAGGTAACCTTTTTAGTTTTTACAGTTTTTTTGTAAGCTTCATTATTCATGTAGCCTAACATTAATACATTTTTAGTTTCCGCATCTTGTATAATGGTAGGAACTAAATTATCTGTATTTTTTTTGAAATCAATTTCCATATACTAATTATAAGTTGGCAAATTTCGTTTTAATGTTTGTAACAAACAAATGGATAGTCGTAAAAATAAAAAAGCACCTAAAAAGGTGCTTTTTCTATAATAAACAATATATATATTATAATCTGTAAGCTACTGTAAATTGTAAATAGTGATTTACCCCTGTTGCATTAAAGCTACTTTCTTCGTTAGTTTCAATAGCATCAGTCAACCCATAGCTTCCACGAAGAGTTGCTTGGAAATTATCTGTTATATCGTAAGTAATTCCTGCTACACCTGAAAAGTGGAAGGCCTCATAGTCATTTTGTCTTTCCCATTCCCAAATACGTAAGCCCACTTGTGGTCCTGCTGAAAGTGATAATTTACCAATATGAAAATTTAATAAAACAGGTAATTGTAATACATTTATACCTAGTCTATCGCTACCAGTAGTAGAATCCTCTCTATCATTTCTTACTGTAGAACGCTCTCCTTGAGCTGAGTATTGTAATTCTGGTTGAATACTAAATTTTTCAGATAAATAATATTGAGCAAAAAAACCAGCTGTAAAACCTATTCTTGCATCTGAATTACCTACATCTATACCTGTAGAACCATCTTCAAAATCAATATCACTATAGTTCAAACCTAATCTAAAACCGTACCTACTTTGTTGAGCATTAATAGCTAACGTCGACAAAAAAATGGTTATTATCCCTAAAAGTAATTTCTTATTCATTGTTTATAAGTTTCTTGTGTTAAAAGTAATAATGTTTGTTGTAAAAATTTAATATCTAGTTAATTAGATAACTAAAATAGACATAAATACATTAAAATCAGATTAAAGGTCTTCTTTTTTTATTTTTTCACTGTAAAGTGATTTTATAATACCGTCTGCAAGACCAATTTTGGGCACATAAATATTTTGAGCATTACTCCATTTCATTGCCGATAAAAATATTTTAGTAGCAGGCACAATAACATCGGCCCTATCATGATTCATATTCAACTCCCAAATACGTTCTTCGTATGTTAATGATTGTAGTAATTGGTAATAGGATGCTAAATACATATAGGACAATGGTTCATTTTTTGCTACACCACTATTCTTAAAAATATTATTAATATTTCCTCCAGAACCTATTAAAGATATTTCTTCAAATCCATTCATTTTCTCTTTAATCCAATTTTCTACCTCATTCCATAAATCATCGGTTATAAGATTATTTAATAACCTTACAGTTCCTAAATTGAAAGATTTTGAAGCTACTTTTTTTCCATGATGATATACTGAAAATTCCGTGCTTCCTCCTCCTACATCAACATACAAGAAGGAACTCTCTTGATTAGTTAATTCTGTTAAGTCAGTCATTGAAATAATGGCGGCTTCGTCATTACCATCAATAATATCAATTTGAATTCCTGTTTGCGTTAATACCTTATTGACTATGTCTTTTCCATTTTTAGCTCCTCGCATTGCCGAAGTGGCACATGCCCTATAACTATGTACTTTATGGTTGTCCATTAACAATTTAAAAGATTGCATTGCATCTATTAAACGCTTTGTATTTTCTTCCGAAACTTCATTTTTTAAAAAAACATCAGAACCTAAACGAATAGGTACTCTTACTAAGCTTGTTTTTTTGAAACGTGGATTTTGATTATTTAATGACGTAACTGAACCTACGAGAAGTCTTACTGCATTCGAACCTATATCAATGGCTCCAAATTTTTCTATTGTAATCAAATTGTTAGTTTAATCTATTTTTAAAATAATTGTATAAGGTAACTTGTGATCGATTTTGAGGCTTGTCATTTTTCACGTATTGATTGTCTTGGTTTTCGTTTAATATACGTGCTTTAACATTATCAGTCCAACAAATATCAAAAGTATCTATTAGCTGTTGTTTTATCTCTTCGTCATAAATAGGACAAGACACCTCTACTCTTCGGTCTAAATTTCTTCGCATCCAATCGGAAGAAGAAATAAATATTTTTGGTTCTCCTGAATTCCCAAAAATATAAACCCTTGGATGTTCTAAGAATTTGTCAACAACACTAATTGCCGTTATATTTTCGCTCATCCCTTTTTTACCAGGAATAAGACAGCACATTCCCCTTATAATTAAATCAATTTTCACACCAGCATTACTGGCTTCATATAATTTATCAATCATTCCATAGTCGGTAAGACTATTGACTTTTAATTTAATATAAGCTTCTTTTCCTTGCTTTTTGTTTTCAATTTCGATGTCAATAAGCTTCAAAAATCTTTTACGGGAATAGTGAGGCGAAACAATAAGATGTTTATATCTATTTACTTTGTAGTTAATTTCGAAAAAATTAAAAACTTTATTTAAGTCTTTTAATATTTCTGCATTGCTAGTAAATAGCGTATAATCCGTATATACTTTGGCTGTTGATTCGTTAAAATTTCCGGTACTTATAAAGCCATAACGCTTAATTTTACCTCCTTCAGAACGCTCTATTAAACAGGTTTTACAATGCACTTTTAAGCCTGGCACTCCAAAAATTAACTTTACTCCTTCTTCTTGTAATGCTTCGGCATATTCAATATTATTAGCTTCATCAAAGCGAGCTTGTAATTCTATTTGAACAGTAACTTCTTTGCTATTTTTTGCCGCATTAATGAGAGAACTTGCAATATGAGACACGTTAGAAAGCCTATAAATAGTAATTTTAATTTTTTTAACCTTAGGGTCAATAGCAGCTTCTCTTAAAAATTTAATGATGTAAGAAAAACTTTGATAAGGTGCATATAATAAATAATCTTTTTCAGCAATACTCTTAAAAATACTATCATTAATATCCAAACCTTTTACAGGTAATGGCTTTATGGGTTGGTAGGACAACTCCTTATGTCCTAAAGTGGGAAAGCTCATATAATCTCTTCGATTATGGTATCTACCTCCTGGAATTATACTATCGGTATCATCAATGTCCATTTTTTCCATTAAAAATAGAAGTGTGTCTTTATCTATTTTTTTATCGTAAACAAAACGAACAGGATCTCCATCCCTTCTTAAATGCACACTTTTGGATATTTTTTCAATGAAACTTTTTTTGAAGTCATTATCAATATCAAGAGCTGCATCTCTAGTTATTTTAATCATATGAGCAGAAGCTTCACTATAATTAAAAATACTAAATATTTGATCCATACAATAACGAATCAAATCATCCAATACTATTATATATTCTTTGCCGTTTTCGTCTTTTGGTAATACTACAAAACGGTTAATAGAATCTGGAATCTCAATTAAAGAAAAAATAGTTTCATTTTTAATATCAAAATCAGAATCACCTTTATTAATTTTCAATTTAATCGCCAAATAAGCTGCTTTGTCTTTTAGATGGGGAAAACGTTCTAAGTCATTCAACATAAACGTCATTAATGCAGGACTAACTACTTTTGTGAAGTAACCTCTAATAAATTCACCTTGCTTTGCTGTAACTTGATGTTCTTTTATTATAAAAATACCTCGATCTTCTAATTTAAGTTGAATATCTCGAATTATTTTTTGACTTTTAGATTGCTGCTCAATTACAATACTAGTAATTTGCTCTAGTAATTGGCGAGCTTCCATTCCATAAAGGGCTTTTTTACCTGATTTCCCCGCATTAATTATACGTTGTACAGTGGCATAGCGAACTCTAAAAAATTCATCTAAATTATTAGAAAAAATACCTATAAAACGAAGTCTTTCTAATAAAGGTACATTTTCATCCCTGGCTTCTTGCAAAACGCGAGCGTTAAATTGTAACCAACTAATTTCTCTATTTATATATTCAAATTTTGTTTTCAACATTTATTTTAAAATTGTTTACTTGTTATATCCTAGTAATTTGGGTAACAGGTAAAATCTTGTAATACCATTATTTAATGATTGCCAATTTTTAATATCAAATTCTATTGCCACTACACCGCAAGTAGGCAAATTATCAAACTGAACACTTCCGTAAGCATTAATTAAAGCGGTGAAAGCAGGATTATGACCGAAAATAAGAACATTTTTCTGATCGTCAGGGATTTCTCTAATAAAACTAACAATTTTATAACTGTCAAAATTATATAATTTATCGCTTAATAGTATTTGTTTTGTATCAATTCCTAACTGAGATACTACAATAGCTGCTGTAGATTTTGCTCTATTGGCAATACTGCTATAAATAGCATCAAATTTTATTTCTTTTTCTAGTAATTTTTGACCAATATGTTTTGCGTCGGTTATTCCCCTGTTGTTTAAAGGCCTGTCTACATCCGACAAATTATTTTCCCAAGATGATTTTCCGTGACGAATAAAATAGATAGTTTTCATAATAGTTTACTCTTAAGGGGCTAACCTACATTTGTTCCAATTAGAAGAATTCTCATAAAGAATTCTGTCGTGTAATCGATTAGGTCTTCCTTGCCAAAACTCTATACATTTGGGTTTAACCACAAAACCTCCCCAATGATCAGGCTTAGGTATTTCTTTTCCTTCAAATTTTTGGATTAATTGCTTTTCTTGCTCAATTAAAATTTCCCTAGAAGTTATAATTTCACTTTGTGGTGAGGTCCATGCTCCTATTTGGCTTCCTCTTGGCCTAGAGTGAAAATATTTTGTACTCAACTGTTTATCTTCTTTAGTTGCAATACCTTTTATTATTACTTGCCGTTCTAAATTAGGCCAAAAAAAGGATAATGAAACTTTAGGGTTATTGCTTATTGAAATCCCCTTTTCTGAATCATAATTGGTATAAAACACAAACCCATTGGAATCGAATTTTTTCAACAAAACAATTCTTGATTTAGGGTAACCATCTATACCAACAGTATTTATATTCATAGCATTGGGTTCCTCTATTCCGCCTTTATCTTCTACTTCTTTAAACCATTTAGAAAATAGTTCAATAGGATCATCAGGAGTATTTGCTTCTAATAATTCGTTTTGAGTGTACGATTTTCTGTAGTCTGTTAGGTTTTTATTCATAAAATTAAATTACTACAAATTGAACAAATACAATAATTACACAATAAAAAGTATTCTTAAAAAATATTTTTTAAAGAAGCGCTTCAAGTAAAACTGTTACTGGGTGCTTGGCTGTTTTAGTTGCCCCATCCTTAATTTGATGTCTACAACTTGTACCTGTTGCACAAATTATAGTATTTTCTGAAAATTTTCGAACTTTTGGTAATAATGATAATTCTGCCATTTGCATACTAGTTTTATAATGTTCTTTTTCATATCCAAAAGAACCTGCCATACCACAACAACCTGAATTGATAAGTTTAACATCATAATTACTTGGTACGTTTAATAAATTAAACGTATGAATTGTTGATGATAGTACTTTTTGATGGCAATGTACATGAACTTTTATTTCTTTCTTTTCTAAGGAAAACTGATTGGAATGTATCCGTTTTAAATCAATTTCATTAGCTAAAAATTCATCTACAGTAAACACATTTTTAGATAATTTTTCTGCTTTTTCTTTATTAGTAGCTAATCGCAAATATTCATCTCTAAAAGACAATACTGCCGAAGGTTCAATACCTATTAATGGAATGTTTTCTGTAATTATATTTTCAAAAATTGAGATATTTTGATTTGCTATTTTTTTAGCTCTATCTAAAAAACCTTTTGAAATAAGAGCTCTTCCACTTTGTTTATGAGTAATGAAATTAATTTTATAATTCAATTTGGTTAATAACAAAACAACATCTTTACCTATTTCAACATCTAAATAATTTGTGAATTCGTCTACAAATAAATAGATTTCTTTAATTGGGCTAATTATTTTTTGATCATTTAAAAACACTATCAACCATTTTTCAAAAGACTCTTTTGCTATGGCTGGTAAAGAGCGTTCTTCAGCAATGCCTAAGGTTTTTTTTATAATTGATGATGTTATTTTGTTTGAAAATACAAAATTTGAAATCGAGCTGAAATTTGAAGCGAACCTATTAACATCATTATTAAATCCAAACAGTCTATCTCTTAAGCTTATGCTATTTGTTTTATTATACTGGTACAAAAATTCAGCTTTTAATGAAGAAACATCAACATTAGAAGGACATTCACTAATACATGCCTTACAACCTACGCATAAATCAAAAGCCTCTTTTAGTAATTTACTATCAAATTTATTAGAATTATTTGAGTTAGTTAAAACTTCGCGTAAAGCATTCGCTCTTGCTCTTGTTGTATCTTTTTCATTATTTGTCGCTCTATAACTTGGGCACATTCCCCCTCCTGCTTCTATTGATTTTCGACAATCGCCACTTCCATTACATTTTTCCGCGACTCGAAGAATACCTTGAGAATCCGAAAAATCTAATAAAGTTTCAATTTTAGGTTCTTTTTGATTGGGAACATACCTCAAATTTTCAACCATTGAAAGCGGATCAATAATTTTACCTATGTTGAAAATTCCTTTAGGATCAAAAACTTGCTTAATTTGTTTTAACAATTCGTAATTGTGTTCCCCAATCATCTGAGGAATATATCCCGATCGAACAATTCCGTCTCCATGTTCTCCACTCATGGAGCCATTATATTTTTTAACTAATACAGCTACAGCATCTGTAATTTCTTTAAATAAATTTACATCTGTATTTTTTTTCAAATTTAAAATAGGTCGTAGATGAATTTCACCTGCACCGGCATGTGCATAATAAACAGCATCCTGCTTAAAGTGGTCCATCAATGCAGTAAATTCTTGTATATAATCAGAAAGGTCTTCTAAAGCTACTGCTGTATCTTCTATACACGCAACTGCTTTACGATCGCCTACCATATTCCCTAATAAACCCAAACCAGCTTTACGAAGCTCTAATGCTTTAAGCGTATCCTGTTGATATAATATTGGTTCAGCATAAGATAATTTAGATTTTTTGAGTGTTTTAACTAATTGAGTTACTTGTAAATCCAAATCATCGATACTATTAGAGCGAAGTTCAAGCATTAAAACTGCTCGAGGGTCATCAACAACAAAAAACCTGTTTTTGGCTTGTTCGATATTATTTTTCGTACAATCTAAAATGGTTTTATCCATCATTTCGCAAGTATAAAGTTTATGCTCCATTACAGGAACCACTGCCTTCATACATTTTTCTATTGAATCGAAATGAGCACAAACCATGGCATTAAACTTAGGCGGTAAATCATCTAACTTCAACGTAATCTCAGTAGTAAAAGCTAAAGTTCCTTCACTACCTGTTAATAGATCACATAAATTTAATGAGGCCCCATCTTTGTAGAAAGAATTTTGCAACAATACATCTAAAGCATAACCAGTGTTACGTCGATGTATAGATATTTTAGGATAATTTTTTTGAATTTGATGTTTATTATCTTCGGATTCTAAAATCTCGTCTATTTTTTTATAAATTTTACTTTCTAAAGAGTTTTTAAATCGAAAGGTTTCAATGTTTTCTTTTGATTTACTATTAAAAAAAACCTCTTTTCCATCAGAAAGTACGGTTTTTAAGGAGAGTACTTTGTCACGAGTAACACCGTATTGAATACTGGTTGTCCCACTACTATTATTACCTACCATACCTCCAATCATACACCTATTTGATGTAGAGGTATTAGGTCCAAAAAACAAACCATAAGGCTCTAAATATCTGTTAAGATCGTCTCTAATAACCCCTGGTTGAACGGTAACTGTTTTTTGTTTTGCATCGACACTAATAATTTTTGTTAAATATTTTGAAACATCAACAATCAACCCTTCTCCAACACATTGACCTGCTAAAGAAGTACCAGCTGTACGAGGAATTAAATTAAGTGAATGCTTTGATGCAAATCTTATGATTTCTTGAATATCATTAGTATTTTTTGGAAAGACTACTCCAAAAGGAATTTTTCGATATACCGAGGCATCTGTAGCGTATATTATTTTTGTTAAATCATCTAAATGTAAATCCCTAAGGAGTTTACCCTCTAATTCTTTCCAAGGAAATATAGATTTTACCTCCATAAAATATAAGTATGTAACAATCACAAAGCCCTACTTTAATTTTAAAATAGGGCTTTGTGATTTTAGAATATAATGTAAAAATTAATTTTTAAGTTTAAAATCCAACTCTAATTGTATTATCTAAGTGATCGAAAATACCATTTCCGTTTTCATCTAAAAACTCAACATCATTATCATTTGTGAAAACCCCGTCGCAATTGGAATCAATATCTGGAAGGTTATCCATCACCTCTACTTCTAAAATTGTTAAACGCCCATCTCCATCGTCGTCGTCGTCACTAAAATCAGGTAAACCATCATTGTCAGTATCAATTGTGGGGTCAATACTTCCTTCCACAGTTGTCATTTCTAACAAAGATGGTATACCGTCATTATCTTGATCAGTATATTCTGTATTAAAAAGAGTAAAGCTATATATTAGATTTTGATACGGAACTATATTATTGCCATTAACAAGAGATTGTTCATTACTAAAAAACGCTAAACCTGAAGGTACAAAAGCTACACCTATACCGTAACTTGGATCAACTGTTCCAACACCACCATTATCATCATCATTACTAAAAACTTGACATTGCTTTACTAATTTTTGATTTGTATTTTCTATAGCATCAAGTTTATTAATAGGCAATACTGTTTTAAAATTAGATAACACTTGCCTAAAGCCTGGTATTTCTGTAAGTTCGTTTGTCCAAACAGGAGTTTCAAATTCATCAAAAACTGTTGTAATAGAAACTTCGTTAGCTGTAAAACTCGTCCTACTATCTCCAAAAAGTTCTCCTTTATATGTATTTAATGTTGGGTCTATAATAGTTACAGGCTTTCCCTCTCCTTCCCTTAATTGAAGGTAATAAAGCTTATAATTTATCCCGCTAAAAGGAACATTGTTAATTACTTTAAGGAATTTAGTATTATTTATTATTGGAGTTCCTGTAGATACCTCTTTTTGGTCTTCTGTTAGACTAATAGTTGTCCCATTAGTATCTTTTATTCTAATAAACTTAATATTTTCATGCGTATAACCACTATCTTTTACTTTATCTACTCCGTTTATTACTTCGAAATCTATATCATTAAAAGTATAATTTGTTAGTAATGCTCTAATTTTTTGATCGTCTAAATTGGCCTGTGTTTGTACATCTCTAACAGATGATTCAGGTAAATTAACATCATCTTGCTGGCAAGAAGAAATTCCCAAAACCCCTAATAGCAATATATTGATATATAAAAAAGTGTTTTTCATTTAAAAAATTTGTTTACGAAGATACGATATTATCGTATTTTTATTCTTTAATATTATTTTTAATCTTGATGAATGAGAATTGATAAGTATTTATGGTGTATTCGAGTTTTTAAGACTAGAAGTATTGCTACTAATGCATGTAAACAAGGACATGTGAAAATTGGAGGTAGTAATATAAAACCTTCAAGAGAAGTGTATCCCTCAGATCTTTTCACAGTTCGTAAAAATCAAATTATATATTCTATTCAAATTTTGGATTTACCACCAAGTAGAGTTGGTGCTAAATTGGTAGATTTGTATAGAAAAGACGTTACTCCTAAAGAAGAGTTGCAAAAATTAGATTTACTAAAATATTCGAAAGAGTATTACAGAAAAAAAGGAGTTGGAAGGCCCACAAAAAAAGACCGTAGAGATATTGATGATTGGTTTACACCAATAATTAATACTGAAGAAGAAGAAGAATAAATTATGGAAACACAAACAATACTTACACATCAACAAATACAACACAAAATACGTCGTATTGCTTATCAAATTTACGAAACAAATGCTAATGAAAGTGAATTAATTATTGCTGGAATTGCTCCTTATGGTTACGTTTTAGCTGAACGATTAGAAACGGTACTAAAAGAAATTTCTGACATTGATGTGAAATTATGTAAAGTTTCGATGGATAAAGAAAATCCTCTAAATTCTACAAAAACATCACTTGAACCTAATGAATATGAAAACAAATCTATTGTTTTAGTAGATGATGTTTTAAATACAGGATCGGCTTTAACTTATGGTGTACATCATTTTTTAAACGTTCCTACAAAAAGGTTTAAAACCGCTGTACTTGTTAATCGAAACCATAAAAAATTTCCTATTAAAGCAGACTTCAAAGGAGTTTCATTATCTACTTCTTTATTAAATCATGTAGAAGTAAAATTTGGAGAGCAAGATAGTGTTTGCCTAAAATAAATTTTACATTTTTTTTGCTTCATTCCAGTATTTGTCCATTTCAGCGAGTGTCATTTCGCTTAAAGGCTTGTTTATTATATTAGATTTAGTCTCTAAATACTGGAATCGTTTTATAAATTTTTTATTGGTCCTTTCTAAAGCATCTTCGGGGTTAATTTTAAGAAAGCGCGCATAATTAATCATAGAAAATAACACATCTCCAAACTCAGCTTCCATTTTATCTTGATCGTGCGCCTCAACTTCTACTTGTAATTCAGCTAATTCTTCTTGTACTTTTTCAAACACCTGTTGAGGCTCTTCCCAGTCAAATCCTACACCTGCAACCTTATCTTGAATTCTACTTGCCTTTACTAAAGCTGGTAAAGATTTAGGAACGCCTTCTAAAACGCTATTTTTTCCTTCTTTCAACTTTAATCGCTCCCAATTTCTTTTTACTTCTTCTTCATCCTTAACCTTTACATCTCCGTATATATGGGGATGACGATGAATTAATTTTTCACAAATACTATCTAAAACCGTTGAAATATCAAAATCATTAGTTTCACTACCTATTTTTGCGTAAAAAACAATATGCAGTAATAAATCGCCTAATTCATTTTTAATTTCGGGTAAATCTCCATCTAATATAGCATCTCCTAATTCGTAGGTTTCCTCAATAGTTAAATGTCGTAAAGATTCAAAAGTTTGTTTTTTATCCCAAGGGCATTGTTCACGAAGTTCATCCATAATAACTAACAAACGTTCAAAAGCTTTCAACTGTTTGGGTTTGGTGGTATTTATAGATTCAAATTTCATAATATATGCTGGTTAATGTTTAGTTAGAACACTAATAAAGATTAGAAAATATTTACTTCAACTTCTAATTCAATATTAAATAGTGTTTTGATTTTTTGTTTAATTAGGGTTGAAAGTTCTAGCACCTCTTGCCCTGTAGCTTTGCCTGTTTTATTAATCAAAACCAAAGCTTGGTTTTGATGTACACCTGCATTTTTATAACTATATCCCTTAAAATTAGCTTGATCAATGAGCCAGCCTGCAGGTATTTTTACTAAAGCTTCAGAAACAGAGTAAAATGGCATTACTGGAAACTTTTTTTGTAACTGCTCAAATTCAACTTTTGAAATTACTGGGTTTTTAAAAAAGCTACCACTATTACCTATTTCACTAGGGTTGGGTAATTTACTTTTCCGAATATTTATTACTGCATCAGCAATATTTTTTATAGTAATTTTGTTAATGTTTCGGCTTTCCAACTCTTGCTTAATAGCTCCATAAGCTGTTTTTAAATTATGGTTTTTAGTTGTTAACTTAAAAGTAACTTCAGTTATAATATATTCATCTTTAACCGAAGTTTTAAATATAGAATCTCGATAACTAAAATTACACGCTTCGTTAGAAAATTCTTTGTATTTTAATGTATTGCGATGTAACGCTCTACAGCTTACAAAAGTGTCTTTAATTTCAACTCCATAAGCTCCAATATTTTGTATAGGAGAACTGCCCACACAACCAGGAATCAATGAAAGGTTTTCAATACCTCCAAAATTTTCGGAAATACAGTATTGTACAAAATCATGCCAATTTTCACCCGCTTTAGCAGTTACCAAAGCATATTCTTTTTCTTTAACAACCGAAATCCCTTTGGTATTTATATGCACTACTAAAGCTTCGATATTTTTAGTTAGCAACATATTACTTCCTCCACTTAAAATAAATAACGGTTTCCTATTTTGTTTTAAAACAGTAACTAAGTCATCATTGGAGGTAATAGAACAAAACTGCTCTGCATTTACATCAATACCAAAAGTATTGTAAGGCTTTAAGGATATATTATTTAAAATTTCTAACATTATTTATTTAAGTAAGCTTCCAATGCTAATTTTAAAATCTCTGTAGCTCTTTTTAAATCTCTTTTATTTAGTACAAATGCAATCCTTATTTGATTAATCCCTGCAAAACTAGAATAAAATCCAGATGCCGGTGCTACCATAACAGTTTCGTTGTTATGACTATAACTTTCCAACATCCACTTAGCAAAATCTTCCGCATCATCAACAGGAAGCTCAACCATACAATAAAAAGCCCCGCGAGGAACCGAAAACTTAATATTTGGTATTAATTTCAATCCATCAATAAGTGCATCCCTTCTCAATCGGTACTTCTCAACAACTTCTGTATAATAACTCTCATCTACCCCTAATGCGGCCTCACTAGCAATTTGAGCAAATGTAGGCGGACTTAAACGTGCCTGAGCAAACTTCATAGCTGTTTCCATAACCCGTTTATTCTTACTAACAATACAGCCAATCCGTGCACCGCACATACTGTAGCGTTTAGAAACAGAATCAATAATAATGGCATGCTCGTCCATACCTTCCTCTTGTAATACAGAGTAGTGATCATTATTTTCTGCATAGACAAACTCCCTATATACCTCGTCAGAAATAACAAATATGTCGTATTTTTTAGCTAAGTCGGCAACTTGCTTTATTTCTTCTTTACTATATACATATCCTGTGGGGTTTCCAGGATTACAAATTAAAATTGCTTTTGTTTTTTTTGTAATATGCTTTTCAAATTCGGCAATAGAAGGTAACGAAAAATCATCCTCTATATTCGAAATTACAGGAACTACAGTTACGGTAGATTGTGTTGAAAAGCTATAGTAGTTGGCATAAAAAGGCTCTGGAACAATAATTTCGTCACCAGGGTCGGTAATACTACCCATCGTAAAAATTAAGGCTTCACTACCTCCAGTAGTAACTAAAATATCTTTTTTAGTTACTTCTATACCGTGCTTTCTGTAATACTCACCTAGTTTTGTACGTAAACTTTCATTTCCGGCAGAATGACTGTAAGCCACTGTGGTTAAACCGTGATTACTAACTGCATCTAAGGCAACTTGTGGTGTTTTAATATCTGGTTGCCCAATATTAAGGTAAAAAATTTTTTTACCTTCTTCTGTAGCTTTTTCTGCAAAGGGCACCAATTTACGAATTGGTGATAATGGCATTGCCGTTCCTTTACTTGATATTTTTGGCATTTTTTGTTGTGATTAAAATCCCACAAATTTCAGAAAAAAAAAGTTAATTAAATAATCTAAAGGGATATATGTAAATAAAAAAAAGACTGCTTGAAAAGGCAGTCTCTTTCTACAGTGAAATTAAGAAAATTACATGTTGGAACCGTTCATAATTGGATTCGCTGGTAATTGAATAACATTTAATGTAATTCTACCATTAGATCCTGCTCCTCCTTCAATTCTTACTACTTCAATTAATCCTTTTCTTCCAGAATCACTCAAAAATTCTAAAACATCGCCATCACTTAAATCTACTATGTTTTGAGAATTTGAAGAAGAAACTGTTAAAGCTTCTATTTGAGTAACGGTTACTTCTGAAAAATTAATTTCTGAATTAATTTTAAAATAAGTCTTTTTTAAGTCGTCACGTGTAATATCTTCTTCTCCTTCAGTTTTTTCAGCATTTGAAATACTAACAATATCAACTAGCGAAGGATAGCTATTTGTTGAATAAATTGAGGCTTCACTAGTACTACCGTCAAAAAAGTAACCAAAATCCCAAAAAGCAGAAAAATCAGCACCCTCATTTATTTTATATGTCCTAGTTAAATCAAAGAATGAAGCAAAAGTTGAAGAGCTACCATCTGCTAGTGCAGCTTTCAACTCTAAACCATTAAATTTAATTAATTCTTTTGTGACATTTGCTGTACCAATCTTTACCTCAATAGTACCTACACCAACTAATAATCGTTTACTTGGATCTGTGAAATCTCCTCTTCCTGATGTAGCCCAAAAGTTATAGATTGTTTCTCCGTCAGTAGCATTTGTAGGAACATCTAATTCAAATGTAAAATCGAAAGCATTTTTTCGATCACCATCCAAATCTATAGACCCATCGGGTTTTGTAGCTTGTCGTATTTGTTTGCTATCTAATTCATCAAAGTCAGCAAAAGGTTCAGGTTCACCACCTGGTAATGTTCGTGTAATATACAAGCGTCTCATATCTCTATCAGAGGTAAATTGTACACGTCCGTTAACTTTACCACCTGCTTCACCTGTAGCTAAAGCAAAAAATGTTCCTGTTCGTTGCTCGCCTTCAGGTAAACTAGAGTCAAATGCTATATTAATTTCAGCCGACTGAGTAACTCCTGTAGGATCAACCATTGGGTCCTGTACTGGTCCTTGAGGTGTTTCAAAAATATCTGTATTTCCATCACTGCCACAACTAATAGCAGAAAGCCCAAGTGATAAGGCAATTAAACCAGTCTTTAATAAGTTTGTTTTTTTCATTATGTTGATTTTAAATTTGTTAAGTTAAATTTGGGTATAATTGTAAGGTAATTATATTTTTTCCAAATATATCATTAGAAGCAAAAAAAACCGCTGTTATTAGCGGTTTTTAGTAACACATTATCGATAAAGTGCTTTTATTTCTCTACAAAGTGCTCCATTACGTCTTGACTTACTCCTACGTTAGAAAAACCGCCATCGTTATATAAATTTTGTAACGTTACGCGCTTTGTTAAATCACTAAATAGTGTAACTGTATAGTTTGCGCAATCTAATGCCGAAGCATTTCCTAAAGGCGACATTTTATCGGCATAAGCTATAAAACCATCAAAACCTTTTACTCCTTGCCCAGCAGTGGTTGGAGTTGGAGATTGTGAAATTGTATTTACGCGCACATTTTTGTCTTTTCCAAAGAAATATCCAAAACTACGAGCAATAGACTCTAAATAGGCTTTATTATCGGCCATATCATTATAATCTGGAAAAACACGTTGCGCAGCCATATATGTTAATCCAACGATACTTCCCCACTCTGACATTGCGTCTTTTTTGTATAAAGTTTGCATTGTTTTATGAAAAGAAAGTGCAGAAACATCCCATCCTTTTTCGCTATATGAGTAGTTAAGGTCTGTGTAATGACGTTTTTTACGTACGTTAACAGACATTCCGATAGAGTGTAAAACAAAATCAATTTTACCTCCTAGTATCTCCATAGCTTGATCAACAAGGTTTCCTAAATCTTCTACAGATGTGGCATCGGCAGGAATAACTTTAGAATTAGTTTTTTCTGCTAATTCGTTAATTTTACCCATACGCATTGCTACAGGGGCATTTGTTAAGACAAAAGAACCGCCTTCTTCAAATACACGCTCTGCTGTCTTCCAAGCAATTGAATTTTCATCTAAAGCTCCGAAGATGATTCCTCTTTTTCCTTTTAATAAATTATATGACATAGTAGTTATCTTGTTTCGAATTTAATGAGTAAATATAATAAAAATACACTATGATTTAAGTATTTGCCAACAACGATTCTGCATGTGCTTTTGCTGCATCAGTAAGTTGTTTACCTCCTATCATTTCAGCAATTTCGTTTACACGCTCAGTTGTAGTTAGCTGTTTTAGTTTTGTTTGGGTAATTTCGCCGACGTCTTCTTTAAATACTTTATACTGAAAACTACCTTTTGCCGCTATTTGTGGTAGGTGAGTAATACTAAACACTTGTTGCTGTTCGCCCATTTCTTGTAAAAGAAATGCCATTTTTTGAGCTACTTCACCAGAAACTCCAGTATCAATTTCATCAAAAATAATGGTTGGTAATTTTATGTGCTGAGATAATAGCATTTTAACGGCTAACATAATTCGGGAAAGTTCTCCACCTGAAGCTACTTTTTTAAGCGTTCCGAATTGCCCACCTTTATTAGCCGAAAACTGCAATTCAAAATTTGATGCTCCATAACGATTAAAAGAATCAACCCTTTCTAAAACAGGATTAAATCGTGCATTTTGCATTCCTAGTTCACCTAGAATAGTTTCTAGTTTGGCTGTAAGTTTTTTAATTACTTTTTCTCTTTTATTATGAATTTTATCAGCAACAATATGAAGTTTGCTTTTAATATCTAAAATAGTCGCTTCAGACTCTGCAATAGCTTCGTTTATATTTTCAGTGCTCGCTACTTTTTCTGTCAATGCATTTTGAATAACTATCAACTCGGCATTATTAGATACATTATGTTTTTTCTGTAAAGTGTACATTAATTGCAATCGATCACTTGTTTTTTGCAATGTATCAGGATCAGCATCAACTAATTCTACCTGTGCTTCAACAGAAGTTCTTAAATCATCTAGTTCAATACAAATACTTTCTAACCTATTGGATAAATCTTCATAATCCTTGGCGTAACCTGCTATTTTATTTAGATTATTTTTAGCCTCAGTAAGTTGATCGAAAGCGCCATGAGTTTCCGTAGTAATATTGCTAACTACAAACGCTAATCGCTCTTGAATTTCTTCTGTATTTGCTAATTTTTCTTGTAACTCCTCTAATTCTAATTGTTCTTCGGCTTTTAATTTTGCTTCAGAAAGCTCATTTAGTAAAAATGAATTGTAATTATATTCATCTTTAAGACGCTGTTGATTTTCTTTAAGTGTTACTAGTTTTTTTTCACTTTCTTTTAACTGCTTTAAACCTCTTTTAAAAGATTCTAACTCTTTGTGATTTTTTGCTATAGCATCTAAAACATAAAATTGAAAACTAGTTTGAGTAATTTCAATTGTTTGATGTTGGCTATGAATATCAATAAGCTTATCACCCAACTTACTCAAGATATTCAAATTTACGGGAGAATCATTAACAAATGCCCTTGATTTCCCTGAAGGTAAAATTTCTCTCCTTATGTAGGTTTCTACTTCGAAATCTAAGTCTTCCTCTGTAAAAAAGATTTCTAAATCATAGGCTGATACATCAAAAACAGCTTCGACTACGCATTTTTTTTCTGAATCCTTTATTACAGAAGTATCTACACGCTTGCCAATAATTAGTCCTAGAGCTCCTAGTAACAAAGATTTACCCGCACCTGTTTCACCAGTAATGGTACTTAAACCGCTATTAAAATCAACCTCTAAGGATTCTATTAAAGCAAAATTTTTGACAGATAATTTTTGAAGCAATGCTAGTTAATTTAGAGTATAAATATACCATTCTATAATCGAGGGAAGAAATCGTATAATTAATTTTTTATGGCATCCCAATCTTTAACGTATGTAGGAGATATCGAACGTAATAAATCGGCTGTTTTGGATACATCTACTTTTGGACCACCTGATAAAACCTTAGATATTTCAGTAGATTTTGCATCGAAAAACGTTCTGAGCACATAGGAGTTTGGCCTACTTTGATTTACCTTTTTTAAATTATTCAAAGATTCAATAATTGACTCTTTAGCCGCCTTTAAATCTGTAGACATTACATCTAAACCTTGTAAGTGGTATTTGTACATAGATTTACGATATTCATTAAAAATACCCGATAAAATATCATCGTTCCAACGAAAACGGGATTGTGTTCCTGATGCAGGGCTCCAACCAGCACTACCCGATGCTTGAGCAATATTTACTATTTGTTTAGCTTTTTTGAAAAAAGAGGTACCGCCTAACTCCTCCAAAGTATCTGCTTCAATACCAAGTATAGTATATAAATAATAAGTAATTACAGCTACTAAATTTCCTTGATCTCCATTTTCGTTATAAACTAGAGGTTGGAAAGCCAAGTATTCAAAACTAAAATCACTATCGTTAAAATTAGCTGTTGTAGTTTTATAGTTAGATCCAAACACGGGTCTAGACGCTTGCACTTGAATGGAAGCATCAAAAGATGTATTGGTATCGTAACCTGTTATATTGATAAAAATAGCACACGGGATACGCTCTTCTACTTTGTACTCCGTTTGTGTCCATTTGGTGTTATTAATAAATTCGGTTAACGAAGTTTCTAAGGTTTTGAAAACCGATAAATTGGGTTGTCCTGTTTGTTCTGCATTTATACTTACTTCACAAATAAATTCTTGTGCGTTTAAGAAATTAATCAAAGAAAAAAGCAAAATAAAACAGAATTTACGCATTTTGTAAGGATTGAATTTCGTTAAGAATATCTTTAGCTACTTCAGTTTTTGTTTTAAGTTGAAAAGCTTTAATTTCTTCATTAGTATTTATAAAGGTAACTTTATTTGTTTTAGCCTTAAAACCAGCTCCTTTATCATTCAAAGAATTTAAAACAATTAAATCTAAATTTTTGCGTTTTAACTTTCCTTTTGCATTTTCAATTTCATTTTCAGTTTCCAACGCAAAACCAACTAATATTTGGTTTTTTTTATGATCTCCCATCCACTTCAAAATATCAGTAGTGCGTTCTAATTCAATAGAAAGATCTCCATCTTTCTTTTTCATTTTTTGATCACATCTGTTTTTAGGTCTATAATCTGCCACTGCAGCCGAAGCTACTGCATAATCACAATCGTGGTAAACTTCTGTAACCGATTTATACATAGAAGCAGCATTAACAACCTTTACCACATTAACTCTACTATGAGTACATGTTAAAGTTGATGGCCCTAGGACTAGGGTAACTTCTGCTCCTAAATTAGCTGCTTCTATAGCAATGTTTATACCCATTCGACCTGTGGAGTGATTCCCTATAAATCGAACAGGATCAATTGCCTCGTAAGTAGGTCCCGCAGTCACTACCATTTTTTTCCCTTTTAAAGGAAGTTTTTGTAAAATATCATCTTCAATAAACGACACAATATCTTCGGGTTCGGCCATACGTCCTTGACCAACTAAACCACTTGCTAATTCACCAGAAGTTGCAGGAATCATTATATTTCCAAAACCTTTAAGTGTATTAAACGTATTAGTTGTAGAAGGATGTATGTACATGTCCAAATCCATTGCTGGAGCAAAATATACAGGGCATTTAGCAGAGGTATATGTGGCAAGCAATAAATTATCGCTTTTACCATGTGCCATTTTTGACAAAGTATTTGCTGTTGCCGGAGCAATAACAAAATAGTCTGCCCACAAACCAAGGTCTACGTGATTATTCCAAAGTTCATTTTCACTTTCTTTTTCATAAAAAGTACTTTGAACTGGATTTTTAGATAATGTTGATAACGTTAAAGGAGTAACAAAATCCTTTGCGGCAGGTGTCATTACCACCTTTACTTCGGCTCCTTGTTTTATAAAAGCACGAACTAGCATTGCCGATTTATAAGCAGCAATACCAGCACTCACTCCAAGAAGTATTTTTTTATCTTGTAATAAAGACATCAACTACGACTATAATTCTTCAGAAATATCGTCGGCTGTATTTTTGTGATGAATTTTTCCATCTAACCACTCTTCCACTGCTAAAGCATGTGGCTTAGGTAATTTTTCGTAAAACTTAGAAACTTCAATTTGTTCTTTGTTTTCAAAAACTTCTTCTAAGCTATCATTAAAAGTAGCGAATTCATCTAATTTCTCGATTAATTCTTCTTTAATGTCTGTGTTTATTTGGTTGGCTCTTTTAGCTATTACTGAAATAGCCTCGTATATATTGTCCGTAGGAGCATCAATTAAATTTTTATCAATTGTAGTGGTTGCCACTGGAGCAGTACTGTTTTTTAAATCCATAATAATTATATATTAAATGCTTGTTGTCTTTTATTAATATCAAAAGCAATAATTTCTGCCTTTTTCTTTAATTCTTCTGTTTTACTTCTATTTAAATAATCTTCGTAATATTCTTGTGCTACTCTAAGTCTTTCAGGAATTAATTCTTCAAAACTATTTATAGCTAGCTTGTATGCCGATTCTAATCGGTAATATAAAACCGCTTCTGTATATTTTGATCCTGGATAATCTATTAAATAATTTGAGAATGACTTTATTGCTGGTTTATACAGTTCTCGATGATGAAATTGTTTCGCTATCTTGTAATATTTTTTTTCCAGCTTAGTACTTAATGCTGCTGTATACTTATTGGCATTTTCTAAATACTCCGTATCAGGGTATTTATTAATAAATAACTGAAATTTCTCTAGGGCTTTATCTGTTTCCGCTTGGTCTAAACTGTATCTATTTGACAGTTCGTATCCACATTTAGCCTCTTTATATAAAACTTCTTCTATTTTATCACTTTTAGGATAAGATTTAGCAAAACGTTCAAATTTATATTGAGAAATATAATAGTCCTCAAGTTTATAATAAGTATTGGCTTCATAAAACAAAACACGCTCTGCTTGAGGTTTCCCCCTATATGCAGGTATTATTTGTTCAAACAAACGTAAGGCACGCTTATAATCGCCTCCTTTGTAGAAAGTTTCTGCAGCCTTATATTTATCTGCTAACTTTCCTTTACGAAGCAATTGTTGATAGTCACTACAAGAAACTAGCAATACAAAACCAATAATTAAACAAATGCTTTTTTTAAGCTTGGGTAAATACATTTTGCAAAAGTAGTTTTTTATTAAATACTATAAAACTTTTTTTAGGTTGCAAAAAAAAGTAATTTATTAGGAATTTACTAATAATAGTAAACCCATTACTATCATAATGGTGTTTTCAATAAAGGTAGCTTCTGTCATTTTTAGTTTTAATACCGTCCCCAAGCAGGCACATTGTATTTCTTGTTTATTAAATAGCGCTTTCAATACTCCAAAGGTTGTTATTGATAATATTACTAAAGTAACGAGTATTGCTATTTGAATTTGAAAACGAAACAAAAACAACAACCCTAAAACAATTTCAATAAACGGATAAATTTGTGCATAAGGGCCTATCCGCTTGGCTAAAGGATCATACATCTTGAAAGTTTTAGCAAATCCCTTTAAATCGAGGAGTTTAAAAAAGCTAAAGACAATAAAAAATAACCCCATAAAATCAATCATAAATTCTGAAGTATTCCATTGCTTAAAATTAATTATTATGCTAGCTGCCAAAATGTAGCTAAATATCAAGAACAACGGTTTCAATTCTTTTACTTTTGAATACTTTTTTTCCTCTTTAATGATTTCGCTTTCTATTCGAAATTCTTCAATTAAATATTTTTTAGACAGTGCTTTTTTAAGTGTTTCAATTACCGGTTTCTTTGAACTTTCAACAATTACTTTAGATTCTTTTAAATACACATTAATACTAGCCTCAGGCAACACTTCTTCAAGTTTTAGTTTAACCGAATTTACACAGCCTACACAAGTTAAACCCTTTATATTATAATGATATTTCATCGTTTAAATTTCTTATGTAAAAATACCACTTTTAAATCACTTCAATTAGTAACTTTGCACTATGAATCATTCTGCTGTAGACACTTTATTATATAAAAACTTAAAGGATTATTTTGGGTATTCCAAGTTTCGCCCTCAACAAGAAAGCATTATTAAATCAGTGCTTAATAAAGAAGATAATTTAGTAATAATGCCAACAGGTGGAGGAAAATCTATTTGCTACCAACTACCCGCTACCCTATTACCTGGCTTTACTTTAGTGATTTCTCCTTTAATTGCTTTAATGAAGGATCAAGTAGATAGTTTAAGGGCTAATGGAATTTCTGCAGATTTTATAAATAGTAGTCAGCAAGCTGAGGAGCAGCATCAAATATTCGAATCCCTAGGCGCGGGTGTTATCAAATTATTATATGTAGCACCTGAAAGTTTGTCGCAATTAGAAGGTTTTTTTAACACCCAAAAACCTAGTTTAATAGCTATAGACGAGGCTCACTGTATATCATCCTGGGGGCATGACTTTAGACCTGCATACACACAATTAGGATATTTAAAAAACCGTTTTCCTGAAACTCCTATAATTGCATTAACAGCAACAGCAGACAAAGCAACTAGAGAGGATATAAAAAATCAATTAAGCATACCTCATGCTACATTACATTTAAGTTCGTTTGACAGACCTAATTTAAGTTTGGAAGTGAGACCGGGTACCAAACGCATACAGCAAATTATAAATTTTGTAGATGACCGCCCCAATGAAAGTGGTATAATATATTGCTTAAGCCGTAAAACTACTGAAAGCTTAGCTCAAAAATTAGAAAATGAAGGAGTTAAAGCTGAGGCTTATCACGCGGGGTTAGATCATAAAACACGTCAAAATGTTCAGGATAATTTTATTAATGATCGTACTCAAATAGTATGTGCTACAGTAGCTTTTGGTATGGGTATTGACAAATCAAACGTACGCTGGGTAATACATTATAATTTACCAAAAAATATAGAAAGTTATTACCAAGAAATTGGACGTGCCGGTAGAGATGGTGTAGTGAGTGAAACTATTTTATTTCACAGTTATGCCGATGTAATGCAATTAAAAAAATTTGCGGATGGTGCAGGGAATTCCGAAGTTCAACTAGCAAAATTGGATAGAATGATGCAATACGCCGAAGCCTTAAGTTGTAGGCGAAAAGTATTGCTAAGCTATTTTGGTGAATACCCCGAAACCAATTGTGGTAACTGTGATATTTGTAAACTCCCTCCTACTTTTTTCGATGGTACCATATTGGCTCAAAAAGCACTATCGACTGTTGCCCGCGTAAAAGAAAAAGAAACCATTACTACAATTATTGATGTTTTGAGAGGTGCTCAAAATAGCACGATATTTGAAAAAAACTTAGACAAAATAAAAACCTACAGTATCGGTAAGGAAATTCCTTGGAATAGTTGGCAACAGTATATTATACAAATGACCAATCTAGGGTTATTGGAAATTGCTTTCCATGAAAAAAGTCGCTTAAAATTAACTGACTTAGCTAAGAAAGTACTTTTTGAAAATCAAAAAATACAACTAGCTAATATTGTAGACAAAAAGAAAGAAACCCCTACTAAAACAATAACATCTAAAAAAGCTCCTAATAGCTTGTTTGAACATTTACGTGCTTTACGATTAAAAATTGCTCGAGAAGAAGAATTGCCTGCTTATCAAATTTTTAATGATGCTAGTTTACGAGAAATGGATCGAGTACGACCAATGTCGGATGAAGAATTTTTACAGATAAGCGGTGTAGGTAAAAAGAAAATGCAAGACTATGGATATCAATTTATAAAAGCTATAATTGATTTTCAAAAAACAAAAAAAACAACTATTACTAAAAAGAAAAAATCTCCTTATTTAATTTCTGCCGAAATGTATAAAAATGGTAGTAGTATTGAGGAAATAGTTTTAGAGCGTGGAGTTGCTGAAAATACTATAATCGCTGACCTTATGAAAGCTTATGAAACAGATAAGACCATTAGACTTGATAAATTAATTAGTGAAACTGACATTAAAGCAATTGCCGATGCCCGTTCTAAAGTAGAAGATCCTACCAGATTACGCTCTTATTACGAATATTTTAAAGAAGAAATGAGCTATACTAACATTAAGCTAGGTTTATTGTTGTCTGAATAGACACTATCCCAATAAGTATGTAAGTTTAAAATATGTAGGGTTTTACTTTTTTAGAAATGAACCCTTTCTTCATAATTGCATAAAATTTAAATTTATAAAAAATAAAATACGGGGATCACGACCCCCGCATTTTAAACTTTACACACTCTGTGTGATATTACCTTAAAGTATGATGCCTAGTAGTTGTTTCTGAATTTTCACAATTATGTTCAAAAACTTCCAATACACCATTATCATATAACTTTGAATGAACCTTATCGCAAGCATATCCTTTCATTTTTGAATGATATACTTTAATTGGTTTATCTAAGTTTTTTGACACTAAATATCCGTACAGATGTTTAGTGTTAGTCTGTATAATTACCAACTCGGTATTAATATCATAAATAGAACTAGATAAATCATAATAACCATCTTTGAAAGACTCATCCAGCGGTATGTTGTACTTTTTTAATTCATCGTAAGTCAAGGTTTTATTATCCTGCAATTTTTTGTTCATCATAAAACCAAAATTTATATTCATTTGACTGCATGGCACGTACTCATTTTCATAAAATTCTAATAATTTTTTTAATCTACTGTTTTCTTTTTTTAGATCCATAAGCCCCACATAGCTATTAATAACATGGTCTACTGCTAATATATAATCGCTTGTATCTTTTTCAGGTAAAGCTCTATTTAATTCAACTAAATCACGATGAATTAAAGATCGTAAGTAAGGCCCGTTATATATTTCATTTTCTGAAAGAGTAATATTATCATGAACTTTAATAATAGTACTGGTTACCAACTGTTGAAATTTAGCGCGATGCTTAAACATTGTTATTTCATTTTTAAAATGAGCGCGAACAAATGTATATCCAATTAACAGACCAATACAAAGGCCTATGATTACAAGGTATATTGATTTTATTTTTTTCATGTAAAGGTAAAATTTTGATATGTAGGCTTTGTAAAAATAATTATTTCCTGATTTGTAACTTAATCTGAAAGTTAACATTTAAATGAATCACTATAGACTTAAAGTCCATAATTCCCTTTGCGACCGAAAGTTATTCTAATATAAAACTTAAACCATCATCATTAGGCCCTCGATGATGGTTTAAATATCCGTTAACAATCTCATCCGTAATATTCCCTGTATTCCAACAACCATATTTTACACCCTGAAATGACAACCCTAGTAACGCTTATTTAGCTCTGTAAATTCTTGTTCTAATTTTCTTAAACTTCTTTCTTTTAATTTCTTAACCAAATCACTAATCGATAATGATGGACGATATTCAATATGCATATGATTAGTTAAAATTACTCCTTTATGGATATTAATATCCTCAGAACCAAAACCTGAGGAAGAGGTATTCTTTTCAGCAGGACTATTAGGGAATACTACGGCATACAGATATACCAGCCAAGGAGAATGGGTAAAATCAAATACGGTCGGAATTGGATTTAATTACACCGTAAAGTATTAACAAAAAATCATTACGGTTAACATTATATATGAAATTAGAGCAATTTCATGTTGAATTAAAAAGAGCATTTGCTTTTTGCTATGGCACTAATTTTTTTTATAGATTTAGTAATAAATAAAAATATACTGGTGAATTGATCTGTTTAGGCTTGTTCGATATGCTATGATTCATCGATTAAAACGCTATGAACAAGATTTATAAAATTAAAAACTAATAATTATGAATGGAATTGATAACTATATTGGATTTTTAATTGCTGGAATAATTATGAACTTGACACCTGGTTCGGATTCCATTTATATCATTACTCGAAGTGTATCACAAGGTCGAAAAGCAGGTATTTACTCTGTTTTAGGTATTGCCAATGGAGCAATGATTCATATAATTTTGGCTGCCTTTGGGTTGTCAACTATTCTAGCTAAATCAATAGTAGTATTTAACTTAATTAAATGGTCAGGAGCTGTATATTTAGTTTACATGGGGGTTAAATTACTTTTAGATAAATCTAATTTATTTAATGACAGCAAAATGGAATTTGAAACTAGAAATTTGACTAAAATATATAGTCAAGGATTACTCACAAATGTATTGAATCCAAAAGTTGCTATTTTTTTTATGTCACTACTACCACAATTTATAAAACCGGAATTTGCAAATAGCCCAACTCCCTTTTTAATTTTAGGATTAACATTTTTAGCAACGGGTGTTGTGTGGTGCATGATATTGGCTTATTCAGCATCTTATATGACAAAGACTCTTCGACAAAATAATAAAATAGGAAAAGTAATGAAGAAAATAAGTGCACTTGTGTTTGTCGCTTTAGGACTACAATTAATTTTAAAGAAAAGTTAAATCCTTTAAATAAAATGGGTTATGTATAATGTTGTTGTGTATTTAATAATTAAAGTTAGTAAGTAGGCCTCAGCTTACAATGAATCACACAGACTTTTCTAGTGTTTTTTATTGAAATTAATTGATTAACCACGTTTTCTTTATCCTAAAAACCTAATATTCATCTCTACTTTTTATCTCATTAGTTTTCTATGAATCTAAGTTTTAAAATTTCACGAAAAGCATTTAACTGTTACTCTATTTTAGGACCCGAAAATTACAACTACGGAAAATAAAAAATCATTTAAAACCAACTACCCCCTAAATAAAAAAAGCTCTTCTTTCATGTTTTCAATCTCTGAGCGTTCATTATCGGTAATATATTGAATTGCTTGTTTAGAAAAATCGAATCCTTTTTTAGTAAGTGTAATTATTCCTTTATTAATTGATATAAGGTTGTTTTTAGAGGCTAATTCCAATACTGATTGCGCACGTACCTCATGCCAATTAATATGTTCATTTAAATGATTTACATGTCTTTCCTCCTCTTCTTCATGATTTTGGATATGTAATAGAAAGGTAAGCAACATCACTTCTTTACGCTGTTGCTTTTTACGGTACAATACCGAAAGTACTCCACGTGTAGGAGCAAATAAATAAGCCATTAAAAAAATAAATCCTAAGGCAGTGGTAATTGCGCCTGCTATGGAAGCATCTAAAATATGAGCTAGCCAGTACCCTGAAACTGCAGAAAACACAGCCACAGCTACTGAGCCTATAAGCATTTTTTTTAAATTATCTGTAAGTAAATATACCGTTGCCGCTGGGGCAATCATTAAAGCTACTACCAATATTGCACCAACAGCATCAAATGCACCTACTGTGGTAACTGATGCTACAGACATTAAGCCATAATGTAAAACTACTGGGGAAAAACCTAAAGCTGTAGCCAAACCTTCATCGAAGGTGCTAATTTTTAATTCTTTAAAAAACACAATTAATAACGTAATGGTAATCATTAAAATCGATCCCATTACCCAAAGTGCTTTGGGTCCTAAATCTAAATCACTTATAATCATTCTATCAAAAGGTGTAAAAGCAAGTTCGCCTACTAAGACAGCATCAATATCTAAATGAACATCATTTGCTTTTAACGCTATTAAAATTACTCCAATGCTAAACATGGCAGGAAACACTAAACCAATTGCAGTGTCTTCTTTTACTAAACCTGTTTTTTGAATAAACTCAACTAAAACAACGGTTACAATACCTGTTAATGCAGCTAATAATATATTAATAGGCGAATTTAAATCGTGTGTTATAAAAAAACCAATAACTATTCCCGGTAATATAGAATGACTTATAGCATCGCTTATTAATGACATTTTTCGCAGCACCAAAAACACCCCTGGTAAAGCACAAGCCGCAGCTACTATTGAGGCTATTAATTGTATTTCTATTTGCGAGTTAGTCATTGGCAATTGTATTTTGATTGAACAACTGGGCCGCTTTATGGTAACCATCTTTAGTCATATTCCATAATTTACCATTTAATTTAATTAATTTTTGCTCTTCTAACTCTTTCAATGCTTTTACAGAATACCCCTGAAAATCATTTAAAATGGCAATTTGATGTGGGTGAGAGATATCCTCGTGCGTTTGCGCTATTTCGTACATCAAGGATAATGTTTTAAATAGCTTTAACTCCTTTCTGTTTTTAACTTTACGTATTTGTTTAAATAATATTCCCCTATCGGGAGAAAATATAAAAGATACTATTACAAAACAAGAAGCCACTAGTACAATTACAGGCCCCGTCGACAAGCCCCTAATATTACCACTAATTGCTGTACCTAGTACTCCAGAAAAGGCTCCAAAAATAGCAGCTAACAAAACCATTACCCAAAGCTTATTAGTCCATTGACGCGCTGCAGCTGCTGGGGCTAATAACATAGCACTCATTAATACAACTCCTACAGTTTGCAAGCCTAAAACAATTGCCAAAACTATAAATGATGTTATTAAAATATCCAAAAACCTTACGTTAAATCCCAAGGTCTTGGTGTAATCTTCATCAAATAATAACAGTTTCAATTCTTTCCAAAAAAACAATAAAATAATAAAACTTACTAAAGTTACCGCACCCAATAACCAAACATCCGAAATCAATAATGTGGCCGCTTGACCAAATAAATATTTATTTAAACCTGCTTGGTTGGCGTTGGGCTGTTTTTGTATATAAGTAAGTAAAAGCATTCCAACTCCAAAAAAAATAGACAATACTAAACCAAGAGCCGTATCGGGTTTTAAGCGAGTATTTTTTATCATACCTCGAATCCAAAAAGTGCCTATTAAACCACTTACTAATGCTCCTATTAATATTGCAATGGAATTTTTAGTTCCCAATAAAATAAATGCTAAAGCAATACCCGGTAATGCAGCGTGTGAAATAGCATCACCTAAAAGACTTTGCTTTCGTAACACAGCAAAACTTCCTAGCATACCACATGACGCGCCTAAAATTGCTGTACCCAAAGTAATTACCTGTAAGGTGTAATCCTCAAATAATAATTTTATATATGCTATGATATCCATTAATCTAGAATTAACTTAGGAAGATGTTCATTAAACCATTTGGAGCGTCTTAAAATCATAGCATGGTTTGCATTGGGAACAATAATAGGCTTTACTATATTTTTGATTGGAAAAACTTGATCTTGCTCTCCATGAATGTGAATTATGTTTTCGTCTGGAATTTCTTGTTTCCATTCTAGTATATTCTCAATAGCCCAATCCAAATAGTCTTTATGGGTAACCGTTAAATATTTTTGGTAGGCTTTAGCTATTTTTTTTGCGACATCACCATAAACTAATTGCTCCCACCTTTTCACCTGACCTATTAAACTTGTGGGAATCAATTTATATAGCTTCGAAGACCTTAGTAAATGAAGTCTCGTTGGCATTTCATATTTAGTTTTTACACTCGAAATAATAATCACTTTTCTACAATTTAAAAAAGAGCTCATTTCTTGCACCATAATTCCTCCAAAAGAAACTCCTATTAAAATTACATTTTCATGCTTTACTTCTGCTGCCATACGTTTTGCAAAATCTGCTAACGGTTCGTTCTTTAAAGGCATTTTCCAAGGTAATTTATAAACATCAAAAATATCGGGAAGGTTTATAAATTCAAATATATTTATATCTGCAGCTAAGCCAGGAATACAATATACTGGAATTTTTTCTGTTGCCATATTTGAAGTGTTTAACTAGTAATAAAATGATAATTTTACGACTTTAATACCATAACAAAGTTACTAAACGAAAGTAGAAAAACTTATGAAAACTACATATTATCCCAACGAAACAAGAGGAACTGCTGACTATGGATGGTTACAAGCAAATTATTCGTTTAGTTTTGCTAATTTTTACGATACTAGTAGAGAACAATTTGGAAAATTACGTGTTCTTAACGACGATATTATTGCTCCCTCAAAGGGGTTTGGTACACACCCTCATAAAAATATGGAAATTATCTCCATACCGTTATCTGGTGCTTTAGCTCATAAAGATTCATTGGGTCATGAAAGTATAATTAACACAGGGGATGTTCAGGTAATGAGTGCTGGCAAAGGAATTAAACATAGTGAATATAATCCTAGTGCGAATGAAGCCACTAACTTGCTTCAAATATGGTTGTTTCCAAATAAAGTAAATATTGAACCTCGTTACGATCAAAAATCCTTTAATATAGAAGATGAGCACAATACCTTTTTAACTGTAGTAGCACCAAATAACACACTAAAAAACACTTTATGGATTCATCAAGACGCTTATTTTAATATAGCGAGTATTCAAAAAAATATTAGTATAAATTATCTATTTAGAAATGAAAATAATTTAGCTTATGTTTTTGTAATAAGTGGATCTGTAGTAATTGATGAGGTTACCTTAAACAAAAAAGATGCATTAGGTGTTTTTGAAACAAATAAAATTGATGTAAAAGCTTTAACAAATGCACGAGTTCTATTAATTGAAACGCCTAAATAAGAGAAGCACAAATGGCTATTGTTGAATATAGAGATAATAAGTTTTTAACTGTTTTAAAAATACAATTACCCTTAGTTAAATAGATATAATAATTAATTTTATCCTTAAAAAAAGCCTCTCCTATCGGAAAAGCTTCTCGTTGAAAATCTAATTAAAGATTTACCTTCATTACACCACCATAGTGCAACTCAACACAATATTTTTGATATTATAAAAAAAGCTTCAAATAAATTTGAAGCTTTTTTGCGGTCTGGACGGGACTCGAACCCGCGACCCCCTGCGTGACAGGCAGGTATTCTAACCAGCTGAACTACCAGACCATTGCGTATCGCGGGTGCAAATATACAACTGTTTTTTGATTGTACAAGGAGTTTTAATTAAAAAAACAGTTTTTATTTAATGTTTTTTTCTTTCCACTAAAAACTCTGTCATTATTTCATTAAAACCTTTATTAATATCAATAGCTTTGTACTTTATTTTATATTGCGCGCATTGAAGCTTTAATTCTTTTATAAAGCCCTCCATATATCTGTTGTAATTCTCTTTAGCGTTTTCAGCATATAAATCTATATAATTCTTTGTTTCGACATCTATAAATCGTTGCGGTACATTTGAAAAATCAAAATTAACTTCTTTATCGTAATCTAAAGTATGAAATAAAATTACTTGATGTTTATTATGTTTTAGATGTTGAAGAGCTTCAAACATTTTATCTGAATGGTTTGTGTTCAAAAGCATATCAGAAAATAAGACAACCAAAGAACGTTTATGCAAGTTTTGGGCAATCTCATGAAGAATCTCATAAGTTTCCGTCTTCTTTTTTTCTTTAGAATATAAAATCGAATTCTGAAGCTCCTCTAATAACATAGCATGATGTCGATTGCTACCTTTTTCAGGTGCATAAAACTCATAATTCTCATTATATATACTTAAGCCTACTGCATCTCTTTGTTTTTTTAATAAATGCATTAAACAGGCTATAGCTAAAGCTGAAAAACCAATTTTATTGAAATTTTCAATATTTTGATCTTTCAATTTAGGATAATGCATCGATGAAGAGTTATCTAATATAAAATGACATCTTAAATTAGTTTCATCATCATAGCGTTTGGTATACAACTTATCAGTTTTAGCGAAAAGTTTCCAGTCAATATGTTTGGTGCTTTCTCCTGAGTTATAAATTTTATGCTCAGCAAATTCTGCTGAAAATCCATGAAATGGGCTTTTATGTATACCTGAAATAAATCCCTCAACAACTTGTTTCGCTAAAAAATCTAAGTTTACAAAACTTGTTTGAGTCTGAATAATATTTTCTAAGTTCAAAATTATATGATGTTTATTGTCTTAAAGATAAACAATAGCTTTTGATTTTAATAAAAAACGAGAGTTAGTATTAGTTTTTATATCTGTTAAAACGGAATTCAATTAACAGTCTCCTAATAATATATGTTTAAACTTCTTTATATCGGAAACAATCAATAGTATGATCGTTTACCATACCAATAGCTTGCATAAAAGCATAACAAATGGTGCTTCCTACGAATTTAAATCCTCTTTTTTTTAAATCTTTAGATATCGTATTTGACAATTCTGTTTCGCTAGGTACAGCTTCTTTAGTTTTCCACTTATTTACAATTGGTTTGTGGTTTACAAAATTCCAAATATAGCTATCAAAACTGCCAAATTCTTCAATTATTTTAAGGTAAGCTTGTGCATTAGTCACAGAAGCTTTCACTTTTAATTTATTACGAATTATACCAGGGTTTTGTAATAACTCATCAATTTTTTGTTCGTCAAAATTAGCTACAATTTGTGGATCAAAATTTTGATAAGCAACTCTATATGAATCACGCTTGTTTAAAACAGTGGACCAACTTAAACCGGCTTGAGCTCCTTCTAAAATTAAAAATTCAAACAATAATCGGTCATCATGTAAAGGCACGCCCCATTCATTGTCATGATATATTTTTTCTTTTTCGTTATTTATTGCCCATTCACACCTTGTTTTCTCCATTATTGATATATTATAATATTAAAAAAGCTATCTCTTAAGAGATAGCTTTTTTAAAACTTTAAAAATAATTAACTCTTAATTTTTTAATCGTAACTCATCTCTAACTAAATTCCCTGAACGTGTTATTTGATTTGCACTCCATCCTCCTGTCGATCTTGCACCAGGTGCTAATGCTGCAGATTGTTCAGCTTTATCTGCTACAGACCAATTACACCATGAAATATCATTGTCATCTAAAAATTCCCACCATCTTCTAGATTCAGCTACATCTAAAAAACCATTTCCACTAGCTTCGGTTGTTCCGTATTCTGTAACAAATAATAATAAATCTGCATCAATAGCTTGTTGAGCTTTATCACGTAAAGACTGTTTATGAGAAGCTGCATAGTAATGTAGCGTGTAAGCAACATTATCGTCTTCTATCTCATTACCAATAACATCGTCTACATCCTGTGAATATGTAGGGGTACCACATACTATTAAGTTATCAGGATCATGTTTTCTAATTTCAGCTATAACCGCTTCGTGATATGGTTTTAAAACATTTCTCCAACTATCACCACGAAGAGGCTCATTATATGTTTCATATATTATATTAGGGTAAGCTCCATATCTTTGAGCAACTTCTCCAAAAAATGCAATAGCAGCTTCTTCATGGTTTTGAGCTTCATGACTATGCCAATCTACAATTACATAAATACCTTCTTGTATTGCGGCTTCAATAACAGTAAAAACTTTTTGTTTTTCAAATTCAGGATTACTTAAAAAACCAGAGTCATGTTCTACTCCCATAGCTGCTCTAATAATATTAATGTTCCAATCTTCTTTTAACCATTTAACAGCCGCCGGATTATAATACTTTCCAATCCATTGACTCCAAAACAAAGACATTCCTCTTAATTGAATAACCTCTCCATTAGCATCAAATAATTTATTCCCATTTCTGCTCAAGGTTCCTTTTTCGCCTACAAAAGTATTTGATGCGCTTGGGGCCAAACCAGATGGTTGAACAACATTAGTATTAGTAACTGGAGCTGGACTATTAGTATTAACTGACCTTTGATTATTTGTAGGCTCAGGAGTTGTATCACTCGAATCTGAACTTCCACAGGATATTAATGAAAACGTTATTGCTAATGAATAAAGTACGTTTAAATATTTCATATTATTTTTTTTTTAAAAATAAGTAAATAGAATTTAAAATATAGCCGTTTATAATTATAAAAACTTATAGCATGTATTTGATTTTATTATTTTAATTACTAAAAATTAAATAAACTAAGTATTTATTCATTAATAAATTAAAAAGTATTTTCTAATTCAAACTGAATATCACGATCTGTTACAGGATGTTTAAAGCTCACGTATTCAGCATGTAAAAAAAGTCTTCGATTGGGTTTCCCATATAAGTCATCCCCTAGTATTGGTGTATTTAAACCTTTAATATGAGCACTATGAACACGCAATTGATGAGTTCTTCCTGTAATGGGAAAAAAATGAATTAATGTTGTATTATTTTCGACTTTTACAACATTATATGATGTTTTTGAAGGTTTTCCATGTTTATAACAAACTAACTGCTGTGGTCTATTATCCAAATCAACTCTTAGAGGTAAATTAATTTCACCTTTTTTTGAAGCAATTATTCCATCAAGCAAAGCGATATATCTTTTTTTTACTAGACGGGCTGTAAATTGTTTTTGCAAAGCTATGTAAGTTTGTAAATCTTTGGCTATTATCATTAAGCCAGAAGTCGCTCTGTCTAATCTATGTACCATTAACGGCCCTGTAGCTTCAGGATACATTTGCTGAACTTGAGTATAAACACTGTTTTTTATACGTTTACCTGGCACTGACAGCAAACCACAAGGCTTATTAATAACAGCCAACCATTCATCGTCGTAAACTATTTCTATGCTTTTATTTAGATTAATTTCTTGCTCCAAAGGATTATCTTCAACATTTAAACCTTTAAGCATATGTTTTAATAAAATAGGTTCACATTTACTTCGGCACGAAGGATAAAAGTTTTGATGTTTTCTTATTTCTGAATTTGGGGATTTTCCCCACCAAAATTCAGCCATACATAAAGGTTGTAAATTATTACTGAATGCATAGTGTAATAATTTTGGAGCACAACACTCCCCTGCTCCTGCTGGCGGGTTATTGTCAAAAATTTCACTTAAACTTTTAGTTACCCCTTTTACGTTTAAAAAAGTGTATTTTTTGAAGAGTTGTTGTTGTAATGCTGTAGATTTATCTTTTCGTAATTGTTTTAAAACATCAATTTCTTTTAAGTATGTGTCAACCTCGTCCTTTTTATTAGCAATTATAACATTCCACTTTTTATTCATCTTTTTTAAGATGATATTCTCTTTTTTACTTTCTTCATTTAATTCATTAGCTAATATGGAGTAACTATCCGCAGACAATTCTTTTAGCGCCTTATCGCGTTTTAATTGTCTTTGACTTTTTAAAAACTTTATTCTAGATTTTTGTTGAGATAGTTCTAATTGCGATTCACGAACAATTTCTTCTTGCTCCGATAATAAAACATGATATTTTGAATCCTCTTCTATTGCTTTAATTTTAGAATTATATTCATTTAAAACAGCTTCACCTTTTTTATAAAAACCTTCTTGAATTAACATATCGAAAACTGTAGGTACAAAATTTGTCCATTGATTACCTTCGGCTAATTTTCCTGAAAAAGCCCAAAGTTGTCCTAAATTACCGTTCATATCTTTACAAACCAATACGCCAAACATTTTACCAATAGCTAATGACTTATTGGTGGTATCAAAACCAAAATTATGTTTCCACTCTATTTGCTTAGTTAAATAATCCTGAAGCTCTTTTGCAGAAATTTCGCTTAATTTATTTGGAGTATAATTAAAAGGATAAGTAAATTTTTCAGGCAGCTCAATGTGAGAAATATCAGTCTTAAATGGTAGAAATAATAAATTCATATAGTATCAAAATACACCTATAATTTTACTTAGGCTACTTGCAAATTTACTTAATCTTGATTTGTTGTTAAAACAAGTTAAATCGAATAAAACCGTTTAATGATTTGGTATTTTTGATAAACAATGAAAAAACAACATCTCCCTAATAAAATTTGTATTGTTTGTAATAGGCCCTTTAATTGGCGAAAAAAATGGGCAAAAGTATGGGATGAAGTTAAATATTGTAGCGAGCGTTGTAGAAGAAATAAAGTATGAAACTTATAATTTATGGAAACAAAGGGTTTAGTTTGGTTTAGAAATGATTTACGAACGGTTGATAATAAATCTTTAGCTGATGCAACTAAATCTTGTGATCACGTAGTAGGCCTTTACTGCTTTGATCCTGCAATTTTTGATACTAACATTCATGGATTCAAGAAAATTGATAAATACAGAACTCAATTTTTAATTGAAACTGTTCATGAACTTAGAGAAAACCTTTTACAATATAATATACCATTGTTTATTTATGTAAGTGCTCCAGAAAAATGTATTTCAAGCTTAATAGAGAAGCAAAAAATCACTAAAGTATATTCTCAAAAAGAATGGACTACAGAAGAGGTTTCTACAGAAAATAAAATATTAAATAAATTAGATTTAAATACTGTTAAATGGATTACTAATTACGACCAGTTTCTATTTGATCCTACCGAGTTACCCTTTGAAATAAAAAAAACACCACAGGTATTTACGGTTTTTAGAAAAAAATTAGAAAAATATGCTACAGTAAATAAAGCTTCCAAAATAGATCCTTCTTTCTCTCAGCCTACTATTGAAAATAATACTGAGATACCCTCCTTAAAACAATTAGGTTTCAAGGATTTCACACCACCACCGCATACAGCATTCCCTTTTAAAGGAGGTGAAAATTCGGCTTTAAATAGACTAAATGAATACCTGTGGGAAACAAAAAAACTGTCTTATTACAAAAAAACTAGAAATGGTTTAATTGGAACCGATTATAGTTCAAAATTTTCAGCATGGTTAGCTAATGGAAGTATTTCTGCCAAAACTATTTATTGGGAAATAAAAAAATACGAAAAACAGGTTATCAAAAACGATTCTACTTATTGGTTAATTTTTGAATTAATATGGAGAGATTATTTCAAATACATTTCATTAAAATACAATAGCAATATTTTTAAAATTGATGGCATTTTAAATAAAGAATACTCATGGTCAACAAATAAAACTTTAATTAACCAATGGGTAAACGGAACCACTGGTAAAAGTTTTGTAGATGCCAATATGATTGAACTCAAACAAACGGGTTGGATGAGTAATCGAGGAAGACAAAATGTAGCTTCCTATTTTTCAAAAGAACTTAAATTAGATTGGCGTATTGGTGCTGCTTATTTTGAATCGATGTTGATTGATTATGATGTACATAGTAACTACGGTAATTGGATGTATGTCGCTGGAGTTGGTAACGACCCTAGGGATCGAAAGTTTAATGTTGACTTTCAAGCGGAACGTTACGATCCTAATGGAAAATATCAACGGCTATGGTTGCAACCATCACTTTTTTGAAACAAATTTTTTCACTCTTATAATTATAACAAAACAATCTTAAATCTTATTTCTTGAAATTACGACTTATACTTGGCGATCAATTAAATAGTAACCATTCTTGGTATAAAAAGGTGGACAATACGACAATTTATTTTATTGCCGAAATGCGTCAAGAAACGGATTATGTGGTACATCATATTCAAAAAATAACAGCTTTTTTTAGTGCTATGCGTAATTTTGCATCTGACCTTAAAAAACAAGGACACACCGTTATTTATTATAAGTTAGATGACAGCGATAACAAACAATCTTTAACTGAAAATTTATTAGCACTAATTCAAAAACACACTATTACCACTTTTGAATATCAATTACCCGACGAATATCGCTTGGACAAACAACTTACTGATTTTTGTAATGATTTAACTATAAAAAACACCAGCTACACTACCGAACATTTTTTAACTAGCAGAACTGATTTGACCGATTTTTTTGAAGGAAAAAAGCAGTTTACCATGGAATACTTTTACCGCCATATGCGTAAAAGATACGAAGTAATGATGCTCGACGCTAAAAACCCTGAAGGAGGAAAGTGGAATTTTGATCATAACAATCGAAACAAATGGAAAGGGGAACATTTAATCCCTTCCAAAAAAGATTTCAGTAAAAATGTACTCGATATAGTTATAGCTATAGAGAAGAATAAAATAAAAACTATAGGTACTATTAATGCCAAACAATTTGATTGGGCTACAAGTAGGGACGAATGTTTGGAAGCACTCAATTATTTTTGTAATTATTTACTCATTCACTTTGGCACTTATCAAGATGCCATGCATACTAATGAATGGTATTTATTTCACAGCAACCTATCATTTGCAATGAACACGAAGCTACTACATCCTTTGGAAGTAGTGGAAACTGTTGTAGAATATTGGCGTGAGCACAAAGATACCATCGATATATCCCAGGTAGAAGGTTTTGTGCGTCAAATTATAGGTTGGCGTGAGTATATGCGAGGTATGTACTGGATGAAAATGCCTGAATATACTTCCTTAAATAAATTAGAAAACAACAACCCCCTACCCGATTTTTATTGGACAGGAAAAACAAAAATGAATTGCTTAAGGCAAAGTATACAACAAAGTTTACAATCGGGTTATGCACATCATATACAACGATTAATGATTACTGGCAATTATGCCTTATTAACTCAAACACATCCTGATGAGGTTGATAAATGGTATTTAGGTATTTATACCGATGCTATTGAGTGGGTACAATTAACTAATACTCGAGGAATGAGTCAGTATGCTGATGGCGGAATTGTAGCGACAAAACCTTACGTTTCTAGCGGAAGCTACATTAACAAAATGAGTAATTATTGTAAAGGTTGTCATTATAAAGTTTCTAAAAAATCAACCGATGATGCCTGTCCATTCAACTCTTTATATTGGAACTTTTTAGATGATAAGCGACCTCTTTTAAAAGGGAATCAACGCATGAGTATGATGTACCGATTATTAGATAAAATGGATAACGAACAATTGATCGCTCATAAACAAAGAGCACAACACATTATAAAAAACCCTAATGAATACTAAACCCGTTATAAATATTGTTTGGTTTAAACGCGATTTACGTTTGTTAGATCACGAGCCTTTGTTTAAAACTATTTCAAACGGATTGCCTACCCTATTACTTTTTTGTTTTGAACCTTCATTAATAAACGATCCTCATTACAGTCAAAGACACTGGAATTTTATTAAAGAATCTTTAGTTAATATCAATACGGAATTAGCAGATTTCAATACACAGGTTTTAACCGTAACTGATGAAATAATTCCTACTCTTAGTAAGTTACAACAGTTTTGGAGTATAAAAAATATATTTTCTCATAAAGAAACCGGGATACGATTAACTTTTGAAAGAGATAAACTAGTTAAAAGGTTTTGTAAAAACAACCTTATTAATTGGGATGAAAGTATTACCAACGGTATTGAACGCGGACTTAAAAACAGAAGCAATTGGAGCGATAAGTGGACTGAATTTATGCTTCAACCAAAATTTGATTTTGACTTACAAGAAAATTATTTCTTGAATACAAAAAAATTCAATGAAGTCTCTACCTATTTCAAAATAACTGATCTTAATACCCCAAAAAACACTCCTTTTCAAAAAGGAGGCACTGATACGGGGATTAAGTATTTACATTCTTTTTTTAAAGATGGAAGGTATAAAAATTATAACTCACATATATCAAAACCGCTATTAGGCCGCAAAAGCTGTAGCCGTTTATCGCCTTATATAGCCTGGGGGTGTTTATCTGTTAGGCAAGTTTGGCAACATGCTAAGGGATTTAGAATTAATGCTACACATAAAAAATGTATTGATGGCTTTACATCAAGATTACGGTGGCAAGCACATTTTATTCAGAAATTTGAAATGGAAGACCGCATGGAGTTTGAAAGTATCAATCGCGGTTATCATAAATTGAAAAAGAATATTTCAGAAGAATATCACAACGCATGGACTACAGGAAACACTGGTGTGCCACTTGTAGATGCTTGTATGCGTTGTGTAAATACTACTGGATATTTAAATTTTAGAATGCGAGCTTTAGTAGTTTCGTTTTACACGCACAATTTATGGCAACCTTGGCAATGGGCTTCTCAACATTTATCGCGACAATTTTTAGATTTTGAACCTGGCATACATTTTCCTCAATTGCAAATGCAAGCAGGCGAAACTGGTATTAATCAATTGCGTATATACAATCCTACCAAAAACAGTAAAGAACACGACCCTAAAGGGGTGTTTATTAAAAAATGGATTCCTGAACTTAAAAATGTCCCAGAAGCTTACATTCATGAACCACATACAATGCCTCCCTTAGAACAACAATTTTGTGATTTTAAAGTTGGTGAAGACTACCCGTTACCAATTGTGAAAATTGAAAATACTCGAAAAACTGCTAGTGATACTATGTGGGCTTTTAAAGATGATCCTTTAGTTCAAAAAGAAGCTTGGCGTATACTTAAAACCCACACCCTTACCGATCGTAATAATTTTGATTAAGAAGAAATAGAGATTATTTTGCTCTTAATAAGAAAATTCTTTATGCTTTTAAAATTGTTGAGTTTATCTACATATAAGAGTAAAAAAATTATTGCTATACATATTATTGTGTCTTGTTGATCCAAAATAATTTTTCAAATAAAATTATTTTGATTTAACAATTATCCAACACTTCGCAAAATGGTATATTTGTGTTCTAATCGTAATTTTTAATGAAATATTTTAAAAGATTTTTTACCTATGTAATACCTCATAAATGGAAAGGTATTGCAAGTATTGCACTAAATATTGCCTACGCGCTCTTTTCTGCATTATCATTTTTAGCATTAATGCCCATGCTAAATGTATTGTTTGGTGATACCGAAAAGATCTACGAAAAGCCTGTTTATTTAGGTATCAACAAAGCAAAAAACTATTTAGAAGATTATTTAAATTTTTTAATCACGACCAATACTGATGCTTATGGAGCGGAAAGTACATTAACGTTTATGGTAATTGGTGTAATGAGTATCTTTTTTTTAAAGAACTTATTTACCTACCTATCAAGCCTTTCTATGGTTTTTCTAAAAAATGCTGTACTGAAAGATTTGAGAAACGATATCTATCAAAAAATAATCAACCTCCCTATTTCCTACTTTTCAGAAAAAAGAAAAGGAGACATTATAGCTCGTGCGACAGGGGATTTAGGTACGATTAACGAGACTTTTTTAAATTTATCTATTGTAGTTATTCGCGAACCTCTAAACATCATATTTACTTTAATCTTTATGTTTAATTTGAGTATGAAGCTTTCCATTTTTGTTTTTGTTTTTATTCCTGTATCGGGATGGATTATTTCTGTTATCAGTAAAAAAATAAAAAGCCAATCTGCTGTTCTTTTTAAAGAAGGTGGTGTAATGCTTAGTATAATCGAAGAATCTATTAGTGGGCTTAAGATTATAAAAGCGTTTAATGCAGAAGCTTTTTTTGAAAAAAAATACGAAGCCTTTAATAGCAAAGTACTTGATCTAAGTAACCAGCTGACCAAAAGAAACTCGTTAGCAGGTCCTGTGAGTGAATTTTTAGGAATTACTACCATTGCGTGTTTGTTATGGTTTGGAGGAAAAATGGTTTTGATTGAAGAATCCTTAAAAGCAGGTACATTTATTGCCTTTATGGGATTAGCTTACAACATCCTTACCCCTGCTAAAGCTATTTCAAAAGCTAGTAATGCTGTTAAAATTGGTAATGCTGCTGCAGAAAGAGTTATGGAGGTCTTAGACACGGTAAACCCACTTAGAAGTAAGAAAGATGCCAAAGTAATTTCGAATTTTGATAAAGAAATTAAGTTTGAAAATGTATTCTTTAAATACGATAAAGAGTACGTTTTAAAAGACTTTACTTTAACTATTCCTAAGGGTAAAAAAATAGCCCTTGTAGGTCAGTCTGGAAGTGGAAAATCTACGATAGCTAATCTTATTACTCGTTTTTGGGATATCGACAAGGGAAAAATTACCATTGATGGTGTGGATATCAGAGAAATTACTCCCGACTCACTAAGAAAACAAATGGGAATTGTGGCACAAGACTCTATCTTGTTTAACGATACGATTGCTAATAACATTTCTTTGGGAGTAGATACCCCTTCGGAAAGTGCAATAGTTAAGGCCGCTAAAGTTGCCAATGCTCACGAATTTGTTTCTGAATTTGCAAAACAATATGATAGTCCTGTTGGAGATGGTGGTGGAATGCTTTCTGGGGGACAAAGACAGCGTATTGCTATTGCTAGAGCGGTTATGAAAAACCCTCCTATCATGATTTTAGACGAAGCTACTTCCGCATTAGATACTGAATCTGAAAAACTAGTACAAGATGCCTTAGAAAATATGATGCTCAGTAGAACTTCTTTGGTTATAGCTCATAGGCTATCTACAGTCCAAAATGCAGATCTTATAGTTGTAATGAAAAAAGGGGAAATCGTAGAGCAAGGAACTCATGAAGAACTAATTGCTATGGAGGGTAGTTATAATAATTTAGTGACGCTGCAGTCGTTGGAAGTGTAGTTTTTTGATAAAGATAATTATTAAAATATATGGAGCGCTACCCCATTTAAAATTTTCACACTTCGTATTATAATAACCTTTAATTATCTTTCTAAAGCTTTTTTTAATAATGCATTAAAAAGATTACCCTTTTCATCTACTAGCTGTTTTTTTTTATTATTATCATAGGTGTGATTGTATAATTTAACAATCATCTGCTTCTCATTTAAGAAATTTTCTAATTTTACCGATGTGGAAAATATTATCTTATTATTTTCAGGCTCCCAATTGTAAGGAATTAATGGCTTGAAAGCATAATCTTCAATACGATACACATTGTATTTATCAATATGCTTTAACACACAATCAATACCTATTTCTGTCCATTTAAAAGGAGTAATCTTAAGTTTAGAAGTTTCAAATTTGATTTTTAAATATGTATTCAAAAATCTTCTTTTTAAAATTCTATTTAAATACTTAGAAGTCATTTTTGATGCTATTATCGCTTCTATTTCTCCAATAACATCTTCAAAAACTCCCTTTCTACCTGCAAAAAATTGCTCTGATTGAAATACTAATTCATAATTTTCTAATTTTTTAAAAATCGGATCTAAATTCTTAAGACAAATGGTATCAAAATCTAACCACAAACCT
>CANNCQ010000023.1 GCA_947503135.1 uncultured Aquimarina sp. | reverse complement strand
AACTATAGAAAAAGACTATATTTCTGAAATAACGGAAAAATTAAATCGAAGACCTAGAAAAAGATTTAACTTTGATAGTCCAGTAACCATTTTTGCTAAAAAAGTAAACGAAATTAACTTTTTGCACTTATGACTTGAATGCAGGTTTTAAAAAAAGGATTACCAATCGATTGGAAAATAATCTTTTAAGAACTTTCCACTCCAATGTTTACCTGTATTTATTCCATCAATTAATGGATCCATTACTCTTGCGGCCCCATCTACAATATCTAAAGGGGGTTGAAAGTCATGAATCTCGGCTTTTTTCTTAGATAATTCAGCAGGGTCTTCGTCGGTTACCCAACCAGTATCTACTGCGTTCATATAAATTCCAGCTTTAGCAAAAGTTGCCGATGAGGTATGTGTAAGCATATTCAAGGCAGCCTTTGCCATGTTAGTATGCGGATGCCTATCTTCTTTTTTAAATCTATGGAATTTACCTTCCATGGCAGATACGTTAATAATGTGTTTTTTGCCTGTATTTTCTTTCATCATAAGATTAGAAAGGCGATTACACAACACAAAAGGCGCAACAGCATTTACCAATTGTACTTCTACCATTTCAGTGGTTTCAATTTCACCAAGTTTTAAACGCCAGCTATTAGTTTTACGCAAATCTACTTGTTGTAAGTCGGCATCTAACTTCCCTTCGGGAAAAACTTCTTCTGCTTGTAATGAGTTGTCAAAACTATACGGAATTTGAGAAAGTGCTGCGGAGTTACGTAATCCTATACCAGGTTCGGGTCCGTGCCAAGTTACAGGAAGTACATTGTTGTTACTCGTTTTTGAAGTACTTACACTTAAATCAGTCAATTCTTGTAAGCAGTTAGTATGGTCATTTAATAAAGGTTGAGCTAATTTAGGAAGTTGGTTAATAGGCAATTTTTCATTTTCCATTAAATGAAAATAAAAGCCAGACGGCCTTCTTACGGTTTGCGCTGCATTGTTTATTAAAATATCAAGGCGATCGTATTTTTGTTCTATATAATTACAAAAAATCTCTACACTAGGAATATGTCTTAAATCGAGTCCATGAATGTGTAAACGATCACTCCATTGGTTGTAATCATCTTCTTTAGAAAACCGAATAGCAGAATCTGCAGGAAAACGTGTAGTCGCTATAACCGTTGCTCCAGAGCGTAATAACATTAATGTAACGTGATACCCTATTTTTAATCGAGAACCTGTGATTACAGCCACTTGATCCTTTAAGTCGGTGGTTTGAAAGCGTTTTGCATAATTTAAATCTCCACATGAAGTACACATGCTATCATAAAAATGATGCAATTTTGTATATACTGTTTTACATACATAACAGTTTCTAGGCGATTCTAATTCAGGCGTATCTTCAGGGATTGCTGCTGGAGCTAGTAATTTAGGAGCTATAAATAAAGCTGCTTCTCGAGCAGATCGTATTCCAGTAGATTTTCTTGCATGGGTATCTTTTGCAATCATTTTACGCTTCGCCGCTTTTTTAGCATCTTTCCTTCTGCGTTGAAATTCATCACGATGAGGCCTGGAAAGCATTCCAGAAGCTTTTAATAAAGCAGTTCTTTTTTCTTCAGAAAGTTCAAATAATTGATTCGTATCAGCAAGCAAGCCTTCTAATGTTGCAATACAAGTATCCACTTCTTCTTGAGAGATGATACGGGTATTTTTGGATATACTGCTTTCTTCGGACATATTGCTTTAATGCTAATTTTGGCGAAGATAATTATATCTTTTTTGTCGCTGAATTATATAACGCAATTAATAGTTTCTTTTTGGATGTACAAGAGTATTCTAATTGTAGAAAAATTATACGCTAAATAGACATGTCTGCTTTTAAATTTGTAGAAAAGAACGATAGTCTGATGATCTTATTGTTTTTCGAATTTCGATTGCAGGACGATGAAACTGAAAACAAACATCTTGTAAATATAAAATTGCCATTACGTAGTATAGTAATAAATTACCTTTTTAAAACGACATATGTATTTGCCATTTGATCATGTAATGCTTGTTTTTTGTCAGTCCATATTGCCATAAAAAAACCGATAAAAAGGATTAGTCCAGAAAGGATTTTACCTAAATTTCTTCCTAATGCTTGAAGAAAAGTAATTCTTTCACCCTGCATGTTTACAACTTTAATTTTTACAGCCATTTTTCCGGGTGTTCCTTGAAATTTCGAACATTCAAAAATTGATTGATACAGAATTCGAAGTAAGGGTATTCCGAGTAAATACACTAAAACACTTCCCATTATAAAAGAGTCGCTTAATTTAGAAATATCAAAATTCGAACTTGTTAACATTGGTATTGATGATTGAAGAAATAAGATAGTAACTAATAGAAGAATATTGCCATCTACTAATAAAGCACCCCAGCGAGGACCAAACCCAGCCATTTTCATTTGCTGCGGATCGTTAATGGTATTTAAAGTTTCTTGATTTTTCATTTTTTTAGTGCTTATTATGGAGGTTTATTGAGTTTAATTGAAGGCCTTAAATCTTGAAGTGATAAATATAAACCCTTGTTAATGAATGCTGTTTTTAAAATCAACTATATCTTTATATTTTCAATAATACGGTACAGTTCCTTTTTTTCATCTTCATTAAGATATGAAATGATAAAAGAGAGGCTAAACCCATTTTTTATAGCTGAAATATAGTCTTGAGTAATTGTTTTACCAATCACATCGATAGTAGACTCCATAACATCAAAAGATGAATTACCTATTTGTTTTTCGTAAATTTCTTTTTCAAAATTATATTTTATTTGAGCCTGCTCTAAAATATTTTTTGTGTGAAATAAGTAATCACTTCCTCTCTTAATTCCAGGGGTATCTTTTATATTTTCAGCAACAATAATTAAAGAAGGATTATAATTTACGGCAGCTCCCACTTCATATTTAAACATGGTTAGTAAGTATGCTGTATTTATTTTAGAAGCATCAATTAGAGCTTTCGTGTTTTTGTTGTTATTAGCTACAAGTTTTGAACCTTTTTCAATGATATTGTTTACTTGCTCTTTATTTTGAATTATCCAGTTAGGATTAATAGGAACTTCTAAGTTAAAATACTGATTTGTGTAAGTTCCGTTTTCAACTTTTCCATAATCAAAATTTTTGGGAAATTTATTTTGTGTATTAGAGCAGTCTATAAAAAATAAACAAGCAACTAAAATGTAACAGATTTTTTTCATTTTTTAATTTTGAATGTATGCAGTTATATATAACTCTAAATATAAGTAATTCAGGGTGTAATTGAATGATTTTTACTACTTAACTAAAGTTGAGGTGTTTTACTTTTTGAAGTGCCAAATCAAATTATATTAAACATAAGAAGTTATTTGTTTACTAGGGCAGTTAAAAGAATTAAATAAAGGAGGTGATTATATTATTGGCTTTGTGAGAAAACTTCCAATTACTTCCAAAAGAATTGAAGAAGTCAAAAGAGTAATTGTAGAATACTTTATGATAAAAGAGTACGATGAAGTAAGTGGATAACTTTATCGTATTCTTAATATACCTTTTACTGAGCATCAAAAACAATAGGTACAGAATAAGCCATTTTAACTTTTTCGTTACCAGAGCTCGCACAGGTTCCATAATATGGAGCTTTTGGTTACACGAATAACCTTTTTCTTTAAATCATTTTCTCTGTTTTACTGTTAGCAGATATATTCGAAACCTTGGCATTTGATTTATGGTCCTTAAAAATAGTTAAAGCTATGTGTTTTAGCGCATTTCATTTTTATCTTCTAAAGAATTGTCGTTTTGAATATGGCAAGTAGAATAGTAAAAAGTGAAAAACTTTCAAGTTAGCTCTTAGCCAAAACGATGTATTTTGTTTTTAATTCATTTTTTAATAAAAGAAAAGCGATTAAATTCAATTAAGAAATTAATCGCTTTGTTTGAGTTGTTAAAAAGTATGCCTTTTAATATTAAATAGGAAAATGTCTAATTAGTTCATTTGTTCTAAAAGACCTTCAATAGTGTTTGACATTACTACACCAGGTAGTTTCACGGGAGAACCTAATTGTGCTAAAAATGTTCCGCTTACTTCTCCTTTCTTGTAGGTCGTAAACCCTATTCTGTAAAGGCCTCTTGATAGTGCTTTTAGTGGATCTCCAGCCTGACTTTTATAGCGTAAAAGGGAATTGTATTTTCTACCACTCGGTTGTTTTGGCATTTCTCCACTATCGTCATTTTTCTTAAGTGTTGTCCAATTTGCATTTGCGGCACCTGCGATACCAGATTTAGAAAAAACACTTGATCTTTCTAAAGTAATATAAGTGTCAAAAAAATCTTTAGAGTTTTTATTTTCATTGTATCCAGCTCCAATTATAGGGTTTTTAGTTTTAGAATTTCCTGCAGGTGATATCATTCTTAAACCTAGTTCTGTTGTTAGAGCAGGAATCCATAAATAAATATAGTAAAACTTCTTGCCGTCTTTTATTTCACTTTCTGTACCAGGGGACGCATGCCCTAAATAACTAGTTACATCTAAATAGGGTACTCTTTTTTTTAATGGACCTATTTCTTTTTCAATAGAACTTCCGAAAGCCTTTAATTTTTGGGCGTTGACATTGCTTACAGCAAATAGGAAAAAAAAGAATAAGCTTAAATTTTTAATTGATTTCATATATTTTGTTTTATTTGATGCGCCAATTTACCTTTTTTATTTTGAATAACATTATAGGAATCACTTTATTGTATTGATTTTTAATTTGTTATGGTTTTTATATATGTGCCTTAAGGAGGTAACTAAGACTTTAGTAGAAGAAGAATACGATGGAGTTGTTCATTTTCTTCATCGTATTCTTAATTTATCTTTTACTGAGCATCAAAAACAATAGGTACAGAATAAGCCATTTTAACTTTTTCGTTACCAGCTCGTGCAGGTTCCATAATAGGGAGCTTTTTAGCTACACGAATAGCTTCTTTCTCTAAATCAAATATTTTTGCTTTACTGCTAGCTCGTATGTTTGAAACCTCACCATTTTGATTTATTTCGAAGTATAGCATAATTCGCTGTCTTCCTTTAAGCCCTAATTCTTCGCCAATTCGACTGTTGTACTTACGTAATATTAAACGGGTTACTTTTTTCTCAAAACATACAGCTCTTTCTGCATTTGTACTGTATTTATCACAGCCGGGAAAAACGGGTAAAAAGTCTACTGTTTTAGTTGAATAAAGCACTTTTTTTTTGGTTTTTGAGACTCCTTTTTTTGTGAATGATGGAGTCTTTTTAATAGTTTCGGAGGTTTTACCTTCTACCAATTTAGGTTGCTCAGTTACCTCTGGTTTCGTTTCAATGGTAGTCTCAACTTCAGGAGTGTCATTTTTTACAATTTCAACAGGTACATCTAAACTTGTTTGCTGTTTAATAGGTTTTGTTTCAATAACAGGCTCTGCATATACTTCAACACCACCATATATTTCATCAGGATCTTTACTGTTATCTTCGGGAGTATATACTTTTTCGGCTATATTTTTACTAGGTTCAGAATAAATACTGACTTCATACATAAAATATGAGAAACTAAGGATGGCAATAATTAATAATTGAATGTTGATTAAATTGCTTTTTTTAATGTTTACTTCGTGTTTACGTGACATAAGTTTAATTTTTTAAGGATTATTATGAAAACTTATCAACTAACAAGCCATAAAAGCCTTGATAACGTTTTAGTAACAATAGAGAAACATTTTGTTTAATTAGTAGTGAAAAATTAATAAAGGAAGTGCAAAATTTAAAATAAACTCATTTGTTGAGAATCTTCTAAAGTATTTGGAGCCTTATATGTAGTAGTCAGTTGTTGGTTAATTTTTTTAATTAAATAAGCTGCTAATTTTACAGATTCAATTTCAATATTTTGATGTAAAAAGAAATTTATTTCTTCAACGCCATTATTTTTCCAATTAATTAAACAATTTACCCATTCGTCAATCCTTGAATAATCTGTTTTGTGGTTAGCTCCTACAAATCGAATAAAAGCTTTTGGAGTGGTTAAATTCATATGAAGCAAATCTCTTCTGCCAGCAGTGTCAGTAATGATAGTTGTGATTTTATTTTCATTTAAAAGAATGCTTAAATCTTTTGAAATAGAGGTGTTGAACCAGTTTGTGTGTCTAAATTCTACGGAAAGTGGTACTTGTTTAGGCCATTTAATAATGTAATTTTCTAAATTATTAAAGTGCTTTGGAGAAAAGTCTTCATGTAATTGTAAGAATACTCCACCCAATTTTTCATTTAGCTCGCTTACATTTTCAATAAAATATTTGCTATACTCAATGGCATTAGAATCGAGTTGGTAATCATGCGAAATTTGGCGTGATAATTTTGGAAAAAATTTAAAATTATTAGATGTTTTTTTGTGCCATTTGCGAAATTGCTCTTTAGGAAATAAGTTGTAAAAAGTGGCGTTAAGTTCAATGCTGTTAAATTGAGAAGAATAATAGACTAGCTCATCCTTAGTTCCTTTAGGGTAAAAATTCTTTAAATCTTGTCTATTCCATTTTGCGCAACCTACTCTAAGTTCAAATTCGGTAACATTATTTTTTTGTAGAGTTTGTAAAGTGTTTGGATGATCTTCAGGTAGGAAAAAGTCAATATTTTCAGGATGAAGCGCTTTTCCAAATTGCATGAGATCTTTTAAGTAAAGTTACTAAAAATAAAAAATGCGCTGTAATAAATTAACAGCGCATTTGCAGAGAGGAAGGGATTCGAACCCTCGAAACGTTGCCGTTTACACGCTTTCCAGGCGTGCGCCTTCGACCGCTCGGCCACCTCTCTAAGTTTTGCAAATATAAGTAAGTCATTGCATCAATAGTTGTATTTTAGTAGAGAATTTTAAGAAAAAATACAATGTTTTTAACCCAAGTGAAAAATTTCCCAAAAACAGAGTGGTGGCGTTATGCTATCGGTTTCTTGGTAATAGGTTTTTTTTATGTTTTAGGTCAAATACCTTTGTTTATAGCTTGGTTGTTAAAAAAAGGAAGCTTTGCTGCGTTGCAAAATACACCACAAAGAAATTTGATGGGGCTTTTGGATAATAACACTACACTTTTTTTTGCTCTTTTAATGTTTGTTTTTACGCTTTTAGGAGTTTTTGTAGCGCTCAAAATACATTCACAAACCTTCAAGTCATTAATAACTAGTAGGACATCAATATCATGGAAACGGGTATTGTTTTCCTTTGGAATATTGACCTTATTTATTTTAATTTCTACAATCGTAGATTTTAAGTTGAATCCAGCAGATTATTTATGGAATTTTAATTGGAAACTATTTTCAATATTACTGATTATCGCTGTGTTGTTATTGCCAATACAAACTAGCGTGGAGGAATTGGTGTTTCGAGGATACCTAATGCAGGGCTTTGCAATTATATCAAAAACCCGCTGGTTGCCTTTAGTGCTAACCTCATTAATTTTCGGAGCGATGCATTTTAGTAATCCGGAAATTATACAATTTGGAGTCTATGCAAAATTATTTTATATCGGTACAGGTTTGTTTTTAGGAGTAATCACTTTAATGGACGATGGTATGGAACTGGCTTTAGGATTTCATGCAGCCAATAATTTAATAAGTGCTTTATTGGTAACAGCTCAATATTCTGTTATACAAACCGATGCAATATTAAAACAAGTTTCCGAACCAGAAGTAGGAGTAACCATTTTGTTACCGTTGCTTATTGTATATCCTATATTATTAATTGTTTTTGCAAAAAAATATAAATGGAGTGATTGGAAACAACGTTTAATAGGTAATCTTTAAGATCGTTTATAGTATATGTTAACGGATAGTCTACATCCCTCATTTAAGTTCAATGGTCAAAACTTCACCAAAAAAACATTAGTGATTTATGCGAAAGGACTTATTACCAATGGGCAGGAATATGAAATTGCGATAGGTGAATTTATTTGTGAATGGTTAAGTAATGAGTTGCTTATAAAAGTAACTACTTCGGGCTCTACAGGAGTGCCTAAAACTTTATATGTAACTAAACAGCATATGATGAATAGTGCTAAAGCAACAGGTAACTTTTTTAATGTGCTAGCAGGTTCTAAGGTACTTTTGTGTTTATCGGCAAACTATATAGCTGGTAAAATGATGCTTGTAAGAGCAATGGTTTTAGGTTGGCGATTGGATGTTGTAGTTCCGCAAGCAAACCCTTTACAGGGAATCAAAGCAACATACGATTTTACTGCAATGGTGCCAATGCAACTTAAAAATGCAATAAAAGAAATTAATAATATAAAAAAAGTAATCATTGGCGGCGCTCCTATATCCGAAAGTTTAGGGCATCAAATTCAAACGAAGAAAGCTAAAATATATGAAACTTACGGGATGACGGAAACCGTTAGTCATATAGCAATACGGAGGGTAAACTCAAAAAAGAGAGCTTTTGAAGATGCTTGTTTTAAAGCCTTGCCAAATGTAATATTAAGTACCGATAATAGAGGGTGTTTAGTAGTGGATGCCCCCTTGGTTTCAGACGGCAGTATCGTAACTAATGATATTGTAAAACTAATTTCTCCTAAAAAATTTAAATGGAAAGGGCGTTTTGATACTATAATAAATAGCGGGGGAGTAAAACTTTACCCCGAAGAAATTGAACGTAAATTACAGTCGGTAATTAAGCATAGGTTTATAATTTCGTGGTTGTCCGACGAGGTATTGGGGCAACAGTTGATACTATTAATCGAAGATCCCTTATTGGCGCTTAAAGCGGAAGATATTTTTAATAGGGTAAAACTTATAAATACCTTAAAAAAGTACGAACTACCAAAACAGGTTTTCTTTTTAAAAGAATTTAAAGAAACAGATTCGGGGAAGGTACATAGAGAAAAAAACAGAAATCGTATTTAGTTGGAGAGCTTTGTAATTATTACACATAATTCAGCTTCAACTTTATCCTTTTTTAATTATTTTTGTTTTAAACCTATACTGTTACACTCAACATGAGCCGAAAAGTACTACTTAATGGAAAAGAAATAGATATTATTCTTCACCGATTGGCTTGTCAATTAATTGAGAATCACGACGCTTTTGAAAATACAGTACTCATAGGGCTTCAGCCTAGAGGTGTTTTTGTTGCGGAAAGGTTAAAGCAAATTTTGATTAATGATTACGGGATATCGGACTTAAAAATGGGTTTTTTAGACATTACCTTTTTTAGAGACGATTTTAGAAGAAGCGATAAAACCTTAGAAGCTAATAAAACCACTATTGATTTTGTAGTAGAAGAAAAACGAGTGGTTTTTATTGACGATGTATTGTATACCGGTAGAAGTATTAGAGCTGCGTTAACTGCAATACAGTCTTTTGGACGACCTTTAGAGGTAGAGCTATTAACGTTAATAGACAGACGTTTTAGTCGTCATTTACCTATACAACCCAATTATAGAGGTAGGCAAGTGGACGCTATAAATAAAGAAAGAGTAGAAGTTTCTTGGGGCGAAAATAGTGCCGAAGACGCAGTATATTTAATAAACTAAATTTATATGAGCGAGTTAAGTGTAAAACACTTATTAGGGATAAAATATATCAATGAAAAGGATATACAACTCATCTTCGAAACGGCAGATCATTTCAAGGAAATTATAAACCGTCCGATAAAAAAAGTACCTTCTTTACGCGATATTACTATTGCTAATTTATTTTTCGAAAACAGTACTCGTACTCGATTGTCGTTTGAATTAGCAGAAAAACGCCTGTCTGCAGATGTAGTAAATTTTTCAGCGGCATCTTCTTCAGTGAAAAAAGGAGAAACATTGATTGATACCGCTAATAATATTTTAGCGATGAAAGTGGATATGATTGTAATGCGTCATCCAAATCCAGGCGCAGGTGTGTTTTTATCAAAGCATATTGATGCAAGTATTGTAAATGCTGGTGATGGTGCGCATGAGCATCCAACACAAGCATTGCTCGATTCATATTCTATAAGAGAAAGATTAGGTGATGTAGCTGGGAAAAAAGTAGTTATTGTTGGAGATATTTTGCACTCCCGAGTAGCACTTTCAAATATATACGCTTTAAAATTACAGGGAGCAGAGGTTATGGTTTGCGGACCAAAAACGTTAATACCAAAATATATTGGTGAATTAGGAGTTACAATAGAAACCGATCTTAAAAAAGCTCTTCAGTGGTGTGATGTTGCTAATATGCTACGTGTGCAAAACGAGCGTATGGATATTTCTTATTTTCCGTCTACGCGGGAATATTCTCAACAATATGGGGTAACCAAGCAATTATTAACTAGCTTGAATAAAGAAATAGTTATAATGCATCCGGGTCCTATAAATAGAGGGGTGGAAATAACCTCGGAAGTTGCCGACTCAAAGCAGGCAATAATTTTAGATCAGGTAGAAAATGGAGTTGCCATCCGAATGGCAGTAATGTATTTATTAGCCTCAAAAATAAAATAATTATGATAGTGGAACATTTAAAGAGTACTACAGTAATTACCCAGGAAAAGAAAACGATTTCGGAATTAGTTATCGAAGTAAACAAAATATACGAAACCATATCGAGTAATAATATTATTATAAATTTATTTAGTTTAGATACAGCTAAAGCGTCTGACTTAAAAGAATTCTCATTACTATCTCAGCAACACCGTGGAGCAAAACATTCGTTTGTTATTGTTAATAAAGCAGTGAATCTTGATGAGGTTTCAGAGGAATTAATTGTTGTGCCAACACTTATCGAAGCACACGACCTAATTGGAATGGAAGAAATTGAACGCGACTTAGGCTTTTAGTAAATAAGGGGTTAATTCAGTGTTATTTTAAAACTATTAAATCATGGTTTTAGTTTAATCATCCCACGCTCCAAATAATTTAATATTTTACTAATGAAGCTTCATATTTTAGGTTGTTACGCGGCTACTCCACGAATATTAACTAATCCTACTTCTCAGGTTTTGGATATTAATAATCATATGTTTTTGATTGACTGTGGAGAAGGAACGCAAGTACAATTACGAAAGCATAAAATTAAGTTTTTCAGAATAAAACATATTTTTATTTCTCATTTACATGGTGACCACGTTTATGGATTAGTGGGTTTAATTTCAACATTCAAAATGTTGAAGCGAGAAACACCTCTTCATGTTTATGGTCCAAAAGGTGTAAAAGAGTTGATTACTGTGCAGCTTAAGTTATCAAATGCATGGACCGATTATCCACTACATTTTCACGAGTTAGAAAGTAAAGAATCGGAAGTTGTATTTGAAGATGAAAAAGTGACTGTAAGAACAATTCCTTTACAACATCGAATTTATTGCAATGGTTATTTGTTTACCGAAGCCCCTAAAGATCGAAAACTAAACCTCAATAAAGTATTAAATTATGATATCGATAAGGCATATTACAATTCGATTAAAAAAGGGAAGGATATAACATTAGCTTCTGGAAAAATAATACGCAATTCAGAATTGACACACGAGGCAGAGCCTTCCAAGAGTTATGCTTTTTGCAGTGATACTAGATATGATGAAGCTAAATTACCACTGATAAACAAGGCAACCGTATTGTATCACGAATCTACTTTTTTAGAAAGCCACGAGCATTTGTGTGAATTTACAGGTCATAGTTCTGCCAAGCAAGCGGCTACTATTGCTAAAAAAGCAAGCGTAAACCAATTAATTTTAGGACATTATAGTACCAGATACGGTAATATCGATTTGTTTTTAAACGAAGCAAAAACTATTTTTGAAAATACACTTTTAGCCCGTGATGGCAAGTGTTTTGAGTTTTAATAAATATAAAATAGACAAATGATATTAGGTATAGGATCACGAATTAAACACGAAAAATTTGGATTGGGTGTAGTCACTAACGTTTCTGCCAAAATGTATTGGGTAACTTTTGTGGAAAATGGCTTGGAAACTATCGAAATAGATGAAGATTTTGAGGTAATTGAAGCTGTAGAAGATGAGGTTGATACGGTAAGCTTTTATGAGGTAGAAAGTATTTTTAAAAAATTACTTCACAAATACAGTGATATTTCTGAGGTTGTGCCTTTAGCCGATAAATGGAAAGGAGGAACGCTTTCAATAAACCCTTCCGATAGTAGTTTACAGAGCAAAGAAATTCCAATTGATAGTTTTTTTCATAAAATAGTAATGGTACGCGATCGAGTGCGGGTAATGGAGCAAAAAATTAATAGTTCTAAAACCTTGGATGATCAAGATAAAATTGACCTTCAACAATATATAACACGTATATATGGAAGTTTAACCACTTTTAATGTGTTGTTTAAAAACAGTGATCAAAATTTTAAAGGAGCAGGTAAAAAGTAACAGACTTATTAAGGTTAATAACTCGCATAAAATGGAGTTAAGTACTTTTTACAGCTGAAATCTTAGCCTTATATTTGCCTAAATTATTTTAGAAAAAAAAGAATGAATACAATAGAAGCTTTTAAAAACTACGTTACCAACGTAGAGGCCAAAGATGGATATACAAAACCTTTAGCTTTTGGATTAGGAATCCGCAGAAGCAAAGGAGATAAAGTATTAGATGTTAATTTTCCAAGTATAAATTGGAATAGTGCTTTTGGAACTGCTGCTTTATTACAGGATGTAGTAGGTTTTAAAGGTGGGAGTAATGGATTTGTAACAGTTTCTAAAAGTCAATTACAAAAAGCATTTGATAATTTTGAAGCTTTCCATAGCGAAATAGAAAAACATCCAAACATTGTATTAATAAAGCAATTACTCGATAGTTTTGATGCTCCAAAAAACACATACCAAACTATTGATGTAGTAGCTTATTTTTTATTTGATAAAGATCAGCCTGTTGCAGATGCTGTTGAAGGTTACTTTAAGCTTCAATGCTTATCTCAATTGCATGTATTACCTCACGGTTTAGCATTAGATGGTGTTTTTGGAAAATTAAATAATATTGCATGGACTAACCATGGTCCAATATTACCAGAAGATATTTCTGCTGAACGTATTAAGGCAACTTTTAAAGGCGAAAATATTATTGTTTCTCATGTAGATAAATTCCCATACATGGTGAATTATCATGTGCCAAACGGAGTGCGTATTGCTAGTGGTTCTCAAGTGCGTTTAGGAGCACACTGTGCAGTAGGTACTACAGTAATGCCGGCAGGTTATATTAATTTTAATGCAGGTACTAAAGGTAATGCAATGATTGAAGGCAGGGTTTCTGCAGGAGTTGTTGTAGGACACGATTCTGATTTAGGAGGAGGAGTTTCTATAATGGGTACACTTTCTGGAGGAAATAAAAACGTAATTTCAATTGGTGATAAATGTTTGCTTGGTGCCAATGCGGGTACTGGGATTTCTTTAGGTTTTGGTTGTACTATTGCGGCAGGCGTTTATGTAACTGCGGCTGCAAAGGTATGGTTGTACGATGCTAATAGAAAGCCAATTGATATTAACGGAAATAGCGTTGAAGAAGGTCAAAATATTGTAAAAGGTGCTGAACTAAATGGTAAAGAAAAGTTATTATTCATATTAAATTCTACCAACGGGCATTTAGAATGTAGGCCAAACCCAAAAACTATTGAATTGAACGAAGCACTTCATGTTAAAAACTAAATTTAACGGGAGTTTAAAATAGTAAAAAGCCATTTGTAAATATATTTATAAATGGCTTTTTGCTGTTTTGTTTTAAATGCGTTTATAATTGCATTCTTAACTTAATATTTAGTAGCCTAGGAGTTAAAAAATTAGGAATAGCAAATTGATCTTCGCTATTAGCATCTCTTACAAAGGTATTGGTGGCAGCATTTCTGAAATCAAAAATGTTGAAAATTTCAAATCCAACTTCAAAAGATTCAAAGTTATTTAAAAACCTAAATAGCTTTGCTTTTTTGTTTTTACTGACTAATTCATAAAAGGTACCAATATCTGCTCTTCGGTAATCTCTTAGTCGTTGCTGAAATTCTAAAGGATCAGCTCCTGTAGGGGAGCCACCAGGTAATCCTGTTTGATAGACTAAATTAATGTAAGCTTTTAAATTAGGGATTTTCTTAACGTAATCTTGAAATAACACACCTACTTTTAGACGTTGATCGGTTGGCCTAGCAATAAAACCGGTATTTTTCCGGTTTTCTTCTGTTTTTAAATAGCCTAAGCTAAACCAAGATTCTGTTCCAGGTACAAATTCCCCATTAATTCGAAAGTCTAAACCTTGAGCAAAGGCGGTGGCATTATTATCTGCGCTGTAGCGAATGCGTACATTTTCTACGGTATAGGTATTTACGTTAGTTAAGTTTTTATAGTAAATTTCAGAAGTAAGTTTAAAGGGTCTGTCCCACATTTTAAAGCTATAGTCATTACTTAGTGAAATATGGAAAGATTGTTGAGCTTCTACATTGGGTACAACTTCACCATTTAAGTTTCGTAACTCTCTATAAAAAGGCGGTTGATGGTATAAACCCGTAGAGAGGCGAAATAACATATCTTTTTTCCAAGCGGGTTGTATTGAAAACTGTCCGCGAGGACTAATAGTTAGTTGGTTGCCTTCTTGAATGGCTTCACTATTACTTTTGCCACTTACATTCCATAGTTGCGCCCTAATACCAGCATTCACCCAAATTTTATGATCATTTAAAAATGATTGCTTACTCCACTGCCCAAAACCGCTTATGCGATTAATTACTACTTCGTTAGTGGCTCTTACATTCTTAAAAGGAATTATGCGTCTATCGTTTCGGTTATCAAAAGGGTTTAATGGACTAGGTTCGTTAGATTCGTTAAGTTCGGGTAAGTTAGGGCTTACAAAATTTCCTGCGTTATCAATAAATTCAAACTCTCTTACGCGATCTCGAATATCTTCCCTTGTATAACGAAGGCCCCAATCGTACTGATTGCTTTTTTGTGTGACAGTTCCTTTATGTTGAAGGTTAAATATTAGAGCATCTAAATCATTACGGGCATGTGAAATTTGAGTTCCTACACCATCAATAGAGTCTATTTCTCCAAAGGAGTCACTCCCTATGGCATTACTTACTCTACCTACTAAGTAACTCGAAACGATATCAAAATATTCCTGTTCTTGAGTTTGGTAAAGCGAAGTAAAAAATCGTAGGCTTAAATTTTTATTAGGCTTATAAGCGCCCTTTAAAGCTCCGAAAAAAGTACGGTAACGATCCTGTTCTTGACCATTGAAAACAACGTTTAATGCTTGCGGACTATCTAAGGTGCCGAAGTTAGTTTGTCGTGTAGTAGGTTCAAATTCGTACAAATTGGTGGCTATGTTTCCTAAAAAACTTAATTCAAATTTTGAAGAAAACACATGAGTTACATAAGCCTGAACATCTACAAAACTTTGTCTGAAATTACTTTCGGTATCACGGGCATCTACCAAAAAGCTGTTATCCCTATATCGGGCACCAATAATGGCAGAGGTTTTTGCGTTTTTAGATAGCCCGCCTAAAGTTAAAGATCCACCAAGAAAACTCAACTCAGCATTAGCACTATATTTCTTAGGTTGTTTGTAGGTAACATCTAATACAGAAGAAAGTTTGTCGCCGTATTTAGCTTGAAAACCTCCAGCAGAAAATGCCACATTCTTTACTAAATCAGTGTTCACAAAACTCAAACCTTCTTGTTGTCCCGAACGAATTAAAAAAGGGCGATATACTTCAATTTCATTGACGTAAACTAGGTTTTCATCGAAGTTTCCACCACGTACGTTATATTGTGTACTTAATTCATTGTTGTTGCTTACTCCAGGCAATGTTTTAAGCAGTGCTTCTACACCAGCACTAGCCGAAGGGAGACTTCTGATAGTTTTTGGGTCAACGGTTACTAAGCCTTCAATGGTAGGTTTGTTTGCAGATCGAACGATTACAGTTCCTAATTGCTCAGTATCTTCCTTTAGAATAGGGTTGAATTCTAAATCTTGATTTGGTTTAAGTGAAATAGTTAATTGCACTTTTTTTAGTCCTAGAGATCGAATGGTGATAACAACCTCTTTGTTGGCAGGTATCTCAATAGTATATACACCATTTTTGTCGGAAGTTGTTCCGTTATTTTTGGAGGTAAATATTTCTGCGTCTGAAATAGGTGTTTTATTTTCATCTAAAACAATACCTCTTACAATAGCTGTTTGAGCAAATGTTGTTGCCGAAAAAAATACAATTAATAATATGTTATAGAAAGTTTTCAATTATTTTCTGTAAAAAGTTGTTTCAAAAATAGTGTTATTTCCTACATTATCTTCAACATAAATTTTTAAATCATTTTTTCCTGAAGAATAAATACCATCTTCTAGATAGTGAACAAGTAGTTTTTTCTTGTAGTCATATTCCATTAAAGCAAATTTTCCATTTATGGTAGCTTTGTAGTTTTTTATTCCAGTTTCCTTGTCGTTTATCCAAACTCTAAGCGTTTTGTTATTTGAAATCCATTTATTGTGACTAAAGTTTAAAGGCTTTACGGTGGGTTTTTTTAAATCGGTAAATATACCAAAGGAGCCAAAATCTCTAGTGCGTGCGGAAATTCTTTCACCATTGTTTTTTGAGCCAACATAAGTCCCTTTAGTGGCATCTCCATAAAACCGACCAATATAACTTTGTTTAGGGTTTGTAGTGTTGGCTAATGAGAAAGAAAGAGACATGTATTTGTGTAATGGAACCGTGTTTTTGTGAATTTGAATTCGATTGTTTACGAGCTCTTTTATTTTTAAGGGTGTATCATCGTATAATGCACCTTTGGGAATATTTAGTGACATAAATGCATTTGAATATTCAAACGAGGCATCGCTATATGCATAATGTTCGTAAGCTTGAACAATTTGAGTATCTGTATTTGGAATGTGTTTTCCTGTAATAGGTATTAATAATTGTTTGGTGTTTCCTTTGATGTCTTTAATGGAAATAGAGCAATTATAAGACAGGCTATCTTCTATATTTATATAACCATTCCCATCTTTGTATATGCTTAGTGGGTTGTTGGGTTCTATAAAAAGTTTGGTAATACGGCTTTTGTTGTTTTTGAAATATTCGTAATCAATCATTCGATTTAAATAACGTGTTTCGGAAAAAGAAAAACGTTTCATTTCAAGCTCAAAGTTTTTGGTTCCGTTAACGCTAGATTCGATAAGGTAATAACCATTTTTATTGTTGGCAGCATCCTGTTGATCGACTGAGCTTACAGCAATTCCAACATTTCCAAAAGCCTTTACGGAATTAGCTTTTAAGGTGCCGTCTTTTTGAGTTGTTATTTTTAAACGGTAAGGCTTGTTGTTTCCGTTTATTTGGGCATTATCATCTAGTGGATATATCCAGGCAGTATTTATAAGAGGTCTTCGAGTATCTTTAATATCAAATCCGAAAAGCATAGGGTTCATAGGGCGCTGTTGCGCGTCTCTAATTTCAAAATGTAAATGCGGTCCGCCACTACCGCCACTATTTCCGCTTAAAGCAATAACTTCCTCGGAAGTTACTTTTAATTGCTGTTTGGAAGGGAACAGTTCAATAGAGTATTTTTCTTGCTCGTATTGTTTTGCTTTTACAAAAGCTTCAATTTTTGGACTAAATTTTTTTAAGTGAGCGTACACAGTAGTGTACCCGTTAGGATGTTGAATATAGAGCGCTTTTCCGTATCCGTAGCTTGAAATTTTAATTCTACTAACATACCCTTCTGCGGAAGCGTAAACATTTAGGCCTTGCTTACCTTGTGTTTTAATATCTAAGCCAGAGTGAAAATGGTTACTGCGAAGCTCACCAAAGGTACCAGATAATGCAATGGGTATTTTTAAAGGAATTTTAAAGTAGTCAACAGGAATTTGTGCATGTAGTTGAATAGTGTAAATTAATACTATAATAGGTATTAGTAATTTCATGTAAGAATTAAATTCGGTGTGAAAATAGTAGTTAACTAAACTATTGATTTTAATAGCAATAATAAAAGGTTTTATTAAAAAGTTAAAATTTAATTGATTTAGACTTGCGAAAAACGAATGGTATGCTAACTTTGTACATAATAGAAATGATGATAATGTATGGAAAAGCGGCTTGAGGAAGTTGTTGATTTTCTTGAAGATAAGATTTTAAAGTTACTAGATTCACATAAAAATCTTGAAGAAAAGCTAGCGGAAACTCAAAAAGCATTACAGCAAAAACAATTTCAAAATGATGCGATGAGTATGGAATTGGAAGCGCTGAAAAAGAAATACATTACTCTCAAAAGTGCCAATGCTTTGCTTGGCAGTGACGAACATAAAAAAGAGACTAAGCATAAAATTAATGCTTTGATTCGTGAAATAGATATGTGCATAGCACAGCTTTCGTAACCAATGGCTGAATATCAAAAAATAAAATTGTCGATTGCAGATAGGGTTTACCCAATGACAATTTTAGCAGATCAAGAAGAGGGTTTGCGAAAGGCAGCTAAAAAAATCGATGAGCTATTAAAACATTACGAACAAAGTTACGCAGTTAGGGATAAGCAAGATGTGTTAGCAATGTGTGCATTACAATTTGCCTCCGAAACTGAGCAAAAGTCTATAAATAACAATAGGGATATAACAAACTCTGAAGAAAAGCTAGAACAACTAGCATTTCAAATAGAGGCTGTTTTATCGAAACGTTCATAGCATTTAGTTACTGCCTGTATTAGTTACATATTTGATAAACTCAACAAGATTTTTTTATAAAAGGGTGAGTTTTGTGTTGTAAGAGCGTGCCGCCTTGAGTGGATTGTCGAGCAACCAGTTAGCCCTAAACCTGTTTTAACAGAGTTTATACAAACCATACTAATACAGGCTTTTTTTATGCAACAAATTTAAGAGAAAAGGAGTGGGAGACCACATTTATATATTTAATTGAAACCAATACAAAATGGATTTACTATTCATTCCTGCATTACTTGTGGGATTAATTATAGGCTTTTTTATAGCTAAAATTTTAGAAAAGAAAAAAGGCGATAAAAAAATATCAGAAGCCGATAGCAAGGCAAAAAGCCTTGTTAAAAATGCCCATAAAGAGGCAGAATCAATAAAAAAAGATAAAATTCTTCAAGCAAAAGAAAAATTTATTGAGCTAAAGTCTGAGCATGAGAAGGTAATTTCTTCTCGCGAAAAGAAAATGGTTGACTTGGAAAAAAGAACTAGAGATAGGGAATCTCAGGTGTCAAGTGAATTAAATAGGAATAAACAGCTTAACAAAGCTTTAGATAAAAAAGTTTCAGATAATGAAATTTTAAGTGAAAAGTTGAATTCTAAGAGTGAAAGATTAGATTCTATTTTACTAAAAAAAGAAAAAGAATTAGAAACAATATCTAACCTTACAGCAGAAGAAGCTAAGGCGGAATTAGTTGAAACGCTGAAAGAAAAAGCAAAATCAGATGCGATGTCTCATATTCAAGAAACAATTGAAGAGGCAAAGTTAACAGCTCAGCAAGAAGCTAAGAAAATTATAATAACTACCATACAGCGTATAGGTACAGAAGAAGCGGTTGAAAACTGTGTTTCTGTTTTTAATATTGAAAATGACGATGTTAAAGGTAGAATTATTGGTCGTGAAGGACGTAATATTAGAGCGATTGAAGCAGCAACAGGAGTAGAAATTATTGTTGATGATACACCTGAGGCAATCATACTTTCTTGTTTTGATTCGGTTAGAAGGGAAATAGCAAGGTTGTCATTACATCGTTTGGTAACTGACGGGCGTATTCACCCAGCTCGTATTGAAGAAGTGGTTAGGAAGACAACTAAACAGATTGAAGAAGAAATTATTGAGGTTGGAAAACGCACAGTGATTGATTTAGGAATTCATGGTTTACAGCCAGAATTAATTAAGGCTGTTGGTAGAATGAAATATAGGTCATCTTACGGGCAAAACTTGTTACAACACTCGCGTGAGGTAGCAAAGCTTTGTGGAGTTATGGCTTCGGAATTAGGGTTAAATCCAAAATTAGCAAAACGAGCAGGACTGTTACACGATATTGGTAAAGTGCCAGAAACAGAAACAGAAGTGCCTCACGCAATTTTGGGAATGCAATGGGCTGAAAAGTACGGAGAAAAACCAGAGGTTTGTAATGCTATTGGAGCTCACCATGATGAGGTTGAAATGACTTCTTTATTGTCGCCAATAGTTCAAGTATGTGATGCTATTAGTGGAGCGCGTCCTGGAGCAAGGCGTCAAGTATTAGATTCGTATATCCAAAGATTAAAAGATTTAGAAGCTATAGCCTTTGGTTTTCAGGGTGTTAAAAAGGCATATGCGATACAGGCGGGTAGGGAATTACGTGTTATAGTCGAAAGTGAAAAAGTTAGTGATGATAAAGCCGCAAATTTATCTTTTGAAATCTCCCAAAAAATACAAACAGACATGACTTACCCAGGTCAAGTTAAAGTAACTGTAATTAGAGAAACAAGAGCGATTAATATTGCAAAATAAATATATTTAGATATCAATATTTCGAATAAAAAGCTACACAAATCATTGTGTAGCTTTTTGTATGATATTTAATCTCATATAATTGAGCTTAAACAACCGTAAAATTTTATATTTTTGCCACAATGAAATTTAAAGCCAGTCAAATCGCAGAAATTTTAGAAGGAACTGTTGAAGGAAACCCTAATGCAGAAGTGAGTAAGCTTTCTAAAATAGAAGAAGGGACTGAGGGTTCGCTTTCCTTTCTTTCGAATCCAAAATATACTCCTTATATATACACCACTAAAGCAACAGTAACTATTGTGGCTAGTGATTTTATTTCTGAAGAAAAAATTGAAACTACTTTGATAAAAGTAAAAGACCCTAGGGCAGCTTTTACGACTCTTTTAGAATTTTACGATCAATATAAAAATAATAAGTCGGGTATAGAGCAACCTAGTTTTATTTCAGAAACGGCTTCAATTGGTGAAAATTTATATTTAGGAGCTTTTGGGTATATAGGTAATGGGGTTAAGCTAGGTGACAATGTCAAAATTTATCCGAATTCTTTTGTAGGGGATAATGTTACTATAGGAAATGATGTGGTTGTTTTTTCAGGAGCTAAAATTAATTCGGATTCTGTTATTGGTGATAGATGTGTAATTCATAGTGGTGTTGTAATTGGCTCCGACGGATTCGGATTTGTTCCTAATGAAGAAGGTGTTTATAAAAAAGTGCCGCAAATTGGTAATGTAATTATCGAAGAAGATGTTGATATAGGAGCCGGAACAACTATTGATAGAGCAACTTTAGGATCTACCATAATTAGAAAGGGAGTGAAATTGGATAATCAAATTCAAGTAGCACATAATGTAGAGATAGGTGCGCATACCGCAATAGCATCGCAAACAGGAATTGCAGGATCTTCAAAAATAGGTAAACATTGCCTTATAGGTGGTCAAGTAGGAATTGCAGGACATATTATTATAGGTAATAATGTTAAAATACAAGCTCAGTCAGGAGTTGGTAGAAATATAAAAGATGGAGAGGCTATACAAGGATCACCATCTTTTGGGTATACAGATTGGAACAAATCGTACGTTCATTTTAAAAATTTACCCAAAATTGTAAGTAGAATAAACACACTAGAAAAAAATAAATAACACAACAATGAGTAATAACATTGTAAATCAAAAGACAATTAAAGAAGCGGTTACTTTAAAGGGCGTAGGCTTGCATACAGGTAAAGAAGTGACTTTAACTTTTAAACCAGCACCTGCAAATCATGGGTACGTTTTTAAAAGGGTAGACCTTGAAGATGAGCCAACGATTAAAGCTAGCGCACTTTTTGTGACAAATACTCAAAGGGGTACTAATATGGAAAGTAAAGGAGTTGTTATTCAAACTTCAGAGCATGTGTTAGCTGCCTGTGTGGGTTTAGGAATTGATAATGTTTTAATAGAGGTAAATGCACCAGAGCCACCTATTATGGATGGTTCGAGTAAGTTTTTTGTGGAGGCTTTGGAAAAAGCAGGTATTGAAGAATTAAATGCACCTATTGATGAATATATCGTAACTGAACCAATTTCTTTTAAAGATGAAGAATCGGGTAGCGAAATTTTGGTGATACCATCGGAAAATTACCAGGTAACCACCATGGTAGATTTTGGCACAAAAGTTTTGGGAACACAAAACGCCTCACTAGAGAAAATCTCTGACTTTAAGGAAGAAATTTCAGAAGCTCGAACATTTAGTTTTCTACATGAGTTAGAAGCCCTTTTGGAGCATGGACTTATAAAAGGAGGCGATTTAAACAATGCTATTGTTTATGTTGATAAAGAATTGAAGCCCGAAACCATGGAGCGCTTAAAAGTAGCTTTTGATAAGGATGAAATATCGGTAAAGCCTAACGGAATATTAGATAATCTTACGCTTCATTATCCTAACGAAGCGGCACGACATAAGCTGTTAGATATAATAGGAGATTTAGCATTAATAGGTACTCGAATTAGAGGAAGAGTAATTGCTACTAAGCCTGGTCATTTTGTGAATACTGAATTTGCTAAAGTGATGGCTCAAAAAATTAAAAAAGAACGAAGAAATTTTGTGCCAAAATTTGATTTGAATAAACCACCAGTAATGGATATTCATCAAATTATGGCAATGTTACCTCATAGACCACCATTTTTGTTGGTTGATCGTATTTTGGAAATTACAGATAGTAGAGTTGTTGGCTTGAAAAATGTAACTATGAACGAACCTTTTTTTGTAGGACACTTTCCTGATGCACCGGTAATGCCAGGAGTATTACAAGTAGAGGCTATGGCACAAGCAGGAGGTATTTTAGCTTTAAGCCAAGTTCCCGACCCAGAAAATTACCTTACTTTTTTTATGAAAATTGATAATGTAAAATTTAAAGCTAAAGTGTTACCAGGCGATACCTTGATTTTTGATTTGAATTTAATTACTCCTATACGTCGAGGAATATGTCATATGGCAGGTAAGGCTTATGCTAACGGAAAACTAGTATCAGAGGCGGAGTTAATGGCTCAAATTGTAAAACAAAAAAAATAATCTAGCGGTTACACTAAAATTTAAATTATGAATCAACCACTTGCATATGTTCACCCAGGTGCCAAAATCGCAAAAAATGTTGTAATAGAACCATTTACTACCATTCATGGAAATGTTATTATTGGTGAAGGAACTTGGATTGGTTCTAATGTAACTATAATGGAAGGTGCGCGTATTGGTAAAAATTGTAATATTTTTCCAGGAGCAGTAATTTCAGCGATACCTCAGGATATAAAATTTAATGACGAGGAAACAGTTACCATAATTGGTGATAACACTACTATTAGAGAATGTGTTACTATTAATAGAGGTACTTCTGATCGAATGAAAACTCAAATTGGTGACAACTGTTGGATTATGGCTTACAGTCATATAGCCCATGATTGTATTGTAGGTAACAGCTGTATTTTTTCTAATAACACCACATTAGCAGGACATATAACTGTTGGTGATTTTGTGGTATGTGCGGGTATGGTTGCAATCAATCAATTTTGTAGTGTTGGTAATCATGCTTTTGTAACAGGAGGATCGTTAGTGCGGAAAGATATTCCACCTTTTGTAAAAGCAGGTAGAGAACCTCTTTCGTATGTAGGAATTAATTCTGTTGGTTTACGCAGAAGAGGATTTAGTATAGAGAAAATTAGAGAGATTCAAGATATTTATAGAATTTTATATCAAAAAAATTACAACAACACTCAGGCAGCTTCAATAATTGAAGCTGAAGTACAAGCAAGTTCTGAACGCGACGAAATTCTTCAGTTTATAAAAGATTCTCAACGAGGAATTATGAAGGGATATTTCAAGTCCAAATAAATTAATAGCTAATACACAAAAAAATGGCAAGTACAAGCGATATAAGAAACGGATTATGTATTCGTTATAATCACGATATTTTTAAAATTGTAGAGTTTTTACACGTAAAACCAGGTAAAGGTCCTGCTTTTGTTCGTACAAAAATGAAGAGTGTTACCTCTGGAAAAGTAATTGATAATACTTTTTCTGCAGGTCATAAAATTGATGAAGTTCGTGTGGAAACACACAAATTCCAGTTTTTATATAACGACGGAGAAGGATATCATTTTATGAATCAAGAAGATTATTCTCAAATTGCCCTTCAAGAAGTAGCTATCGACAGACCCGATTTATTAAAGGAAGGAGCTATAGTTACGGTGTTAATTAATACAGAAGATGACTCTCCATTATCTGTAGATATGCCTCAAACTGTAATTTTAGAAGTTACTGCAACTGAGCCAGGGGTTAAAGGAAATACAGCTACAAATGCTACTAAACCTGCAACAGTTGAAACTGGAGCAGAAGTTATGGTTCCTTTATTTATAAATGAAGGCGATAAAATTAAAATTGAAACTGAAAAAGGAACTTATAAAGAGCGTGTGAAAGAATAACTTCTATTTTAATTAGAAGTTATAGTATCTCCATTTTAAATTTTCATTATTAATAAAAAGATCTAGTACTGTAAAAAATGAAATTTCCTCAACCTTATACGTTAAAGCAAATTGCCGATATTTTAAATATTGAGTATGTTGGTGAAACTGATTTTTTAATTACAGGCTGTAATGAAATTCATAGGGTAGAAACAGGAGATATTGTTTTTGTAGATCACCCAAAGTATTACGATAAAGCACTTAATAGTGCTGCAACTACTATTTTAATAAATAAAAAAGTAGATTGCCCTAAAGGAAAGTCGTTGCTTATTTCAGAAGACCCTTTTTCAGACTTTAATAAGTTATCTGCTTTTTTTAAACCTTTTAAACCTTCGGTTAGTCATATATCCAATACAGCTATAATTGGTGAAAATGTAACGATTCAACCTGGGGTTTTTATAGGTAATAACGTTACTGTAGGAAACAATACTACCATTCACGCTAATGTTTCAATTTATGATGATTGTGAAATTGGTGAAAATGTAATTATTCACGCTAATACAGTATTAGGTGCGGATGCTTTTTATTATAAAAATCGTTCGGAAGGTTTTGATAAATTACTTTCTTCAGGAAAAGTAATTATAGAAAACAACGTTGATGTAGGTGCTTCCTGCACCATCGATAAAGGGGTTTCTGCTGCTACTATAATAGGTGAAGGCTCTAAGTTAGACAATCAAATACATGTGGGGCATGATACTATTATTGGTAAAAAATGCCTAATTGCTTCCCAAACAGGTATTGCAGGTTGCGTAATAATCGAAGATGAAGTAACTATTTGGGGACAGGTAGGGACCAATAGCGGAATAACAATTGGAGCTAAAGCGGTAATTTTAGGACAAACAGGAGTTACAAAATCAGTTGCTGGAGGGAAAACATATTTTGGTACACCAATATATGAATCTAGAGACAAACTGAAGGAATTGGCTTTTGTTAGAAAATTACCGGGAGTTATAGATGCGATTAAAGCAGAGTTAAAAGAAAATAAATAAGATTAATTTAGTAATAAGAAGCTTTAATACTTAGTAATTAATACTTACTTTAGCTAAAGTTTCATAATAAAAAATTAAGTATATCAAATGAGTGTTTTAGTCAACAAAGATTCAAATATAATAGTACAAGGATTTACAGGAAGCGAAGGGACATTTCATGCTACCCAAATGATTGAATACGGGACTAACGTTGTTGGTGGTGTAACCCCGGGCAAAGGAGGTCAGACTCATTTAGATAGACCTGTTTTTAACACTGTTGCAGAGGCTGTTGAAAAAGTAAAAGCCGATGTTTCTTTAATTTTTGTGCCACCTGCTTTTGCAGCTGACGCGATCATGGAATCTGCGGATGCGGGGATCAAAGTAATTATTGCAATTACTGAGGGTATTCCTGTTGCAGATATGGTTAAAGCAGCAAATTATATTAAAAATAAAGATTGCCGATTAATAGGTCCTAACTGTCCTGGTGTAATTACTCCAGGCGAGGCTAAAGTTGGTATTATGCCAGGTTTTGTTTTCAAAAAAGGAAATGTGGGAATTGTTTCTAAATCAGGAACATTAACTTATGAAGCAGCAGATCAAGTTGTTAAACAAGGCTTAGGTATTACTACAGCTATAGGTATTGGAGGGGATCCAATTATAGGAACAACAACAAAAGAAGCGGTTGAATTATTGATCAACGATCCAGAAACTGAAGCTGTAGTTATGATAGGTGAAATAGGTGGACAGTTAGAGGCAGATGCTGCTAATTGGTATAAGGCTAGTGGAAGCAAAAAACCTGTAGTAGGTTTTATTGCAGGAGAAACTGCGCCTGCAGGTCGTACTATGGGACATGCTGGAGCTATCGTAGGAGGATCAGAAGATACCGCTGCGGCAAAGAAAGCAATTATGAGAGAATGTGGAATTCACGTTGTAGACTCTCCTGCCGAAATAGGTAAAAAAGTAGCTGAAGTTTTAGGGTAATAAAATTTCTAAACAATAAACAAAAAATCTACTTGCTACGGGAAGTAGATTTTTTTTGTTTTCTACCAATTATAGTTATGAAACAGATTGTTACTTCTATTATAGTGTTTCTAATAATATTAAGCTGTGCTCCAACTCACGATAATTCAATAACTATTGCTGCAGCTTCAAGTTTACGACCTGTATTGCAAGAAATGAGTAGTCAGTTTAAAGTTGAAACAGATGTTGCTATAAATATAGTTACAGGTTCTTCGGGGAAATTAGCAGCGCAAATAGAAGCAGGTGCACCTTATGATATTTTTCTTTCTGCAAACACTATTTATACAGACTATCTTCAGAATAAATTATCGCTGAATAATAAACCAATTATTTTTGCTCATGGGCAATTAGCCTTTTTAAGTAATGCTTATTTGGATATTGATACCACTTCATTAAAATCAATAATAAATAATAATTATTTCCAAAAAATAGCTATACCAAACCCTAAATTAGCGCCTTATGGGCAGGCGGCAAATGATGTTCTAAATAAATTGAATATAGTAGAAGAAGTTAAGCATAAACTGGTTTTTGCAGAAAATGTTAGCCAAACCAATCAGTTTTTAAAAACAGAAGGTGTAAATGCAGGTTTTACATCGGTAAGCTCAGTTAAAATAAAAAACTTTAGTGAAGGATACCGGGTTTATGCAATTGATAGTAAGTTACATAAGCCAATAATTAATTCTTTATTAATAGTTTCTAAAAAAAAGGATGAAGATTATAACGTTCAAAAATTTATTACATTTATGAAAACGTCGAAGGCAAAATCTATTTTGAAAAAATATGGATATACTATTCCAGAATAACTTTGTTTGGGCTCCTTTATTAGTCACTTTTAAATTGGCTATTATCACCGCATTATTACTTTTATTACTGGGAGTTCCTTTAGCTTATTGGTTAGCGTTTTCTAAAAGTAAAATAAAAATAATTGTTGAAGTCTTAATAGCTATGCCATTGGTATTACCGCCAACGGTATTGGGTTTCTATTTGTTGTTAGTTTTTAGTCCCAATAGTATAGTGGGAGCGTGGCTCAATCAATATTTTGGAATACAATTGGCATTTTCTTTTACAGGAATTGTAATAAGCTCTATGTTATATAGTATTCCTTTTATGGTACAGCCTATACAAAATGCATTTCAGGCCATACCAAAGTCTTACTTGGAGATGGCAGCTGTTTTGGGTAAAAATAAAATACAGGTTTTGAAATATATTTTATTACCTAATAGTAAAAGAGCTGTTATAACGGCACTAATATTAACCTTTGCTCATACTGTAGGAGAATTTGGTGTGGTACTTATGGTTGGAGGTAGTATTCCTAATAAAACTAAGGTAGCATCTATTGCTATTTATGAAAATGTAGAAGCCCTACAATATAATTTGGCGCATCAGTATGCGATAATACTATTTGTTATAAGCTTTTTTATTCTTTTAAGTATATATTCTTATAACTCCTATAAAACAGTATTGCTAACCTCTTTTTACAATAAATGATTTCAATTAAAATAGAAAAAGAGCTCAAAGGGGCTCAGCAGAATTTTAAGTTATCTATAGATGAGACAATTAATGAAGGAGATTTTATCGGTGTTTTCGGAAAGTCAGGCTCAGGAAAAACAACTTTGTTGAGAATTTTATCGGGTTTAGAAACGAATTTAAAAGGTTTTGTAAAAGTTGGAAAAGCTATTTGGATAGACTCATTATCAAAAAAGAATGTTTCTATTAAAGACCGACAAATCGGTTTTGTTACTCAAGAGAGTATATTGTTTCCTAATATGAATATAAGAGAACAACTTACTTTTTCAAAAGGAAAAAATACCAATAAAACTCTTTTAGAGGAAGTCGTTACTGCATTGGAAATAGATAATTTATTGGCGGTTTATCCAGAACAATTATCCGGGGGGCAAAAACAGCGTGTATGCTTAGCCCGGGCAATTATTCAAGAACCTAAATTGTTATTACTTGACGAGCCGTTTTCTGCTTTAGATTATCAAATAAGGAAGCAATTAATACAGTTAACAAAAAAAATTACTAAGCAATATTCGCTTACTGTTTTTTTGGTAAGTCATCATCCGTCAGAAATTATAGACCTTACTAATAAGGTATGGATTATAGAAAATGGCATAATAATTGAAAAAGGTATACCAAAGGAAGTACTAATTAGTCATTTATAACGTTTAAGTCACTATTTTGTAATTAATAAAAAACGTTTAAGTATATGATTTTCAATTTTATATGTTATAATCGCAATTACATAAAAATATAGTATCTTCTGACAAAAATTAATTTCATTAAAAATTTACTATGAAAAAATCATTAGTACTTGTTGCATCATTAATTTCAATGATATGTACTGGGCAAAACATTGCCAATAACTCTAGTTTTGAAGAGGGAATGAATGGTTGGGATCAAAACATAGATGTTAATTCTGGCGCAAAAGCAAAATTTATTGTCACTAATTCAGGTCATACAGATTCTAGTGCTTTACAAGCTAATGTTGAGGGCTTAGGGCAAAATGCTTGGGATATTATGCTAATGCAAAACCTTAACACGGTTAAAGACAAATATTACGAATTAACATTACACGCTAAAGCAGCTACTGTAGGAAGTAAAATGAGACTTCAGTTTCAGAATACTACATATACTTCTAAAGATGTAGAATTAACAACAGAATGGGCAGAGTATAACTTTGCTATTGTAGCAAAGGAAAATAACTTACAATTTGTGATTCAGTTTTTTGAAAAAGGAACTTTTGATGTTGATAATATAAATATTGTTCAAAAAGAAAAGCCAGCAAAGGCATTATTGGAAAATGGAGGTTTTGAAGCCGGTATAGAAGCATGGAATGAATATATTGATGGAGGTTCTACTGCTGAAGCAAATTTTGATATAGTTAACGTTGGTCATACAGGAAGTAAAGCATTACAAGCTAACGTTAAAGAATTAGGTAAGAACCCTTGGGATATTGCGATGATTCAGCAATTGGGTACTGTTAAAGGGGAACTGTATGAATTAAAGTTACATGCTAAAGCTAACACTGCTGGTAAAAAAATGAGACTTCAGTTTCAAAATACCACTTATACATCTCAGGATTTAGAGCTTACAACGGATTGGGCGGAATATACATTTACTACTGTTGCTAAAGAAGATGATTTACAAATAGCAGTTCAGTTTTTTGAAAAGGGTACTTTTACAGTTGATGATTTTAAAATTATCAAAAAGGATATTTCTAGTTTGCCTTTAATTCAAAATGGTGGCTTTGAAAAAGGCGATGCAGGTTGGATAAATACTAAAGACAATGGTGCGAATGCTATTTTTTCATACTCGGAAGATAATCCTAGAGAAGGAAAAAAATCACTTTTATGCTTGGTTCTTGTTAATGGAAAAAATCCTTGGGATGTTCAGTCTATTGCATCTTTTCCAACGGAGAGATATAAGAAATATCGCTTAACATTCTATGCAAAATCGAATACAGCTGGTACTAAATTAAAAGCTCAAATTCAAAAAACAACTTATACGCCAAAGGATTTTACATTAACTACAGATTGGCAGAAGTATGAATTTACTTTTAGTGCTAAAGAAAATGATATGCAAATGGCATTTCATTATTTAGAAACAGGATTGTATTATATAGATGATGTGAAAATGGAAAAACTTTCTAAATCTAAAAAGAAGAAAAAGAAGAAAAAGAAGAATAAATAGAAAGTTAACCTTCTCTACATAAAAACAAAAGACCGTCTAAATAATTATTTAGACGGTCTTTTGTTTTGGTATAATTGCCTTTAAAAATATGGATGTTTTATAGAGATAAAGCATCCATATTAATTCAATATATTTCTTTAATTTAAAATAGCTTGACCTATAACGGTTGCTTTTTGTGAAACTACAGTTTTGTATTTAATACGATTAGTATTAGGTTGTGCGCCACCAACGGAAACTGTTATTGGTCCAGCAGAGATTACTTGTTTCAACTTGCCGTTCACCCTATTAATTAAACTTAGTTGTTCTTTTCTAATTGTAAAATTAACCACTTTTTCTTCTCCAGGCTTAAGTAGAATACGATCAAAACCAGATAAAGTAATACTCGGATTGTTTTCATCTGCATTTGGGTTTGTAACATATACTTGAGGAACCTCTTCACCTGCTAACTTGCCTGTGTTTTTAATGGTAACGGCTACTTTTACATTTTCTCCGGCTTTAATTTCTGTAGGTACTATTAAATTAGAATACTCAAAAGTAGAATAACTTAATCCGTAACCAAATTCATATAAAGGTGTTCCTTTAAAATAACGGTAGGTTTTTCCTTTCATAGAATAATCGTCAAAAGCAGGGATGTCATTAATATCTTTATAAAAAGTTAAAGGTAAACGTCCTGCAGGATTGTAATCACCGAAAATAACATCAGCTATAGCAGTTCCTCCTTCTTGACCAGGATACCATCCTTCGATAATAGCAGGGATGTTGTCGTTTTCCCAATTTATGGATAGTGCACTTCCATTCAATAGTACCAAAATAATTGGTTTTCCTAATTTTTTGAGCTTTTTAAGTAGCGTTGTTTGTGTGGCTGGTAATTTTGTGTGTACACGATCTCCGCCTGAAAAACCATCAACTTTTACCTTCATCTCTTCACCTTCTAATAACGGACTAATCCCTCCATAAAAAATAATAGCATCAGCCTCTTTAGCTACAGCAAGTGCTTCCTGTTCTAAATTGTTTTTAGGCGCTTCCCAAAGCAATCTCATAATACTGTAGGTGTTGTCTTCTTGTCTGCCTTCAAATCGTATGGGATATGTTTTTCCTGCTTCTAATGTTACATATTCATAAATTTTCTTAGGTCTGTGTATATGTTCTCTTTCGATTAATAATTTATTGTCTAAGAAAATTTTCATATTGAAAGCTTCACCAGCAATTGCATATTTTCCCGTTTTAGGAACCGAAATAACACCACTCCAACGTACCGAATAATTATCGTAACTCATATCTGGAAAAGGTTTGTTATTCCACCATATATTGTCAATATTTGGATCTATTTGTACATGCGTGGGAGTTCCTTCGAAAGTAATATTATTATAATATTCCGCTTTTAAACCTTGCTGCTTTTTTGTGGCATCAGTAAATAAAACAGCTGTTGGCATTGCTTCAAACACGGGTAGCCCTTCAGCTAGTTTACAACCTATAGCATAGTTTACTTTGGCGTTTGGTAGTTTGTTACGAATACCTTGTAATGGTAAAATAGGCTTTTCAGCATAGCCACTATAATTGGCAAGTAATAGCTCTAAGTCATTTGCACTTGAACCAATAACAGCAATATTCTTAAGTTCTTTTGATAATGGTAAAATGTTTTTTTCATTTTTTAATAATACGACAGACTTACGTGCTGCTTGTAATGCTAATAGGCGATGTTTTTCAGAGCCAACAATGTCAAAAGGTATCTTTTCATAGGAAACGTTACCTTCTGGAGCAAATAGCCCTAGTTTTAAACGAGCTACTATTAAACGTTCGAGAGATATATCTAGTTCAGCTTCTGTAATTAATCCAGATTTTACAGCTTCGGTTAAAGCAGGGTAGGAGTTTCCGCAATTAAGATCTGTGCCTGCTTTTACAGCCATTGTCGAAGCAGCTTCCTTATCTTCAACTACTTGATGTGTTTTTATGGTTTTATCGTAAAAATCACGAACTGCCCAACAATCAGAAACTATATATCCTTTAAAACCCCAATCGTTTCGCATTAAATCACTTAAGTCTTTATTTCCACAACAAGGTTTGCCAGCATATGCATTATAAGCACACATAACCGAATACACTTCGGCTTCCATAATTGCTTTTTTAAAATGTGGTGTGTATGTATTTAAGAAATCTTGTGTACTAGGAAGTACATCAAAATGATGTCGAGATTCTTCGGGTCCGCTATGTACAGCAAAATGTTTGGCAGTAGCTATTAATTTGAAATATTTAGGATCATCGCCCTGTAATCCCTTAATAAAAGGAACGGCTAATTCTCCAGACAGATAAGGGTCCTCTCCGTAGGTTTCCATTCCACGTCCCCACCTGGGATCTCTAAAAATATTGATATTTGGAGTCCAGTAAGTTAGTCCTTGGTAAATACCGCGTTTCCCTCTTGAGGCAGCTTCATGATGTTTGGCTCTTGCTTCGTCAGAAATAGCTTCAGCGATTTCTCCCATGTGTGTTCTGTCAAACATAGCGGCCATACCTATTGCTTGGGGAAAAACAGTTGCTTTACCTGCACGGGCAACTCCATGTAAACACTCGTTCCACCAATTGTATTCAGGAATGCCAAGACTGTCTATAGCAGGAGATTCGTAGTGCATTTGACCTACTTTTTCTTCTAAAGTCATTAATGAAATTAGATGTTTTGCACGTTCTTCAAAAGATTTGGAGGCATTTTTGTAAACGGGTAAAGGATTAGATTTCTTATTAATAGATTCTTTGCACCCTAGGAAAGCTAATGCTAGTATGGCAAAGACGTATTTGAACTTTAATTTCATGTTATCTTGATTTTAGTTATTGCTGTTAATTAAGCTTAACAAATTAATGAAATATTCATTTACATGATGTTAAAAAAGTAAATTATCGAATAAGATGCGGTTAATTTTAATGAAATGAAAAATACTTACAACCGTGTTATTTAGATTTAAAAGTTTTGATGAAAACAAAAAACACAATTAAGAGAGCCTTTATTAATTAACCCATTTTTTCTGTAAAATGAGGTTAAAATGTGTAATTTATAAGAAAACAACACAAATCAAAAAAGCTGAACAATGAGCTCATTGTTCAGCTTTTATTAAAATTATAATTCAGTAGTGAATTGAATTAATTACTTAAGACTACATAGGGCATTATTAAATTGCTAATGCTCCAGCTTCAGCAACAGTATGATCATTTTCAACTGAACTTCCGCTAACTCCTATAGCTCCAATAACTTCGCCAGCTGCGTTTTTGATTGGTACTCCACCAGGGAAAGTAATCAATCCATTATTTGAATGTTCGATATTAAATAGTGGCTGTCCCGGCTGAGATAATTCACCGATAATTCCTGTATTCATATCAAAATAACGAGCTGTTTTAGCTTTTTTAATTGATATATCGAGTGAGCCTAACCATGCTCCGTCCATTCTTCCAAATGCAACTAAATTTGCTCCAGCATCTACCACTGCAATGTTCATTTTAGTATCTATTGCTATTGATTTTTGTTTTGCCGCAATAATCGCTTTTTCTGCTTGTTCTAATGTAATATTCATAATATTGTATTTTATTTTAACAAAAATACTTTTATAGCATTAGTGTTTAGTTATTTATATAGTTCACTTACTTATGAAAAAAGGTCAAAATTTAGATTGAGTAGTTATTTTGCTAGGACTAAAACCAAATTTATTTTTAAAAGCGATACTAAAATTTGAAAGGTTGTGATAACCAAAATTCAAATAAATTTCTGAAGCTTTTAGATCACCTTTCTCTAAAATTTCTTTTGCTTTTTGAAGGCGTTTATCTTGGAGCCATTTTCCAGGTGAAGTTTGATATTCTTTTATAAAATGACGTTTAAAAGTAGATAAACTCATATTGCATAAAAATGCTATTTCTTCTAACTTCAAATAAGAATGTATTTTACTTTCTACAATTTTTTTGAAAGTTGATGTTTCTTTGGCAATTAGCGAATGTAAATAATATTCAAAGTGTTCTCCGTATTTTTGTAAAAGATAAAGCATCAATTCTTCAAATTTAACTGCAAGCAAGTTTTTTTTAAACACAGTTGGTGCTTCACTAATTGTAGATAAAGAATTTAGATAAGAACTGATATATGAGTCATTTCGAATTATAAAATAGGGGATTTCATCGGTAACTATTTTTTTGTTTTCAGAGTGTTTTTCTAAAAACCCCTTTAGTTTTTCTTCTGAAAAAAACAAAAGTTTACAAAAGTAGATTGCTTCTTTATCTAGTAATTCAGTCCAAAGCCAGTTTCCTTTTTTTAGCAAAAGGGATTGATCTTTATTTACTGCAACAGATGTTCCTGCAAAATGAACTTGTTTCTTGCCTTCTTGTAAAAAGCTAAACATATTCATTCCTAAATTAACTTTACTTTTAACAATATCATTTGTCATTTTAAAATCATATACAAATAAGTCAGGGTCCTCTTTCTTGTTTTCGAAGTAGATCCCAGGTATGTTTTCTATAGACATTTAATATTTTGAGTTTAGTAAAATGAAAAGTTTTGTCCTAGTAGTTGTACTGAAATTAAAATTTTGCATATAATTATTTAAGTGATTCTAAGTCGAAAAATTAAAGCATAACTTTCAAAATAAATTTTTAGAATAATAAATGTTTACAGCTAAGTATTAAAATAGGATTAATTAAATTGTATTGAAATGTTATTTTTCAAAGTATCTTTGAGGGTGAAAAATAATTATGATTAAATACTAAATACAAGGTATTGTTTTTATAGTATCGAATATTTTAAAATATAAGAATATAAAGTGGCTCATTTTTATTTTAAGAGAAATTACAATAAAGAAATATTACCTTTTTTGATGATGAGTTTTTAATTTTTTTGATGAATGGCTGAAGGATTACAATTTATAAGAGATTATATAGAGGAAATAGCTCATATTTCTGATGTTGATTGGGATATTTTTTCTTCAAAACTTTTAAAAAGAGAATTTAAAAAGAAAACTACTTTTTTAAGAGAAGGTGCTATTGAAAATTACATCAGCTTTGTTAAAAAAGGGGTAATTCGTTTTTATATTCCAAAAGAATTTAAAGAAAACGAAGTAACTTTTGGTTTTTGTTTTAAAAATCAATTTGTGAGTGCTTATGATTCCTTCCTTACTCAAAAGTCTTCTTTATATGAACTAGAAACGCTTGATGATACCACCTTGTATAGTATATCATATGCAGACTTGCAGGAAGTGTACCAAACAACTCAAATAGGAAATTTAATAGGCAGGCTTACTGCGGAGCGTTTATTTTATATAAAATCCAAAAGAGAACAATCACTATTAAGTGAAACACCAGAGCAACGTTATTTAAATTTGTTTAAAGAACGACCAGAACTTATAAATGTTATTCCATTAAAATATGTGAGTTCTTATATAGGTGTTACCCCACAAGCGCTAAGTAGAATTAGAAAGCGAATTACTTAACTTAGGTTCATTGTTTGGCAATATTATAGCAAGTAGCTTTGTAAAAAAAGCGATTATGGCAATTATAATATTTATTATTATTTTGTGGTATGGAGGTTTGTTTTTTCAAACTTTTTTTCTTCACAGGTATGCAGCTCACCAAACCTTTACAATGTCTAAGTTTGCTGAAAAAATAACATTCATACTTACTTGGTTTTTTCAGGGCTCAAATTATTTAAGTGCTTATGGATATGGAATAATGCATCGAATGCATCATGCATATGCCGATACTGAGCAAGACCCACATTCACCTAAATACGATACAAGTATCTTCTCTATGATGTGGCGCACAAAGAATATTTATAGTGATATCAATAAACAAAATATTTTTGTGGAACCAAGGTTTACTAAGAATGTTCCACAATGGAAACGTTTTGATGCTTTTGCAAGTTCTTGGTTTTCGAGAGTTTTTTGGGCAATAGGTTATATTGCTTTCTTTTTATTTTTTGCAACAGCTTGGTGGCAATGGTTATTTTTACCAATAGCTTTATTTATGGCTCCTATTCATGGAGTGATAATTAATTGGTATGCGCATATTTATGGATATGTAAATTTTAAATCTAAAGACACTTCTAAAAATCTGTTACCATTCGATTTTTTAATGATGGGGGAGGGGTATCACAATAATCATCATAAATACGCAACAAGATCTAACTTTGGAGGTATACGTTGGCATGAAATAGACATTACTTACCAAATAATGAGAATACTAAACTTCTTTGGTGTTATACATTTAAAACCATCTAGTATTTCAGTAAATAGAGACTAAATTTATAATAAGTGTAAAAATGAAATAGCCAGGGTGAAAACCTTAGGCTATTTCGTTTTATATGAGATTTATAGTAGTTAACTATTTTAAAACTGCTTTAAATTACTTATTAAAGCTATAGCTTATCCTGGTTTACTTTAAAACTACTTAATGAGGTGTAAAATGAAATTAAGTTATTCTAGTATATTTCAATTTGAAAAGAAATTGAGTATGGTAATATAAGGTTGTAATTATCTCAATATGTTTAGCCTTTCAATAATTCCTGTTATGGAAATAAGGAGTAAAGCATCGTCCAAAATAGCTTATTTTTGAATTTATTATCAAATTAAGTAGGCATTTTACAGTTCTAATGAAGCACATAACAATTATAGGAGGAGGGCCTGCTGCACTTATGCTCGCCGCTCAACTAGATACCAAAAAATACAAAGTAACACTATACGAAAAGAAAAAAGGCGTTGGAAGAAAATTTTTAGTAGCTGGAGAGGGAGGATTGAATTTGACATACAATTCTTCAGTAGAAGAGCTTATAAGCAAATATGACCCAAGCAGTTTTATGCATGGAATTATCAGTGAGTTTACAAATGATAACTTTATTAACTGGCTTGATACACTTGGAATACCCACATTTGTGGGGTCTAGTAATCGTGTTTTTCCTAAAATAGGACTAAAACCTATTGAGGTACTCAATAAAATTGTAAAACATATATCTGCTAACGGAGTTAAAATTAATTTAAATACGAAGTGGATAGGCTGGAATAAACAGGGGAATTTATGTTTTGAGAATTTTGACAATGTAGTTTCAGATATTGTTGTTTTTGCTTTAGGGGGAGCAAGTTGGAGGGTTACTGGTTCTGATGGAAGCTGGAAAAAAAGATTTGAAGAATATGGAGTGAATGTTTTACCGTTTAGAGCTGCTAATTGTGCTTTTGAAGTTAATTGGAATACAGAATTTATAAATACTCATCAAGGTAATCCATTGAAGAATATAGCTTTAACTTATGATACTGTTTTTGTTAAAGGAGAATTAGTGATTTCAAAATTTGGACTAGAGGGTAATGCTATTTATGCATTGAGTCAAAAACTTCAAGAGAAACTGTTTACAGACGAAAGAGTTGTTATTCGTTTAGATTTAAAGCCCTCTATGACAATTGATCAAATAAAAGATAAATACAATAGCTCTAAACTATCTAAAGTAACTGAAATTTTAAATAAAGATTTAAAACTTGATCGTACTTCTATCGGGGTGTTAAAGCAATTTTCAAATAAAGATACTTTTTCAAATCCTGATTTACTTGCTGAAACAATCAAATCTGTCCCCATTATTATTAAATCCTCAGGAGCGCTAGATAAAGCTATTTCTACTTTAGGTGGGATTGATTTAAATGAAATAAATGAGAATTTTAAGTGTGTAAAAATACCTAATTCATATGCCATAGGTGAAATGTTGAACTGGTTCGCTCCAACAGGAGGCTATTTGCTACAAGGCTGTTTTAGTATGGGTTTTGTATTAGCTAAATATTTAAATACTATGGAGGAGTAAATGGTAGAATGCTGTATATAAGCCTCGGTCTTATTTTCATTTAAAAGCTCCTCAATTTGGACTCTTTCTTTATGGGTAAGTCTAGTATTTTTTACGTGGCATATTAACAAATCTATTAATTTAGATTTGTTGCGTTAAGTTATTGAATAGAGCCAACGTTTCGGTTATGATTAGTACGGGATTTAAAAATACTGAATTTTCGATTAAGCACTTAGCCAAATCTTTTTATTTTGTTTTAATTTTTTCTTTTTAATACCAAATCAAAAGATTTGGCGATTTTGCAAATAGACAACTGTCTTTCGGTTAAACATTAATCGCTCTATTTGCTGTATATAGTGTTACCATTTCGTTTTTTTAGATATCAAACCTATTGTGAAATTCTAACTTAAATTTCTCTGTGTTCCAGTGATTTTTTAAAATTCTAACAACCATATGACAAGTTAATATTTACATACTTGACTTCTTTAGTACCATTACTATGATGCAAAATTATTTTTAATACAATATCAGTTATTGAATGAATACATGGTTTGCCATTATAACTCATGGTAGCTGTTGTACCTCCCATTTCTCCTGGGTAATGTACTAAAGTATCTCTTAGCTTTAAATTAAGTTCTCTAGAAGCTTCTGTTTTTTCATGTTCAATTTTTGGGAATAAAATCATTTGTCTATCAAGTGATAGCTTTTTAAAATGACTACTTCCTTCCCATGAATAGCCTTTTGAGTCATCAGTATCTATTGTATATTCCCAAATTTTTTCCTTAAATGTGTAAAATAATTCAACTTTATCTATTTTTACTTTAGGTTCAATATGAATTAACTTATCTCCTAAATCATTAAATACATCCTCATAAGCATATATTGTATCGTTTTTTACAATATGATGATTATCATACCGATCATCAATTTTATAAAAATAAAAATTGATGTTAAAGTTTTTAAATTTTAATACTGAATTATGAGTTGTAATGGCGTCAGAAGGATTGTAGGGTGCGCTTTCATTTTTTAGTAAATATCCACTAAATACATAGCCAGTCAATGTTGATTTGTTATCCCAATTATGATTCATTTTTTTTACTTTAAACCAATTTTCGTCTATAGTTATGCCATTATCCATAACAGATAAAAATTTCTTTGTGTCTTCTATGAATTCTAGATGTTCTCCTGAAGAAAATTTTCCTAACTTTTTACTGCTAATAGAAGGTTTACTTCTCACTGTAAGACCATTTTTAGCAGCAACTGTATAATAAATCTTGTCTTTTAATTGATTTTGGGACCACGCGCAGTAATGATTGTTAAAAATAAGAATCAATAGGATTATGTATTGCTTTATCATATTAAACTTTCTCTTTTTTAATTCTGCTTTAGTGTTTTATAGTTTTTTTTCATAATGAATGGTAACGGACTTGTTTATGAAACGTAGCGTTCAAAAAACACTAACTTTTCGGGTTAACACAGAGCCGAATTTTTATATTTTGTTTTTAACTTATCAATTTTAAATACCAAATTAAAAATTTAGCGAACTTTCTAAATATACATAAACCTTTCGGTTAAGCACTTATTAGCTATGTTTCATACATCGTGTTGGTAGTAGTTTTTTTAGAAATCTTACCAATTATTAATTTCCTTTCGTTCTGACCGCTGCTTACGTGTTGCTTCAGGTGTAACTAAATTACTTGAATACAATGGTTTTAAAAATTTATTTTCTTTCCTTTCTTTATAGTCTATTTGTCTATAATGGTCAAAAACTTTACTAGGCGGTAGTGGTCTTCTTTTATCCATATACCAAACAATATAAGAGTGAAAATCATCACAAAATCGCCCTGTATACAAATTAAAAACACCTAGGTTATCCTTTTTGTTACTTATGTCTTTTGTGACCAAAGTATAACGTGAACAGTGCCTAGAGTCATTCAATTTTTTATGAAATTTAAACTTATTAAAATGTATGGTAATAGTCTTTTTATTATAATGTGAGCAAGGATATGTGATAGTATTTTCTTTTCTATTGTAGACGATTACTTTTTTTCCAATAATGGAGAAAAGAACTAAATTAAATAAACCTATTAACATTGGAATAATATAAATTAGATTTACTATAGATATATGTTTGAATAAATTCAAAAGACTACCATCGTAACCTATAATACCAAATATTAAAATAAACAATAAAAAAAAGCATCCAATACCAAAAAATATTTTGAAGTTTAATTTCGTTGTAGTTATATTTTGTACTAATTTTATGTTGTTAGCGATTATATATTCTTTTTTCTTAAGATGTTCAAATGTAATATGAACATCTTTTTTAGGATTTGTAGTAATCTTAGGATGTAAAGGAGAACGGTTAAAAATGTTGTTTTTGTATTTGAATTTTTTAAGAGTATAAAATAAATCGATATAATATCTATTGTTATAGTCCATTAGATATTTTTCAGATTTATTATCAGTTTGTATTAAAATATAGTTTGTTATTACATCATTTCCTTCATCATTTGTTCCGTAATTTATAGCTAAAGTTATATCGTTAATTTGATTTTTTTTGTACTCTTTATGTATCCAAAAAAAAATCAAATTTTTAACGATTAATCTTTTATCATCTATTTCAATGTAATACAAAAAATATCCTCCAAGAGCGATTATAAATGTGGCATTAGGTATTGACCAGTACAGATTTTTTATTTCATAAAATAACACTGAGATCATAGGTAAGCTTATTCCTATTAGAAAATATAACATCCCTTTTGTGAAAAAAATTTGTTTTTTAAGACTATTAGAATTGAACATTCAATATTTTTAGGTTTCGTTGATGTATTATACTGAAATAGGTTGACCTTTTTTGTAAATATTTAAATATTAAGTTCAGACAAATTTAGTTTATTTTTTCTGTATGCTTTGTATTTGATATTAGGATTTTGATGAACATCATTTGGTTTTCTAAAATCTAAGCTATAATGCATTCTTAAATTGTTGTAGATACCTACAGCTTCTTTAGTCATTTTAACGGCTAATTGATTGTTTTTAATCGTTTCTTTTAAATTGTATTCATATTTAAGTGTTTTGTTAATACGCTCAGCTATAGCGTTCTCATAAGGATCATATTGTTCGGTCATACTCATTATTAGATTATTACGCTCTGCTAAATGTACATATCTAGGATTACAATATTGAAATCCCCTATCGCAATGGTGTATTAGTTTTTCAGTTGGGTATTTCCGGTTTTTTATTGCCATATTTAAAGCTTCCATACACAATGAAGTCCTCATGTGATTAGCAAGTTTAAAACCCATGATTTTCTTGGAATATGCATCAGTGACTATAGCTAAATAGTTATGTCCTTGTTCTGTTTTAATATATGTAATATCACTTACCCATAGCTGTTCTGGTCTTGTTGGAACTTTCCCTTTAATCAAGTTTTTATATTTTTTAAACATATGCTTAGAGTTAGTGGTTGTACTATACCTTTTCGATACAGGAACTAGTAAATGATGATGCCTTAAAAATTGATAAAACTTATCTCTCCCTATCTTAATATCATTCTTAATAAAGTCTTGATTAAGAGCTTTATAAAGATTAACTCCACCTGTTTTTGATCCTACTATTTTACGATAAGACTTGACTAGTTTTAATAATTTTTGTTCGTCTAAAGCCTTTTTATGAGCTACTGTTAAGCGTTTGTAGAAGGCTTGTTTACTGATCCCAAAACATTCATAGAGCCATTTTCTTTTAAAAGCCTTTTCTTTTTTGTGCTATCTCGTTTGCTAATGTTTTGGGCAATGACTTTTTTGATAAATCAACTCCTGTAATGATTTCCATATCACCAATTACATCTTGTTGAAAGTCTTTCATAAACTCTAAAGCTTTAATTCGTTCTTTGAGTTTTTTTATTTCTTTGTCTTTACTCATGCCATATTTTTGTTGATTTAAGGTACTATAAATTCGAATCCAATACCTAATTGTAGTTCTAGGTACATCGTACTTTTTCGCAGCTCTATTTTCAGATATTTGACCATTTAAAATTTGGTCAACTACCAATAGTTTGGTTTCTAAATTTACTTTTTGATAAAACTTTTTTCGCCAGGGTTCTTTTTCTTGTTTCATTAGTGACTATAATTAACTGATTAATTTTTAGTCAACCTATTTCAGGAAAGGACAGTCATCTAATTGGTTATAACGTATCGTATAAGAAAAGTAGGGCAGTTGATAAGCACTTTCGTTTCGGTTTATTAATTAGTTAAATATAAATATTTTGATTTTATCTTTTCTTCTTTAAATGCCAAATTTTATATTTGGCTACTTTGCAAACAATCACAGTCCTTCGATTAAGCCCAAACCGCCCTATGTGGGTTTATATAGTGTTAGCCTTTCGTTATTTCTTTATTTAATATATAGTAGCTATGAATCTTGTCAATATGGTATTTATTATTTTTTATTGTTATGATATCATTTCCATACATCCACTTGTTGTTACCTATATATGTATTTAGAGTGTCTATTTTGTCACTTCCATCTTTTTTAATAGTAAATCCTTTGGTAGTTGATTTAATTTCTACAGTTTCTATTCCTCTTCTTGTAATCCCACTATATCTCCCTTCCAATTTTTTTATATTGATATCCAATTCAACACCCTTCAGTACTTTCTTTTTGAGTAGTTTCCAAGTAATTTTATCTGCAAAAAAACCAGCTCCTTTGGGACCTGTTGTATTAATTAAACAAATGATATATAAGTCTTCATCAGGAAAATATCTTGTTTCGGAAAGAAAGCCATTAATACCACCTCCGTGTGCTATTTCTTTGTGTCCAAAATTTGAAAAATTTACTAACCCTTTGGCATACCGTACAAGGTTACCATCATTTAATTTATCAGGGGTAATAAGTGATTGATATAATGTGTTTGATAATATACTTTGATTGTGTAAAGCTTTCATCCAAATAAGTAAATCTTCGGTTGTGCTACAGAGCGAACCTGCTGAATATGGCCATGTGTGATTTAAGTAAGGTTTTTGTTGAAGTCCTTTAGATGAGTATTCATATCCGTAAACCTTATTTTTAACAACTTTACTAGTAGAACAGTAGCTTGTATTTTTCATACCTAATGGTTCAAAAAATTCTTGTTTTAGAAATTCTTCAAAACTTTGTTTAGTAATTTTCTCTATAATTAATCCTAGAAAAAAGTAAGCTGAATTATTATAAATTAATGCTTCATTCGGTTCAAATAAAAAGTCATTATGTTCTATTAAACGGACTAAAGAATCTCTAGGTTCTTGTTTAATAGATAGATCCCAAAATTCTTCAATTTCGGTATAACTAGGAATTCCAGAAGTATGATTTAATAAATTATTAATAGTTATTTTTCTCCCCTTAGTATCAAAAGAAATATAATTGGTAAAATCATCTTCTAAAGAGAGTTTTTGTGCTTCCACTAGCTTTAAAATAGCTGCAGCTGTAAATTGCTTGGTCACAGAGCCAATCTCAAAAATACCATCAGTAGACATAGGAGCAGAAAGTTCCAAACTTGCATATCCATAAGATTTATTCAGTAGTATAGTATCTTTTCTAAACACTAAAATTGCACCTCCAGCAATTTGAGAGCTATCAATACTAGTTTGAAAAAATGAGTCAGAATATTTTTCTATTGTTGATGTTTTGTAGTCTTCCTTCTTATTTTGACAACTTATAGTAACAATAACTATTGTTAAAAAGAATAAAATTATTTTTTTCATGTTTTGTTGGTTTATAATGAAGGCTAACGGCTTCGGCTAATGTTAGTACGGGATTAAATTAGCATTTAATTTCGGGTTAAGCGATTAGCCAAAACTTTTAATTTTGTTTTATCTTTTTCTGTTCTAAAGCCAAATCAAAAGATTTGACGGACTTAGTAAAAGTACATTAACTTTTGGATTAAGCATCAAAACCGTATTAATTTTAGCCATTGTTGGCTGTAGGTTTTTATCTTATTTTATATTGCTTAAATTTTATGTCAAACATATTTTCAATGAAGTTGTTTTTTAAGTAATCATCTGTAAATTCCCATATTTTATCCATTAAATCATCATCTTCTGAAACAAAGCCTTCTCCTTCATCTTCTGCAATTGCTCCCTGTGATGTAATATACTTTCTTTGAAGTTTTCCTTTCGAGTATTTTTCAAAATAATAAGTATCTGACACATCTGAAACCATAAATTGGATTATCTCATTGTAAGCTTCCCCTAATTAGAACTGTTTATTTTTCTAATTTTCTATAAAGTTATTGTTTTTAATTCTTCTGGAGCTAGCTCCAGAAGAATTAAGTTTTGCATATTTTATTGGAGATAATTTACCTAGTCCATCGTGGGGTCTATGATTGTTATAATCCTCTATCCATATTTGTGTTTGCTCTCTTACCTGATCTAAATTTTCAAAGATATATTTATTAAGAACGCCTCTTCTATAGGAACCATTGAATCGTTCTACAAAAGCATTTTGAGTAGGTTTTCCTGGCTGGATATATTTAAACTCTATATTGTGCATTTGACTCCAATCATTGGTTATGTGAGCTATAAATTCAGGACCATTATCCATTCGTATTTTCTTTGGCTTTCCTTTTTTATTGATAAGATGATTCAGTACCCATACAATACGATTGCTAGTTAAGGAAAAGTCTATTTCAATATGTAATGCTTCTCGGTTATAATCATCTATGACATTAAATGCTCTAAAACGTCTTTTATTTTCTAATACATCGGTTACAAAATCCATGCTCCAAGTATGATTGAGTTCACCTGGGATCTCTAATGGTTCTTTTACCCTTGCGGGTAAACGTTTCTTAACTTTCCTTCTTAGTGGTAAACCTAGTTCCACATAAATTCTGTGTACACGTTTATGATTCCA
>CANNCQ010000022.1 GCA_947503135.1 uncultured Aquimarina sp. | reverse complement strand
GATAATCCAGTAACCATTTTTGCTAAAAAAGTAAACGAAATTAACTTTTTGCACTTATGACTTGAATGCAGGTAGTATAAAATACACCTCTCCTAATTTCCTGCTAATTCCTATATTTTAAAAAATACTTCAGCTTCATTTTTTCAGCTTTAGCATTAGTTTAGGAATATAGTATCCATTTTTTTGTCCGCCTTTTAATTGAAATTTTCAATAAGTAGTTTCATAAGCTTAATTTAGAGCTGATTTTAGAAAAAGCTTTTAAAGTCAGTAATACTAGGTGTTTGACATTTCATTTTTAAAGCTATTTTTTCCTCTTCAACTAATTTTGTTCTTTTAAAGCTTTGTTAAGGCTATATGTTTGCACCAAACAAATTTAAAGATATTTTAAAATGAAGAAATTAAAATTTAGTCTACTAACATTAGCGAGTGTAATGGCATTTATATCATGTAGTGATGATGATGCGACACAACAAATAGATAATAATCCAGTAGCAGAGAATGTAACCTTTGATGTTACTATTAGAAATGCCGTGAACTTTTTAAATTCTATTGTGTTTAATACAGCTGTAGGAGCTACAGAAGCTGGACCCATTGGAATGGTAGGCGGACAATACCAAATTTCATTTAAAGCAGTGCCAGGAGCAAAATTAAGTTTTGCAACCATGAACGCTACTACAAATGATTGGTTTTATGCTCCTTCGGAAAGTGGTGTTGATTTATTTGATGATACTGTACCAGTAACAGGAGATATAACGAGTCAAATTAGGTTATGGGATTCTGGTACAGAAATAGATCAACCAGTTGGTGCTGGAGCAGATCAACCAAGAAATCAATCTGGACCTAATACAGGTGCTGCAGATCCAATAAACAGTGTACGTGTTGTTGATACAGATGTAACAGATCAAATAAGTGCTGAACTATCGTATGCGGATGGTACATTTACCTTAACCCTTACTAACTTAGTAGGAGCTAATGGAAATGTTGATCTAACAAGTACCGATGAGTTTGCTAGTACAGACTTTAATGGAGGTGTAATTTTAACTCCAGGAGTAGTAGTACTTCATGCACAGGATAACCCATTATTTTTGTCAGGAACAGCTGATAGAGGTGTAGGTTTAGAGGAAATTGCAGAAGACGGAAATCCAGGGCCTTTAAATGATTGGTTTACTGAAACGGCTGAAGGTTCAGATGCATTTTTAAGATTGTCTTCTTCTTTAGCTAGATTTTCTCCAGCATTAGCTTATGCTTTTAATGGAGCAGAAGGGGCTACGGATCCTGTTTTTTCTCAAGGTGATTCTGTAGTTGAAGGTAGCGGTTTAGAAGAGTTGGCAGAAGATGGTAATAGAATGGTAGCTTACAATTACATTAAAGATCAGTTACAAATACCAGTAGCATTAGGAGATAAAATGATGCCTACAGGTCCAGGAGGAGAAATCACTTTTGAATTAACTGTACCAAAAGAAGTAGGTTACAAATTTTCTTTCCTAACAATGTTTGTTCCTTCTAATGACTGGTTTTTAAGTCATAACACAGCAGGATTAGATTTGTTTGATGAAAATGGTGAGCCATTAACTTACGACAGACAAGGTACGAAAACCTACATGTATGATGCCGGTACAGAAGAAGATGAGCCAGTTGGTGGAGGGGAATTTCAAGTAGTTTCTCAAACAGGTCCAAACGTAGGTCCAGCAGATGACGACACTACAATTAGAAGAGTAGCTAGTCTTGAAGATGGTCAATTCGGAAAAGGAACTGTAAGTGGAAACGGAGCAGGAGTTATCTGGAATGGAGATGATAGAGGAGGATACAATTTATTAGAATTAAGTATCGTACCAAGATAATATTAGAATAGTAGTTAGTTTTTGTTTAGGTTGTTAATTTTGAGGGTTGTGCAAAATATATTTTGTACAACCCTCTTGTTTTTTGACTAAGGCACTCTAGATTAATGTTTTTATATTTGTGAAAGAATAATAAAGTATTTAATGATAGATAGATTTTTTAAAGCTGTTGATAACAGCCCACTGATAATCTTTAGAATTATTTTTGGGTTTTTGGTAGCTTGTGAATGTTGGGGGGCGATACTTACAGGTTGGGTAAAACGTGTGTTTGTAGATACTTGCTTTAATTTCCATTTTATTCCTTTTTCTTTTTTACACCCATTACCGGGTAATGGAATGTATCTGTATTTTTTTGTGATGGGTGCATTGGGTATTGCAATTATGTTAGGTTATCGTTATGTGTTAACAGCAATTGCCTTTTGCTTGTTGTGGGGAGGTGTTTATTTTATGCAGAAAAGTTCCTACAATAATCACTACTATTTATTATGGCTATTGAGTGTTTTGATGGTTTTTCTTCCAGCCCATAAAGACTTGTCGATAGATGTTAAGCAAAATCGTGTACGCATGAGTAATGTAATGCCGAGTTGGGTGCTTATTTTAATTATCGGACAACTGTTTTTAGTATATACCTATGCTTCAATAGCAAAACTATATCCCGATTGGTTGAATACTACTGTACCAGCACGATTAATGGCAGGAAGAGCGAACTATCCTTTAATTGGAGAATTGTTACAGCAAACTTGGGCTCATTATGTAATTACTTATGTAGGAATATTATTCGATTTATTAATTATACCCGCATTACTATGGAAACCTACACGTAAAATAGCATTTGCAGTTGCGGTATTTTTTCATCTTTACAACTCCATTGTGTTGCAAATAGGAATATTTCCTTATTTAGCATTAGGTTTTACCGTTTTCTTTTTCCCAGCTTCAAAAATTAGAGGATGGTTTTATCCGAAACATAAAAAAGAAGTGGTACTTCAGCAAAATCAATTTGTGGCATCCAAATTTATTGTAACATTAATTTCGCTGTGGTTATTAGTGCAATTATGTTTGCCAATTCGACATTGGTTTATAGACGGGGATGTATTGTGGACCGAAGAAGGACATAGATTAAGTTGGCGTATGATGTTGCGTTCCAAATCGGGCTACACAATTTTTAGAACCAAAGCGGCTGGCGGGCGTAAACAAAAAGTACGTTTAGAAGATTATCTTACGAATAAGCAAATAAATTCTATGGTGGGTAAGCCCGATATGATATGGCAATTTGCTCAATACTTAAAAGATATAAATCAACGACAAGGAAAATCCGTTGAGGTGTATGTAGATAGTTGGGTAAGTGTAAACGGAGGGAAACGCCATAGACTAATTGACGCTAATGAAGACATAGCCAATCAGCCTTGGACGTGGTGGAAACATAATTGTTGGGTGTTATTACCTAGCGATTATATAAACTAATACTGCTTTTTTTGAAATTTAAAATCCATAACTGGTTTTTTATAACGAGGATATCTGTTGGTTTTTCAATGTTTTCTTCTAATGTTTGAAGTTTTTTTCCTTTTAAATCGGTGATAATTACACGATTATTTTCGAAGTCAGTAATGTATAATTTAAAATCAGTTACATAAATTCCCGTAGCTGCATTTATATTAAAGTCAGCACCAATAGTCTGTAGGTGTTTCCCCGTTTTTGAAAAAACTTGTACTCTGTGGTTATAGGCATCGGCAACATAAATGTTGTTTTCGGTTATTTGAACATCGGTGGGGTAGTTAAACTGGCCATTATCGGAGCCTTTCTCACCTATTATAATCCATTTGTTTTTAGATTTATAAAGTATTCTATGGTTGTAAAAATCAGCAATAGCAATTTCTTTTTTCCATTGGTGAATTCCTGCCGGAGCATCTAGTTTTGGGGTTATTAATGACGTTTTTTTTGAACCAGGCTTCAATATAGAAATGGTATCTCTTCCATATTCAGGAATTAATAAGTTTCCTTCAAAAGCACTAATGTGCATGGGGCGCTCAAAGTTTTTAATTTCATTTATTAGTTCTCCTTGTTCATTAATAGATACTAACTTGTTTCCATTACCATCAGATAGCCAAATTTGATTATTCACAGTGGTGATGCCAATAGCATGAATATTGTTTAATTGAAGTTCTTTTTCGAAAAACCAATTTTGATACTGATTACAGCTAGCTAGTGTGAGCGTAACTAAGCTGAGTAAGATTGTTTTTTTCATCTCTTTTATTTTTTATATAAGCAACAAGGAGGTAGGTTGTCGTAAACCTCTTGTGTAGCTGTTATTAGTTCGTTATCATGGCCCGCATTGGCAATTTGTTGCGCTACTTCTTTTTGAGAGACGCTTTTATTTCCTGTGAATTGTAATTCTTTGGTATCCTTATTCCAAAAAGCAGATTCAATACCTGCAATGGATAATACGCTTTTTTCAATACGTGCTTTACACATTTCGCAATTGCCTTGAACGATTATAGTGCGCATATTCTTATTAGAGATTGCGGTGTTGTTTTCCGAAGCTGTAAAAGTTTCTTCAAAGCCATCAAACCGTGTTATTTTTGCGGTTTTTGGAGTGTACCCCGCTTTGTTGACTTGATCAATAATAGCATCCATAGTTAGTTTTTTATCCTCAGGATAATCAAACTCAAAATTGCCACTTTCAATGTCAATTACTATTTTTTTAAGGCCTTTAAATTCTTTGAATTTTTTTTCTAAACCATAGGCACAAAAGGGACAGCCTAAACCGTCTACTTGAATTTGAAAATGGTCGTACTCTTTTTGAGAAAGCATAGTAAAACTTGCCAGTACTACAATACATAGTGTTATTAAATGTTTCATTTTTTGTATAGTATGAAGTGCTTTTAGCGAGCACGTTGTTTTATATTATGAATTTGTATTTATTATACCACTCTTAAAAGGTATATCTAGTTCCCAGAAAAATAGATTGTTTTAATTTTCGTCCTTCGGGAACTTCGTTGATTAAAGGGAGCTGTATAGCTAAATCGAATGTGATATTTTTTAGCGCCAGTTGAACGCCCTGGGCATATAATAATTGGTACCAATTACGCTGATGAAGCCAAGTGCTAGTGTATTCGAAGTATAAATTAAGTTGCTTATTCGGATACTGAGGTTTTAATAGCGGAAGTCCAAAGCCAACTTTTACTCTAAACTCATCCAAGGTTGCATTTGGCGACCAATTGTAGCCCAGCTCCGAAGAGATACCATATTTCAAAGTTTCATAACCGCTAACGACTCCGAAATAACTTTGGTATTGTTTGGTGCTAAGTCCAATTAAATCTAAAGCTTTTCCAGTGGGTAATGTTTGTAATGTTTTTGCTACCACACGAAATGTTTTGCCGGTATAATCTTTACGGTAAAATTGATATTTCCCTAAAACTTGAATATCTGCTAAATCAATACTCGATTGATTAGTGGCTATATTGCTTGAAACTAAAGGGAGATGAACGGCTATTAGCGAATTAGAAGTTGGTAAAAAATGAAGCATTATCGGAATATAAGTGCTCGTGCCCCGTTCGGTTGTTCTAATTTCTGTTAAGGTTTTTACAGTAAAACTATTACCGCCTAACATTATTGGTTTGTCGGCTGTAATTGGCGGGCCTTGTGACCAAAGTGCTGTACAGCAATATAGTCCACAAAGTAGTGATATATAGAATTTCATTTTTTTGATTTTTAAGTGTAACTAAATCGTAGGAAGTTATATTAACCTATCAATTTATTGAAGGTTTATAATAAACTATCGATGATTGATGACACTAAATCAAATTAAAAAAACTTGGTAACTAATTTGCCTATTAATAGGTACTAAAGGCGGATGGTAAGTAGAAAATCCTTTGGTGTAGCTTGAGTAAGGTTTTTTTAAGCCTATATAATAAAAGGGAGTAGGGAACAGTGCAATTGTGTTTGATAGTGCAATTGATGTTTGTTCCGTTTTAGTAAGGGTGTCTTTGGCAAGCTTTGTGAATTCGGTATCGCTGCAGCAGGTTTTTTTTGGGGTTTTAAAAAAAGAGTTTTGATTGGAAACTTTAAATGCACAGCATTTTTTTGCAGGTTTATTTAAAGAAACAGCAACCAATTGAGAACCGCAATAGTGCATGTTAACACTAAACGATGTTGTCGCTAGTAAAATTAACATTGCTAAAAGTAAAGCTCCCGATTTTTGAAATAATGATTTCATATTTTAAAGGTACTAATTTTTGAGATTTTTTTCTACGGGAAATATAATTGGGTAACAAACTTTATTTTAAACTCGGTTTGTTTAAATTTGCTCGTAATTGCGTTAGGGATAGTAGCGGCATCCTTTTTTATTTGTCAGACTGAGCTTTGCGAAGTGTGCTCATAAAAAAGATATAGCGAATAGCCCGCCCGTAGGGAACGCCCAAATTATTTAAATAGTAACATTATGTTGCAAGTAGCACTAATTAAAGAGAATTTTGAAGCGTATGTAACTCAGCTTCAGAAGCGAAATATAGACGCCAAGCCTTTGTTGGAAGAAGTGTTGTCTTTGGATGAAAAGCGTAGAAATACGCAAGCCACTATGGATGATAAACTGGCAGAATCTAATAAATTGTCTAAAGAAATTGGAATGCTTTTTAAAAGTGGAGAACCGCAAAAGGCAAACGAATTAAAAGCGCAAACAGGAAGCTTAAAAGAAGAAACCAAACAATTGGGAGAGGATTTGGCTGCAGTGCAAGAAGCGCTTTCACAATTGTTGTTTACGATTCCGAATGTTCCTCATGCTAGTGTACCTGCAGGAAATACTGATGAAGATAATGAAGAGATTTTTGCTGAAGGCGAAGTGCCGAAATTGCATGAAGGGGCATTGCCACATTGGGAATTAGCTAAAAAATACGATTTAATTGATTTTGAATTAGGGGTTAAAATTACAGGGGCTGGTTTTCCGGTATACAAAGGTAAAGGGGCTCGATTACAACGCGCCTTAATTAATTACTTTTTAGATAAAAACTCGGAGGCAGGTTACCAGGAGGTGCAAGTACCCCATTTAGTAAATGCTGATAGTGCTACGGGTACAGGACAATTACCAGATAAAGAGGGGCAAATGTACCATGTTACGGGTGATGATTTGTATTTAATTCCCACGGGAGAGGTTCCAGTAACTAATATTCTTAGAGGGGAACTATTACAAGAGCAAGATTTACCAGTTAAATACACAGGGTATACACCTTGTTTCCGTCGTGAGGCAGGATCGTACGGAGCACATGTGCGTGGTTTAAATCGTTTGCATCAGTTTGATAAAGTGGAAATAGTTAGGGTAGAACATCCTGATAAATCTTATGAAGCTTTGGATGGAATGGTAGCTCATGTGAAGGATATTTTACGCGAATTAAAATTACCATACCGTGTATTGCGTTTATGTGGTGGCGATTTAGGGTTTACTTCGGTGTTAACTTACGATTTTGAGTTGTTTTCTACAGCACAAGATCGTTGGTTGGAAATTAGTTCGGTATCAAACTTTGAAACATTCCAAGCCAATCGTTTGAAACTTCGTTATAAAGATGCTGACGGAAAAAATAAGTTGGCGCATACACTTAATGGAAGCTCATTGGCTTTGCCAAGAGTTTTGGCGGGTATTTTAGAGAATTACCAAACCGCAGACGGGATTGTTATACCCGAGGTATTAGTGCCTTACTGTGGATTTGATAAGATTAGTTAAAACCTTATTTTTAAGGCTATAAAAGTATACGCATTTTGTTATCTTAGCTTAATGCGTATTTTTTTTTTACTACTCTTTTTTTATACAACCTTTATAGGTGCTCAAAGTTTGCATGTAGCAGCTAGTTATTATAAGTTGGGAAAATTCGACAATGCAGTACTGGCCTATGAGTCGTTAGTGCAAAAAAATCCCAAAGATGAAAAAGCTACTGTGGGCTTGGTGAAAAGTTACCGACAAACCAATCAAATACAAAAAGCTACAGATTTACTTAATAGTAGAATTGCTTTACAGCCAGATCGATTAATTTATCTTTTAGAACTTGGAGTTTGTTACAATCAAAACGACAACCCAGAAAAAGCTAAAGAAACATTTGATGCCATAATTGTAGCTTTAGATAGTAAGCCAAATTATTCTGCAAAAATGGGTTCTTTATTTAAAGAATATAATTTACTGGAATACACTATTAAGGCCTACAAAAAAGCAATGACCTATAATGAGAATTATAACTTTGATTTAGAAATAGGAAGGTTGTATGGTGAAACAGGGGAGCTAAGCGGAATGTTTGGTAGCTATTTAGATTATATGCTTAAAAACCCTGCTTATATTAATACTGTAAAAAGATTAATAGATCAATTTATAACTGAAGATCCTGAAAACGAAGCGAATCAGATTTTTAGAAAAACGCTTCTTAGAAAAAACCAGGCAGCCCCGGACATTTTATATAATGAAATGCTGAGTTGGTTGTTTGTACAGCAAAAACAATACAGAAAAGCTTTCGCGCAAGAGCGCGCTATTTATAGGCAAACGGAAGACGGGATTCCTCAGATTTTAGAAGTGGCAACAATAGCCAAAGAAGCTAAAGATTTTGAAACGGCAGAGGAGGCTTATGAATTTATAATTGAAAATGCGGCTATCAGCTCTTTTGTGATTAAAGCCAATCAAGAACTGCTTCATATTGAAATAGAACAAGCAACTCCTAAGCAATATGAAGGCATTAATAAAAAGTATAAGGATTTATTTGAAGACTTTAAGGGTAATTCCGAAGGGTTACCTTTAAGTTTGGATTATGCTTATTTTTTAGGATTTAAGCAAGAGCGTAAATCCGAAGCAATAGCTTTTTTAAAACCTTTAGCAAAAAAGAACTACACAGCTGTTGATAAGGCTAAAATACAATTATTAATTGCCGATATTTTAGTGTTGGATTCCAAGTTTAGTCAAGCATTAATATATTACACGAGAGCTCAGAAAAAAGTAAAAAATCATCCATTAGCACAAGAGGCAAGTTTTAAAATAGCCAAAACTAGTTACTATAAAGGTGATTTTGATTGGGCAAACACCCAGTTGAATGTGTTGAAGGAATCGACTACACAATTAGTTGCTAATGATGCTATGAATTTATCGTTACGCATTTATGATAACACTAAAGATGAATCGGATATTTCGGAACAAGCTTTAAAGCTTTTTGCTAAAGGAGAATTATTTGAATTTCAAGAACAGTGGCAAAAAGCACTACAGGTTTATAATGAAGTTATTGAAAAATACCAAAGTACTAGTGTGGAGGATGATGCTTTGTATAGTAGCGCGTTACTATTAGTTAAAATGAAGCAAACTGATGAAGCAATTAAGAATTTAAAAAAAATAATTCAGTTTTTTCCCCTAAGCTTGTTGATTGACGATGCTTATTTTGAGCTGGGTAAATTACATGAAAAATTGAACAATATCGAAGCTGCAAAAAACGCTTACGAAAAGGTGATTTTTAATCATGCTGATAGTATTCACTTTGTAGATGCTCGTAAGGCATATCGAAAGTTGCGAGGTGATGATGTGGTAAATTAGGATAATTAGTGTTTTGGTGTGTAAGCTCTAACTCCCGCTTCTATGCGAGTATCTAAATTGTTTTCGGTAGGCGGTATAGGGCATGAATACCTATTGCTATATGCGCAATAAGGATTATAGGCTTTGTTGAAGTCGATAATTATGGAATTCGATTCGGGTATAAAAAGATCAATATATCTTCCTCCTGTATAGGTTTCAATACCGTTAGTTAAATCTGTAAAAGGGAGAAATAAATGGTTTTTATATTTTTTTGATGTCTTTGAAGCCACTCCTTGATATACGTTTAAGATGTAAGTGTTATCATCAATTACAAATTGTATAGTGCCATATTTTACATATGAGGGGAGTCTAGATGTAGAAGTCTTCATTTTAAAAGTAACAGGTTTTTCACTTTTTTTAAAAACGGCAGTTACTTTATATTTTTTGTCTGCTTCAAAAAAATCTAAACCTTTAAATTTAGAGATGTCTGCATAAGCTAATGGGGATTTCTTTTTACTTTTAAAGGTTTTATTAAGCGATTTTCGATATTTATATTGTTCTTTTTCAAAATTAGATTGGGCATTAATTTTAGTTAGTGTTAAAAACAAAAAAGTAATGGATAATAAAAGGTATCTCATGCTTATTTCTCAAATTTAGTTCCTTTGATTAAAAGACTTGCAGTTGCTGGGTTGGTCGCTAGTGGCACATCGTAAACATCACATAAACGCATAAGCATAAAAATGTCTGGTTCGTGAGGGTGTTTGGCTAAGGGATCCCTAAAAAAAAGCACCATATTTATTTTATCTTCAGCAACCATTGCCGCAATTTGTGCATCACCACCCAAGGGTCCCGATTTTAAGGCATTTACTTTAAAGCCAGCCTTCATAGCCTTTTTTCCTGTAGTACCAGTAGATACTAAATCTACATTTTGAGCTAATAATAAATCTTTATGGGTGTTTAAAAATTGGACCATTTCAGCTTTTTTCCCGTCGTGAGCAATTATTGCAATTTTCATGTTTTTAAGTTTAAAAACTCTAAAATACTTAAAATGAGTACATTTTATTGCGATGTAAATTTTTTATTTAATTTTTTTAAAATATTTGTAGGATAACACTTCTTTAAAATTGATTATTTTTGAAGTCAATTCAATTTATGAAAGGAACAGTATACAAATCTACCGGTAGTTGGTATTCCGTAAAGGCAGAAGATGGGAAGTTTTATCAATGCCGTATCAAAGGTAAATTTCGATTAAAAGGAATTAAAAGTACCAATCCCGTAGCTGTAGGCGATCGTGTTACTTTTGATGAAGAAGAACAAGATAGTGTCATTAATGGTGTAATTAAAGAAATTAAAGAGCGCGATAATTATATTGTTCGTAAATCGGTGAATCTTTCCAAACAAACACATATTATAGCTTCAAATATTGATGTGGTGTTTCTGGTAATTACTCTTAATAACCCACCTACATTTACTCCCTTTATCGATCGTTTTTTAGTTACAGCTAAAGCGTATGGTATTAAATGTGTATTGTTGTTCAATAAAATAGATACCTATACTCCTGAAGAAATTGATGAGATAAAATTTTTAGCTCATTTGTATCGCAGTATAGGATATACTTGCGAAGGAGTTTCGGCAAAGTCAGGTAAAAATATAGATGCTGTTTTGGAGTTAATGAAAGGAAATGTGTGTATGTTTTCAGGACATAGTGGCGTTGGTAAATCCACTTTAGTAAATGCTATTGAGCCTTCTTTGAATTTGAAAACAAAGGAAATTAGTGATCAGCATAAACAAGGACAGCACACCACTACTTTTGCAGAAATGTACGACCTTAAAGATGATATTAGAATTATAGATACTCCAGGAATTAAAGGCTTTGGTGTAGTAGATATTGAACCTAATGAATTGAGTGGTTATTTTCCTGAGTTTTTTGAATTACAGCACAATTGTAAGTTCAATAATTGTTTGCATAAAGAAGAGCCTAAATGTGCCGTTAAAGATGCGTTAGAAGAAGGAACGATAGCTTGGTCTCGTTACAAAAGTTATTTACAAATATTAGAAGGAGACGAGGAAACACATTACCGAAAAAATAATTACGATAACGAAGATTTGTAATGCGCATAGTTGTTCAAAGGGTAATTGAGGCATCGGTAAAAGTTAACGAGAAAGAAATTTCTAAAATAGGCACAGGCCTATTAATTTTGCTTGGGGTAGCTCCCAATGATTCTCAGGAAGATATAGAGTGGCTTGCCAAAAAAGTAGCTCAACTGCGCATTTTTCCAAATGAAGACGGGAACATGAATAAAAGTGTTGTTGATATAAATGCTGAGGTTATTGTAGTAAGTCAGTTTACGTTATATGCAAGTACTAAAAAAGGAAACAGACCAAGTTTTACCAGTTCGGCAAAACCAGAAATAGCCGAACCTTTGTACAAAGAGTTTGTAAATGTTTTAGAAGCCAAGCTAAATAAAAAAGTAGGAACAGGGGTTTTTGGAGCCGCTATGGAGGTTTCGTTAATTAATGATGGTCCTATTACTATTTGTATAGATTCAAAAAATAGGGAGTAGGTTTTGAGTGTGGATGTAGATTAGTTTTAGTTCTTCTTGTTTTATACGTAATATCAAAAGATCGAAATTTTTCTATTTGTCGATGTTGAGCTTCTTTAAATCGCATCTTTTTAAAAAAACTATCAACTAAAAACTAGCAACTATCAACTAAATACATAAATTTGCCATTCAAAATATACAAGTAAATGTACAGAAGTCACAATTGTGGTGCATTACGCGCTACGGATATCAATAAAACAGTTACGCTTTCGGGTTGGGTTCAAAAAAGTAGAGATAAAGGATTTATTATATGGACCGATCTTCGTGATCGTTATGGTGTAACACAATTGATATTTGATACCGAGCGTACAGAAGCTAAAGTTATAGAACTTGCAAAAACTCTAGGACGAGAGTTTGTAATTCAAGTAACAGGTAAAGTTATCGAGAGAGAATCTAAAAACACTAAAATTCCTACAGGAGAAATAGAGGTGTTAGTAGCGCAACTAGAGGTGTTAAATGAAGCTAAATTACCGCCTTTTACGATTGAAGATGATACAGATGGCGGTGAGGATATTCGTATGAAATACCGTTACCTCGATATTCGAAGAAACCCAGTAAAAGAGAGTTTAATTTTTAGAAGTAAAGTAGCTAACGAAGTTAGGAATTACTTAGCCGATCAAGAATTTATAGAAGTAGAAACCCCTTATTTAATAAAATCTACTCCCGAAGGTGCTCGCGATTTTGTAGTTCCTTCTCGTATGAATGAAGGGGAATTCTACGCATTACCTCAATCGCCTCAAACTTTCAAGCAATTGCTTATGGTGGGAGGTATGGATAAATATTTTCAAATTGTAAAGTGTTTCCGTGATGAGGATTTAAGAGCCGATCGCCAGCCAGAATTCACACAAATTGACTGTGAAATGGCTTTTGTGGAACAAGAAGATATTTTAAATATTTTTGAAGGCTTAACAAAACACCTTCTTAAAAAATTACACAATTTTGAAATAGAGAATTTCCCTCGTATGACTTTTGATCATGCGATGAAAACTTATGGTAATGATAAACCAGATATTCGTTTTGGAATGGAGTTTGGCGAGTTGAATACAGTGGCTCAACATAAAGACTTTAAGGTTTTTAATAGTGCCGAATTGGTGGTAGGAATAGCTGTGCCTAACGGTGCGAGTTACACTCGTAAAGAAATAGATAAGTTAATCGATTGGGTGAAGCGTCCACAAGTAGGAGCGCTGGGAATGGTTTATGTGAAGTGTAACGAGGATGGTACATTTAAATCTTCGGTAGATAAATTTTATGATCAAGAAGATTTAAAAAATTGGGCAGCAGCAACAGGAGCTAAAGCGGGAGATTTAATTTGTGTGCTTTCCGGGTCAACGAATAAAGTAAGAGCGCAACTAAGTGCTTTACGTATGGAGTTAGCTGAGCGCTTAGGTTTACGTAAACCCAACGAGTTTGCTCCATTATGGGTAATTGATTTTCCTTTGTTAGAGCTGGATGAAGAAACAGGGCATTATCACGCAATGCACCACCCTTTTACTTCTCCAAAGCCAGGACAACTGGAATTGTTGGATACAGATCCGGGAGCTGTAAAAGCAAACGCTTATGATTTAGTGTTAAACGGAAATGAAATCGGTGGAGGTTCTATAAGAATTCATGATAAAGAAATACAGGCAACAATGTTTAAGCATTTAGGCTTTACGCCAGAAGAAGCGGAAACACAATTTGGTTTCTTAATGGATGCTTTTCAATACGGAGCACCACCACACGGTGGATTAGCTTTTGGATTAGATAGATTAGTTGCTATTTTAGGAGGACAAGAAACTATAAGAGATTTTATAGCTTTTCCAAAAAATAATAGCGGTAGAGACGTAATGATAGATGCTCCTGCGGCTTTAGATAATGAGCAGTTGAGTGAGTTGAATATAAAGCTAGATATTCAGTAACATCTAAAGGTAATCATACACAAAAGCCTGTAAAAGTTAACTTTTACAGGCTTTTGATATTTTACTGAAAGCGTAGCGCTCCCTATTAATTCATCCGTAAAAAATATAAAGGAAAATCTTCAGTTTTTATTTCTTTGAAAAGTTCAAAACCAAAACGTTGATAAATACGAAGGTTTTCATCGGTAGTAGTTTCAATAATTACGGGTAATTCGTTTTGAGAATATTCATCAATAAGCTGTTTAATAAGGCGAACCCCAATTCCTAAGCCATTAACTTCGTTATATGCGCCCATAATTACAGGATGTATATAGGGAGTTTTTATATGATGCTTTTTTAATGTTGCTTGTCGTTTAAGTACTTTTGGTACATTTTTAAGTCCAATACAATTAATAGCTAATTTAATTTGCCAAGAAATTTCTTTAAAAGTGAGTTTTTCGGTATGCGGATATTTTAATAAGATACAAGCATTTTTATTGTCCGATATCAATACTTCTCCAAAATCCATACAATGATCAACAAGGTATTCCATAAGTAAATGAATACGCTCACTTCTTTTTTTGTCTTGCTTTACTATAAAATTAATGGAGTTAGATTGCGTAATTGGCTCAAATGCAGAATGAAGAATATCTGCAACTCTTTTTTTATCGGAATGTTTGGCTTTAATCATGCGGTTAAAACTGTTTTTTGATCAGTGAGTAGTGTAGCTCAAAGCTAATAATTAATACTTTAATTAGTCTGTCAAAATAACCTATAATATAATTAAATTTGAAGTACCTTAATAACAGATGAGTATCAAATCCAAAATAACACTTTTTTTAAAATGGAAATACAGATATATTTCCGACAAAAATTTCACACTGATGTTATCGGTGTTAGTGGGTTTTATAGCTGGGCTTTTAGCAGTATTTCTAAAAAACATTACTCACTTTATCGAGTTGTTACTTCAAAGGGACCATTCAATCTTCAATCAATCGATATATTTTGTTTTACCTGTTATAGGATTGTTGATAGTGTATATTTTAAATAAATATTTTTTTAAGCGTTTTCCTGGTCATGCTGTGCCTACCATATTACATTCTCTTTCACGAAGAAATGGTATTATAAAAACAATTAAAATTTATTACCCTTTGGTGGTTGCTCCGCTTACAGTTGGTTTTGGAGGGTCTACAGGGTTGTTAGGGCCAGCTATTTTATCGGGAGCCTCAGTAAGTTCGGCCTTAAGTACTCTTTTTCATATTGATAATAAAACCCGAACGTTGTTGTTTGGATGTTCTGCTTCGGCGGCAATTGCAGCTGTTTTTCATTCTCCTATAGCGGGTATTGTTTTTGCGGTAGAGGTGCTTAGTTTAGATTTAACGTTGGCTTCATTGTTACCACTACTTTTGGCTTCATTGTCAGGAGTGATTACCTCTTATCTTTTTTTAGGAGATGAGGTCTTATTTCGGTTTAATGTTAGTGAAAATTTTCAGCTTAACGATATTCCATTTTATATAATTTTAGGGATAGGTACTGCGTTTGCATCGGTATATTTTACAAAAATGTATTTTGCTATTCATAAAATTTTCAATAAGATGAAAACTCGTTTTCAACGGTTTCTTATAGGAGGTGCCGCTATTGGAATTTTACTTTTTTTTATACCACCATTATATGGAGAAGGGTTTAGTTTTATAAATAGTTTGTTAATAGATAATCATGTAGCGGCTATAGGTAAAACTTATTTTGATCACTTGCTCGATAATATATGGGTTGTAGTAGGCTTACTGGTTGGGGTAACGATTTTTAAGGCAGTAGCTATGACGATTACTTTGGCTGCCGGAGGATCAGGAGGTATTATTATCCCTACTTTGGTTATGGGTAGTGCTATTGGTAGTATAGTGGCAAAAACAATTAATAATTTAGGATTTAATGTTCATGTTTCTGAAAGTAATTTTACGCTAGTTGGTATGGCTGGATTAATAGCGGGAGTGCTTCATGCGCCGTTAACGGCAATCTTTCTTATTGCAGAAATTAGTGGAGGCTATCAATTATTTATACCCTTAATGTTTACTGTAGCTTTTTCCTTCATTATTACGAAACGCTTTGTAGAACATTCTATTTATACGCAAGAATTAGCCAATAAAGGGCAGTTAATTACGCATGATAAAGATCAAATGATTTTGTTATTAATGAAGTTGGATTCAGTAATAGAAAAAAGATTTATTTCCATAATGCCTCAACAAAGTTTAAGGGATTTATTGTTGAATGCAGTAGCGAAATCGTCTAGAAATATTTTCCCTGTAGTTGGGGAGCATAAGGAGCTGTTAGGTGTGGTGTATTTAGATGATATCAGAACTATTATGTTTGAGCAGGAAATGTATGATAAGGTAAAAATACATCAGTTAATGAAACAAGTGCCTGCTGTTATCAATTATGAAAAGGATACAATGAAAAGTGTCATGAAGAAATTTCAGGATACAAGCGCATGGAACTTGCCTGTAATTAAAGATGGACAGTATTATGGATTTGTTTCAAAATCTAAAATGTTGACAACCTACAGAAGAAAGTTGATTAACTTTACTAGATAATTAATTGAAATGAAATACGTAGTTCGAATAGTTGTAGTAATAGAAATAGTGGCTTTGATTGTAGGGGTGTATTTAAAGAATACTGGCCAAGATGTTTTAGGGACTAAGGTCATAGGCTTTAGCGCATTGGCTTTAATGTTTGTGGTAATGCCGTTGTTTTTAATATATAGGTTTTCTAAAAGTAGCAATCAAAGTAGGTCGATTTTTAACCCATTGGAAAAAAATAAAGAGTTGGAAGATTTTATATCGGGAAAACAGAAAGAGGATTAGTGTTTGATTATTTTAATTTTTTGTAAATAATGCGTGCTCTTTTTTTTGATATGAATTTAACTTAATGCTTTAGAAAAAAGCAGTTAAGCTAATGTGTATTTTGGAATTGCTGAATTCAAAAGGAATAGAAGAACTTCTGCCATTGGCGTAGTTAAGTTTGAATAAGCCTGCTTTAGTAAGCATTCCAAAGCCTACACCAAAACTAGAAAGATTTTCGCTTCCTACTTTTTCGATTGCATTTGCAGTTCTAAAAGATTGATTGTCTATAAAGGCGAAGTCGATTATCGAGTGTATGTAAATTGTATTATTCAGCTGAAAACGGTATTCGGTATTCAGTACATTGAGTAAAGAAGCGCGTAAGCTATTTTCTTCAAAACCCCTTATCGATAGAATTCCTCCTAATCGATATAATTCGTTAGCTAAGTAATTGTTCGACTGGAAAAATTGCGCGTTGTTAGCAATGTAAATACTGTTTCTTTGATTTAGCTTGAAAATCTGTTGAACACTCAAGCCAACTTTAAATTGATTAACGTCGCCTTGTTTTCGATTTCCAATCTCTCCGTTGAAAATTAATTGAGTTTTGTAGGGGAACAGCGAGGAAGCTTGCCTTATAGTGTATCGGGTTTCGGAGTTGATAAAAGTAGCGTCAAAATTTTGGTTAATGCTAACAAGGTTTTCATTTTCATTAAGGTCTGCGGATTCAGTTTTTTTATATCCAATTAAGGTTTCTAATTTTTGAGAAAAAGCATAGCTGAAGCCTATTTTTTGTTCGGTCGATGAAAATTGATCTTTTTGACGAAAAATTTCTAAACCAGCCTCTAAGCTAAGTGGAAGGTTAAAAATATAGGGGAGTTTAGTGTTTAGCTTAAATAATTGTTGTTCTTCAGAATCACTTTTGTAAGTCAAAGCGATTTCTTCACCAAAATTTAAGTTGTTTATTAAATTTAAATTAATATATCCGTCTAGTACCAAGTTGCCACTTTCTTCTTCTGTAGAAAAGCCTAAAAATCCATCGAAATTATTAGCGGTCTTTTTCTGTAGGTATAAATACAATATAGTCTGCTCGGGGTTAAATAGTACTTCAGCCGCACGGGTATTATTCGCAAAGGGAAGGCTGTTTAGTAATTCAGTTTGTGTGCGCACTTTTTTGCGATTAAAGAGGATGCCTTTTTGTAAATTGCTATAATATTTTAAAAAACTTGAAGGGAATTTTGTATACCCTTTAATAACTAAACTATCAATAGTTCTCTTTTTTTTACCGATAATATTTAAATCTGCAAAAAGAGTGTCTTTTTTTTGTTTTAAATTTTTAAGCCGAACACTGCTAAAAGGATCTCCATCATTAGAGTATTCTTGGTTTATGGTGTTCATTAAGGCGGCAACTTGATCTATTTTGAATAGCTTCTTTTTTTTTGTTTTTAATACGGAGATTTTTTTTTGAATATTTTTCGGAAGCCTATCCCAATTGTTAATGCGTATAAAATGGGTTTGTTTGCTTTTTATGAGGCTGGAAGTAAATGTAGAGTCATTAATTTTTTTTGGAGAAGAAAAATAAGAAGATAAAAAACCATTTTGTTGAGTTTGCAATGTGGCTTCATTAATATGTAACTCTATTTCGTTGTAATTGTTAAATGTTAAAGTGTCAATTTTTTTTTCTGAAATATCAGAAGTAATTAAATAGAGTGTAGGGATGTTTTCTTGAGCATAAGTGTCAATAAAGCTTCCTGTTAACAGTGCAATTATAAGGTGGCTAAGAAAACAAATTTTATAATTTATCATAAGAAAAACAACAGATTTTAGTAAAGTGTTTTGCTTTGTTGTTCAAAATTAGTGTATTAATATTTGAATTGGGTAAAAAGTTTTATACTTTTGCAAGCCCTTAAGGGGAATTTAAAACAAATTTATTAATCAGTGTAAAGCAATTATGCCAACAATTTCACAATTAGTACGAAAAGGAAGAGCCAAAATAACTAAGAAGAGTAAATCGGCTGCCTTGGATTCATGTCCACAGAGACGCGGCGTATGTACTCGTGTTTACACCACTACACCAAAAAAACCTAACTCAGCTATGCGTAAAGTAGCGCGTGTTAGATTAACTAATGGTAAAGAGGTGAATGCGTACATCGGCGGGGAAGGACACAATCTTCAAGAGCACTCGATAGTATTAGTTAGAGGTGGAAGGGTGAAAGATTTGCCAGGAGTTAGATATCACATCGTTCGTGGTGCGCTTGATACCGCAGGGGTAGCAGGTAGGACACAGCGTAGATCTAAGTACGGAGCAAAACGCCCTAAGAAGTAAAAATTTAATTAATTTTTTTGAGTCTTAAGCATAGCGCAAAGACTAAAAACAAAATTTTAACAAAGACATGAGAAAAAGAAAGGCGAAAAAAAGACCGATACTTCCAGATCCTCGTTTTAATGATCAGTTAGTAACACGTTTCGTGAACATGATGATGTGGGATGGAAAAAAATCAACAGCTTTTAAAATCTTTTACGATGCAATTGATATTGTAGAAGAAAAGAAGCAAGATGACGAAAAAACAGCTTTAGAGGTGTGGAAAGAAGCATTGTCAAATGTAATGCCTCACGTTGAAGTTCGTAGCCGCCGAGTTGGTGGAGCTACATTTCAAATTCCTCACCCAATACGTCCAGATCGTAAAATTTCAACTGCTATGAAGTGGTTAATTTTATTTGCTCGTAAGCGTAACGAAAAATCTATGGCTACTAAATTAGCTTCTGAAGTTTTAGCTGCTGCTAAAGAAGAAGGTGCTGCTGTTAAGAAAAAAGTAGATACGCACAAAATGGCGGAAGCAAACAAAGCATTCTCACACTTTAGAATATAATTATAATGGCTAGAGATCTTAAATTTACTAGAAATATAGGTATTGCCGCTCACATTGATGCAGGTAAAACAACAACGACAGAACGTATTCTTTATTACACTGGTGTTTCTCATAAAATTGGAGAAGTACATGATGGTGCAGCGACTATGGACTGGATGGAGCAAGAGCAAGAGCGTGGAATCACGATTACTTCTGCTGCAACTACATGTGAATGGAGTTTTCCTATAGAAAATGGACAGGCTACACCTGATACTAAAGGTTACCATTTTAATATTATTGATACTCCGGGACACGTTGATTTTACCGTAGAGGTAAATAGATCGTTACGTGTGTTGGATGGTTTAGTGTTCTTGTTTAGTGCGGTTGATGGTGTTGAGCCACAGTCTGAGACTAACTGGAGACTTGCAGATAACTATAAAGTGCCACGTATTGGTTTTGTGAATAAAATGGACCGTCAAGGTTCTGACTTTTTAGGTGTTTGTAATCAGGTTAAAGATATGTTGAAATCTAACGCGGTGCCAATCGTTTTAAATATTGGTGACGAAGAGGATTTTAAAGGTATTATAGATTTGGTTAAGAATCGTGCTATTGTATGGCATGATGAGACTCAAGGAGCTACTTTTGATGTTGTAGATATTCCTGAGGATATGAAAGAAGAAGCTCGTAAATACCGTGCGTTGCTTATAGAGGAGGTTGCGGGTTATGATGAGAATCTATTAGAAAAATTCATGGAAGATGAAGATTCTATTACAGAAGAGGAAGTGCATAATGCACTTAGGGCTGCTGTAATGGATATGGCTATTATTCCAATGATTTGTGGTTCTGCTTTTAAAAATAAAGGGGTGCAGTTCTTGTTAGATGCTGTATGTCGTTACTTGCCTTCTCCAACAGATAAAGAGGGTATTGTGGGTTCTGATCCGGAAACAGGAGAGGATATACTACGTAAGCCTGATGTAAAAGAGCCTTTTGCTGCTTTAGCATTTAAAATTGCTACTGATCCTTTTGTTGGTCGTTTAGCGTTCTTCCGTGCTTATTCTGGTCGTTTAGATGCGGGTTCTTATGTGTTAAATAATCGTTCAGGTAAAAAAGAACGTATTTCTCGTATTTATCAAATGCATGCTAATAAGCAAAATGCAATTGATTTTATCGAAGCTGGTGATATCGGTGCTGCGGTAGGTTTTAAATCTATCAAAACAGGAGATACACTTTCTTCTCAAGAGCATCCAATTATTTTGGAATCTATGGATTTCCCTGATCCAGTAATTGGTATTGCAATTGAGCCTAAAACTAAAGCTGACGTTGATAAATTAGGTATTGGTTTAGCTAAGTTGGCTGAAGAGGATCCTACATTTACAGTACGTTCAGATGAGTCTTCAGGTCAAACAATTATTTCTGGTATGGGTGAGCTTCACTTAGATGTAATTGTTGATCGTTTAAAGCGTGAATTTAAAGTTGAGGTTAATCAAGGACAACCTCAGGTAGAATATAAAGAGGCGATTACTCAGTCGGCAGAGCACCGTGAAACTTATAAAAAGCAATCTGGTGGTCGTGGTAAATTCGCAGATATCGTATTTACTATTGAACCTGCAGACGAGGGTGTTGTAGGGCTTCAGTTTGAATCTGTAATCAAGGGTGGTAATGTTCCTAAAGAATTTATTCCATCTATTGAAAAAGGATTTAAAATGGCAATGACAAACGGGCCATTGGCAGGTTATGAGGTTGACTCTATGAAAGTGACATTGAGAGATGGATCTTATCATGATGTGGATTCGGATCAATTGTCTTTCGAATTAGCAGCTAAATTAGGATTTAAGAACTCTGCAAGAGCTGCTAAGGCGGTGATTATGGAGCCTATAATGAAGTTGGAGGTAATTACTCCGGAAGAAAATATGGGTGATATAGTGGGTGATTTAAATCGTCGTAGAGGGCAGGTTAGTGATATGGGTGATAGAGCGGGTGCAAAAACAGTGAAAGCTACAGTGCCTTTATCTGAAATGTTTGGTTATGTTACCACGTTAAGAACCTTATCTTCTGGTAGAGCAACATCTACTATGGAATTTTCTCACTATGCAGAAACTCCATCTAACATCTCTGAGGAAGTAATTAAAGCAGCCAAAGGAGAATAATCTTTAAAGTCAAGAACATGAGTCAAAAAATAAGAATAAAATTAAAATCTTACGATCATAACTTGGTAGATAAATCTGCTGAAAAGATTGTTAAGACGGTAAAAAGTACTGGTGCTGTAGTAACAGGTCCAATTCCATTACCAACACATAAAAAAATCTTTACGGTATTAAGATCTCCTCACGTAAATAAAAAATCTCGTGAGCAGTTTCAATTAAGCTCGTTCAAAAGATTGTTAGATATTTATAGTTCATCATCAAAAACTATCGACGCTTTAATGAAGTTGGAGTTGCCAAGTGGTGTTGAAGTAGAAATTAAAGTCTAATTCATAGAATTTCAAAAGTGTAAGTTTATATTCGAAACCTCTCAAATTATTAACATTTGGGTGTTTCGAATATATTTATTACTTTTGCATTCGCTAAAATCCTTAGATGGTTAAGGATTTACATGTCCTTCCGCTGCGGGCGAAGGAAAAACGGTAAAAAAATACATTCAGAGCCGGAGTATTTTTGGCTCTGAATTTTTTTAGTAATAATAATTTAATTAATAAACAATGTCTGGGTTAATTGGTAAGAAAATTGGCATGACTAGCATCTTTGATGATGCAGGGAAAAATATTCCTTGCACTGTTATAGAGGTTGGGCCATGTATTGTTACCCAAGTCAGAACTGAAGAAGTTGACGGTTATAATGCTGTTCAGCTTGGTTTCGATGACAAAGCGGATAAGAATGCTAGTAAAGCGGCTCAAGGTCACTTTAAAAAAGCTGGTACTTCTGTGAAGCGTAAAGTTGTCGAATTTCAAGGTTTTGAGGAGGAGTACAAATTAGGTGATGCAATCACTGTAGAGCACTTTAGTGAAGGAGAATTTGTTGATGTTTCGGCAACGTCTAAAGGAAAAGGTTTTCAAGGTGTTGTAAAACGTCATGGATTTGGTGGTGTAGGTCAAGCTACTCATGGTCAGCATAATCGATTAAGAGCTCCGGGTTCTATTGGTGCTGCATCTTATCCTGCGAGAGTATTCAAAGGTATGCGTATGGCCGGTCAAATGGGTGGTGATACTGTAAAAGTTCAAAATTTAAAAGTATTGAAAGTAGTTACTGAAAAGAACTTACTTGTAGTGAAAGGGTGTGTGCCTGGACATAAAAATGCTTATGTAACTATCGAGAAGTAATGGAAATAGCGGTTTTAGACATCAACGGAAAAGAAACAGGTAGAAAGGCAAACCTTTCTGATGCTGTTTTTGCTATTGAGCCAAATAATCACGCTGTTTACTTAGATGTTAAGCAATACTTGGCTAATCAAAGGCAGGGAACGCATAAGGCTAAGGAGAGAGCAGAAATTACTGGTAGTACAAGAAAAATAAAGAAACAAAAGGGTACAGGTACTGCTCGTGCGGGTAGTATTAAGTCGGGTGTTTTTAAAGGCGGTGGACGAATTTTTGGTCCTAGACCTCGTAATTACGGTTTTAAATTAAATAAAAACGTTAAGCGTTTAGCTCGTAAGTCTGCTTTATCTATTAAGGCTGGTGAGAGTGCTGTAACGGTTTTGGAAAACTTTTCTTTTGAAGAAGTGAAAACTAAAAACTTTGCAACGGTATTGAAATCTTTAGGATTAGATGCTAAAAAGTCTTTATTTGTTTTAGCTGAAGCAAACGAAAATGTGTATTTATCATCACGTAATCTTAAAAATACTGAGGTAATTACAGCTGCTGAATTGAGTACTTATAAAATATTAAACGCTAATAAAGTGGTGTTGGTAGAAAGTGCTGTAGAAGGTATAGAAACAAACTTAAGTAAATAGGAACTATGAGTATCTTAATTAAACCTGTTATTACAGAAAAAGCTACTGCTCAAAGTGAGACAAGTAATTGCTTTACGTTTGAAGTAAATAAGAAGGCGAACAAGGTGGAAATTAAAAAAGCTGTGGAAGCGGCTTATGGTGTTTCTGTTGATAAAGTTCGTACAATAAATGTCCGTCCAGACCGAAGTACTCGTTATACGAAGACAGGAATGGTTACTGGTAAAACAAACGCTGTTAAAAAGGCGATTGTACAGGTGGCGGAAGGTGAAACAATTGATTTATATAGTAATCTTTAAGACTAACAGATGTCAGTAAGAAAATTAAAACCAATCACACCAGGACAGCGATTTAGAGTAGTTAATGGTTTTGACGCCATAACTACTGATAAGCCGGAGAAAAGTTTACTTGCTCCGATTAAACGTACTGGTGGTAGAAACAGTCAAGGTAGAATGACTACCCGTTATAAAGGTGGTGGTCATAAGAGGCGTTACCGTATTATCGATTTTAAACGTGATAAGCATGGGATTCCTGCTACAGTTGCAACAATCGAATACGATCCAAACAGAACAGCGTTTATAGCACTATTGAATTATCAAGATGGTGAAAAACGCTACATTATTGCGCAAAACGGTTTAGAAGTTGGGCAAAATGTTGTGTCTGGTGCGGAAGCGACTCCAGAAATCGGAAATACACTTCCGTTAAGTGTTATACCATTAGGTACAATTATTTCATGTATCGAATTGCATCCAGGTCAAGGAGCTGTAATCGCACGTAGTGCAGGTTCATTTGCTCAATTAATGGCTCGTGATGGTAAATTCGCAACAGTTAAGTTGCCTTCAGGTGAAGTTAGAATGATATTAGTTACTTGTTCGGCTACTATTGGAGCTGTATCAAATAGTGATCACCAATTATTAGTTGGTGGTAAAGCTGGTAGAACTCGTTGGTTAGGTCGTCGTCCTCGTACAAGACCAGTAGCGATGAACCCGGTTGATCATCCAATGGGTGGTGGTGAAGGACGTTCGTCTGGAGGTCATCCTCGTTCTAGAAATGGTGTTCCTGCAAAAGGATATAGAACACGTTCTAAAACGAAAGCGAGTAGTAAGTATATTGTAGAACGTAGAAAGAAATAAGACATGGCACGTTCATTAAAAAAAGGACCTTATATTCACTATAAGTTAGAGAAAAAGGTCGCGGCAAATATTGAGTCTAATAAAAAATCAGTTATTAAAACATGGTCTAGAGCATCTATGATCAGTCCTGATTTTGTTGGCCAAACAATAGCTGTACACAATGGTCGCCAATTTGTTCCTGTATTTGTTACAGAGAATATGGTAGGTCATAAGTTAGGAGAATTTTCACCAACGCGTTCTTATAGAGGGCATGGTACAGATAAGAAAAATAAAGGAAAAAGATAGTAGGCTATGGGAGTTCGTAAAAAACAAATGGCAGACAGGATTAAAGAAGAGAAAAAGCAAATTGCTTTTGCTAAACTTAATAACTGTCCTACGTCACCTCGTAAAATGCGCTTAGTAGCGGATTTAGTTCGTGGAGAAAAAGTTGAAAAGGCACTTCAGATCCTAAGATTTAGTTCCAAAGAAGCATCTCGTAAATTAGAAAAATTGTTATTGTCTGCTTTAGCAAACTGGCAATCTAAGAATGAAGATGCTAGCATCGAAGATGCAGATCTTATCGTTTCTGAAATCCGTGTAGATGGTGGAGCAATGTTGAAAAGACTGCGTCCAGCGCCACAGGGTAGAGCACATAGAATTAGAAAACGTTCTAACCACGTAACTATCGTAGTTGGTTCAAAAAATAATACACAAAGTTAAGATAGAAGTATGGGACAAAAGACAAATCCAATCGGAAATCGCCTTGGTATAATCAGAGGATGGGAATCTAACTGGTACGGAGGAAATGACTACGGTGATAAGCTAGCTGAAGATAGTAAAATCAGAAAGTATATCCATGCGCGTTTATCTAAAGCGAGTGTATCTAGAGTAATTATTGAGCGTACGCTTAAACTTGTAACCGTTACTATCACTACGGCTCGTCCAGGTATCATTATTGGTAAAGGAGGTCAAGAGGTAGACAAGTTAAAAGAAGAGCTTAAGAAAATTACGAACAAAGAGGTTCAATTGAACATCTTTGAAATAAAAAGACCAGAACTTGATGCCTTTTTAGTTGGTTCAAGTATTGCTCGTCAAATCGAAAATCGTATCTCATATCGTCGTGCTATTAAAATGGCAATTGCGGCTGCAATGCGTATGAATGCAGAGGGAATTAAAGTGTTAATTTCTGGACGTTTGAATGGTGCAGAGATGGCACGTTCTGAAGGCTATAAAGATGGCCGTATTCCTTTATCTACTTTTAGAGCAGATATTGATTATGCTTTAGTTGAAGCGCATACTACTTATGGTCGTATGGGTATCAAAGTTTGGATTATGAAAGGAGAGGTTTATGGAAAACGTGAACTTTCACCTTTGGTAGGACTTTCTAAGCAAAAAGGAGGAAAGAACGACAGAGGCGGTCGTGGAGGAAATAATAAGCCACGTCGTAGAAAATAATTTTAAAGAAATTTTAGACAATGTTACAGCCTAAAAGAACAAAATTCCGTAAACAACAAAAAGGTCGTATGAAAGGTCTTGCTCAAAGAGGGCATACTTTATCAAACGGTACTTTCGGAATCAAATCGTTAGATTCAAGTTTTGTAACTGCTAGACAAATAGAAGCTGCACGTATTGCTGCAACTCGACATATGAAAAGAGAAGGTTCGTTATGGATAATGATTTTTCCAGACAAGCCTATTACAAAGAAACCTCTTGAAGTACGTATGGGTAAAGGTAAAGGTGCTGTTGAATATTGGGCGGCAGTGGTTAAACCAGGACGTATTTTATTTGAATGTGCTGGCGTTTCTTTTGAAACAGCAAAAGAAGCATTACGTTTGGCAGCTCAAAAATTACCAGTTAAAACTAAGTTTATCGTAGCTAGAGATTTTCAAGCTTAAAATTTGAGACAAATGAAACAATCAGAAGTTATAGGATTATCAATAGCTGACTTGCAAGAGGAACTTAGCAAATCGAAAAAAGCGTATACTGAGTTGAAAATGGCTCATACCCTTTCTCCGTTGGAAAATCCGTTACAAATTCGTAGTGTGAGAAAAACTATTGCGAGAATTGCAACTGAGTTAACTAAAAGAGAAGCTAACGCATAATTCGGCCTTATTATGGAAGAAAAAAGAAATTTAAGAAAAGAGCGTGTAGGTGTTGTTACAAGTAACAAAATGCAGAAATCTATTGTAGTTTCTGAGGTGAAAAAAGTAAAGCACCCTATGTACGGAAAGTTCGTGTTAAAAACTAAGAAATATGTTGCGCACGACGAAACAAACGACTGTAATATCGGAGATACGGTAAGGATTATGGAAACTCGTCCTTTAAGTAAATCTAAATGTTGGAGATTAGTTGAAGTAATAGAAAGAGCGAAGTAAAATGGTACAACAAGAATCAAGATTAAGAGTAGCAGATAATACTGGTGGTAAGGAAGTACTTACGATTCGTGTATTAGGAGGTACGAAAAAAAGATATGCTTCTGTAGGAGATAAAATTGTCGTTTCTGTTAAGGATGCTACACCTAATGGTGGAGTAAAAAAAGGAGCGGTATCTACAGCGGTTGTTGTGCGTACTAAAAAAGAAGTTCGTAGAGCTGATGGTTCTTACATTCGTTTCGATGATAACGCTTGTGTGCTTTTAGGAGCTAATGGCGAAATGAGAGGAACACGTGTGTTTGGTCCTGTTGCGAGAGAACTTCGTGACAAGCAGTTTATGAAAATTGTTTCACTAGCACCTGAAGTGCTTTAATACTTTCAAATATAATGGGAAAATTAAAGATTAAAACAGGAGATACAGTAAGAGTAATTGCTGGTAACGATAAGACCAAAGAAGGTAAAGTGCAAAAAGTTTTTATTGAAAAAAATAAAGCTATTGTAGAAGGTGTGAACTTAGTTTCAAAGCACCAAAAGCCATCTGCGGCAAACCCTCAAGGAGGAATAGTAAAGAAAGAGGCACCTATTCATATTTCTAATTTGGCACTTGTAGATTCTAAAGGAGAAGCTACTCGTGTTGGTTATAGAGTTGAGGGTGATAAGAAAGTGCGTTTTTCTAAAAAATCTAATGAAGTAATTTAATTATGTCGTATACAGTTAGACTTAAAGAGGAATACAGAGACAGAGTTGTTTCTGCCCTTAAAGAAGAATTTAGCTACAGCAATATAATGCAAGTACCAAAACTTAAAAAAATAGTTTTGAGTAGAGGTGTTGGTGGAGCTGTTGCTGATAAGAAATTAATTGATTACGCGGTAGACGAGTTTACTTTAATAACAGGTCAAAAAGCGGTTTCAACGATTTCTAAAAAGGATGTTGCGACATTTAAATTGAGAAAAGGAATGCCAATTGGCGCTAAAGTTACACTACGTGGAGAGCGTATGTATGAATTTTTAGACCGTTTGGTTACTGTTTCATTACCTCGTGTAAGAGATTTTCAAGGTATCAAAGCCACTGGATTCGATGGAAGAGGGAATTATTCAATGGGTGTTACGGAGCAAATTATCTTTCCTGAAATTGATATTGATAAAGTGAATAAAATTAGCGGATTAAATATTACATTTGAAACTTCTGCTGAAACTGACGCTGAAGCAAAATCATTATTAACTCAATTAGGGTTACCTTTTAAAAAGAATTAATTATGGCTAAAGAATCAATGAAAGCTCGTGAAGTAAAACGAGCTAAAACAGTTGCTAAATATGCTGAAAAAAGAAAGGCTTTAAAAGAAGCTGGAGATTACGAAGCATTGCAAAAGTTGCCAAAAAACGCATCACCTATCCGTCAACATAATCGTTGTAAGTTAACAGGTCGTCCAAAAGGATATATGCGCCAATTTGGTCTTTCACGTGTAACTTTCCGTGAAATGGCTAATCAAGGTTTAATACCAGGAGTTCGCAAGGCTAGTTGGTAAAAAATCTTTAAAATATAAATTGGTATTAGGTTTATAAAGAGTGTCTTTATGAAAACCAATACCGTAAATTAATGTAAATGAATACAGATCCAATTGCAGATTATTTAACGCGTATTAGAAATGCAAGCGCGGCAAAGCATAGAGTAGTAGAAATACCTGCTTCTAAGCTTAAAAAAGAAATGACAAAAATATTATTCGACCAAGGGTATATTTTAAGTTATAAATTCGAGGATAGTACAGTTCAAGGAGTAATTAAAATCGCATTAAAGTACGATAAAGTTACTAAAGAGCCAGTTATCCAAGATTTGCAAAGAATAAGTACTCCAGGTTTACGTAAGTATTCTGGAGCTTCAACATTACCAAGAATCTTAAATGGTTTAGGTATTGCTATCGTTTCGACTTCTCATGGAGTTATGACTGGTAAGCAAGCACAACGTGAAAATGTTGGTGGAGAAGTACTTTGTTACGTTTATTAACAGTAAAAAGACAGAAAAATGTCAAGAATTGGTAAAAATCCAGTAACTATACCGTCTGGTGTCACTGTTGAAGTGAAAGGAAGCATTGTTACTGTTAAAGGAAAATTAGGAGAGCTTACTCAAGATATTGAGGAGATTACTGCTAATGTTGAAGATGGTCAAATTACTTTTGAAAGACCATCTGAAATAAAAGATCATAAGGCTAAGCATGGTTTATACCGTGCATTAGTGGCTAATATGATTGAAGGAGTTTCTAACGGATTTACTAAAGAATTAGAATTAGTAGGTGTTGGTTATAGAGCTTCAAGTCAAGGTCAGAAATTAGACTTAGCTTTAGGTTTCTCACATAACATAGTGCTTAATGTAGCACCGGAAGTGAAAATCGAAACAATATCTGAAAAAGGTAAAAATCCAATTGTTAAGCTTACCTCTTTTGATAAGCAATTAGTTGGGCAAGTAGCTGCTAAAATCAGAGGTTTCCGTAGACCAGAACCTTACAAAGGAAAAGGTGTGAAGTTTGTTGGTGAAGAATTAAGAAGAAAAGCAGGTAAATCTGCATAATAACTAAAGTTATGGCATTCTCAAAAGAATCAAGAAGATTAAAGATAAGAAAGCGTATTCGTGGTACTGTTTCTGGTACGGCGTCTCGTCCTAGACTTTCAGTTTTTAGAAGTAATAAAGAAATTTACGCTCAAATCGTAGACGACGTTGCAGGTACAACATTAGTTGCTGCTTCTTCTCGTGATAAAGATTTAGTGGATGCTTCTGCAACTAAAATTGAAAAGGCAAATGCAGTTGGTAAATCAATTGCAGGTAAAGCATTAAAAGCTGGCGTTGAGGCGGTAGCTTTTGATAGAGGTGGTTACTTATACCATGGAAGAATTAAATCATTAGCAGACGGAGCTAGAGAAGCGGGTCTAAAATTCTAAGAAGATATGTATCAAAAATATAAAAACGCAGAATTAGTAAAGCCTAGTGGTCTAGAATTAAAAGATCGTTTAGTAGGTGTTCAACGTGTTACTAAGGTAACTAAGGGTGGACGTGCTTTCGGATTTTCAGCTATCGTTGTTGTTGGTGATGAAAATGGTGTTGTAGGTCACGGTTTAGGTAAGTCTAAAGAAGTTGCTGAGGCTATTGCAAAAGCGGTAGAAGATGCAAAGAAAAATTTAGTTCGTATTCCGTTAAATAAAGGAACTTTACCACATGAGCAAAAAGGTAAGTATGGTGGAGCTAGAGTTTTATTACTTCCTGCAGCCAATGGTACTGGAGTAATTGCTGGTGGTGCTATACGTGCTGTATTAGAAGCTGTAGGAGTACATGATGTACTTTCTAAAAATCAGGGATCTAGTAATCCGCATAACGTGGTAAAAGCAACTTTTGATGCTTTATTACGTTTACGTTCAGCAAAACAAGTAGCTGATCAAAGAGGTGTTTCTTTAGAAAAAGTGTTTAACGGTTAATTTTAAGATATGGCAACTATAAAAGTAACAAAAGTGAAAAGTGCTATAAACCGTACGGCTAACCAAAAAAGAGTTCTAGAAGCTTTAGGACTTAAGAAAATTGGTCAAACTGTAGAGCACCAAGATACTCCTAACATATTAGGAATGGTAAATAAAGTTCAACATTTAGTTTCTGTTGAAACGATTTAAAAGCATAAAAGATGAATTTAAGTAACTTACAACCTGCTTCAGGTTCGGTTAAAGGTCAAGGAAAGCGTTTAGGTCGTGGACAGGGTTCTGGTAAAGGTGGTACTGCTGCACGTGGTCACAAAGGAGCTAAGTCTCGTTCTGGATACTCAAGAAAGATCGGTTTTGAAGGAGGTCAAATGCCACTTCAAAGACGTGTGCCTAAGTTTGGGTTTACAAACATCAATAGAAAAGATTATCAAGGAATTAATTTAGATACGCTACAAGTTTTTGTAGATGCTGGTAAGATTTCTGAAGTAGTTGATTTTGATGCTTTAGTTAGCGCTCGTTTAGCTAGAAAACACGAATTAGTTAAGATACTAGGAAGAGGAGAGTTAAAGGCGAAGTTAAAAGTATCTGCGCATAAATTTACTGCTACTGCAAAAGCTGCTATTGAAGCTGCTGGTGGAGAAGCAATCACTCTTTAATTCAAACTACACATGAAGTTTATTGAAACTATAAAAAATATATGGAAAATCGAAGAGTTAAAGAATCGTATTCTTTTAACTCTTGGTTTGCTATTAGTTTACCGATTTGGGGCTCAGGTTGTTTTACCTGGTATTGATGCTTCACAATTGGCGGCTTTAAGTAATCAAACTAAAGACGGTTTATTAGGTCTTTTAAATGCCTTTACAGGTGGTGCTTTTTCAAATGCATCGGTATTTGCTTTAGGGATTATGCCATATATTTCTGCATCCATTGTGGTGCAACTAATGGGAATTGCTATTCCTTACTTACAAAAATTACAAAAGGAAGGCGAAAGTGGACGAAAGAGAATCAATCAAATCACTCGTTGGTTAACTATTGGTATTTCATTGGTTCAAGGCCCTGGTTATGTTTATAATTTATTGAATACTATCTCTCAAGATGGTGCGATTGTTATGGAAAATCAGACGTTATTTGTTATTTCTTCTGTAATTATTTTGACCACAGGTTGTATTTTTGCCATGTGGTTAGGAGAACGTATTACTGATAAAGGTATCGGAAACGGTATTTCATTATTAATAATGGTTGGTATTATAGCAACTTTACCTCAAGTATTTTTTCAAAACCTTGTTGCTCGCTTAGGCGGTGCTGAAGGAGGGGGATTAATTATGGTTTTAATAGAATTAGTTGTTTGGTTTGTTATTATTTTCCTTTCTATACTATTAGTAATGGCAGTACGTCAAGTGCCTGTTCAATATGCTCGTAGAACTGCTGATGGTGGTTATGAGAAGAATATATTTGGTTCACGCCAATACATACCTTTGAAATTGAATGCATCAGGTGTGATGCCAATTATTTTTGCTCAAGCAATTATGTTTGTTCCTGGTTTAGTTGCTTCTAAGATTGATTCAGAAGCTGCACAAGGAGTTACAACAGCTTTTGCAGATATATTTGGTTTTTGGTATAATTTTGTTTTCGCATTATTGATTATAGTTTTCACATATTTCTATACTGCGATCACTGTGCCTACTAATAAGATGGCAGACGATTTAAAACGTAGTGGAGGTTTTGTTCCTGGATTTAGACCAGGTACAGAAACTGGTGATTATTTAGATAAGATTATGTCTCAAATAACATTACCAGGTTCTATTTTTTTGGCTCTTATTGCAATTTTTCCTGCAATAGCTAAAAACTTTTTAAATGTTAGTCAAGGTTGGGCTTTGTTTTTTGGAGGTACTTCACTATTAATTATGGTGGGTGTTGCAATTGATACTGTTCAACAAGTAAATTCTTATATGTTAAATCGTCATTATGATGGTTTAATGAAAACTGGATCTAAAAGAAAAGCAGTAGCATAATGGCAAAGCAACCAGCAATTGAACAAGACGGAAGCATTATTGAGGCGTTATCAAATGCAATGTTTCGTGTAGAATTAGAAAATGGCCATGTTGTAACGGCGCATATCTCTGGAAAAATGAGAATGCATTACATAAAGTTGTTACCGGGCGATAAAGTTAAATTAGAAATGAGTCCTTATGATTTATCTAAGGCTAGAATAACTTATAGATACTAAACAAGTAATGTTGCCGTTTCATGGCTGAAAGGTAGCAAAGCAACGTTTGATTAATTTGTAAAAACAAACAGATGAAAGTTAGAGCATCATTAAAAAAGAGAAGTGCTGACTGTAAGATCGTTCGAAGAAAAGGACGTCTTTATGTTATTAATAAAAAGAATCCTAGATTTAAACAAAGACAAGGGTAATTATGGCTAGAATTGCAGGGGTAGATATACCTAAACAAAAACGAGGAGTTATAGCGTTAACTTACATTTTCGGAATCGGAAGTAGTAGAGCTAAAGAAATTTTGGCAACTGCTAAAGTTGATGAAGATATCAAAGTTTCTGATTGGAATGATGAGCAAATAGGTGCTATTCGTGAGGCTGCTGGTCAGTTTACAATCGAAGGTGAATTGCGTTCTGAAACTCAATTAAACATTAAACGTTTAATGGATATCGGTTGTTACCGTGGTATTCGTCATAGAGCAGGGTTACCTTTAAGAGGTCAACGCACTAAGAATAACTCAAGAACAAGAAAAGGTAAGCGTAAAACTGTTGCTAACAAGAAAAAGGCGACTAAATAATAATTAGAATAGCTATTGGTACCAATGTGTAAACATTAATTTCAATATCAATTTCTAAATAAACAAAGTATGGCAAAGTCAACAACAAAAAAACGTAAAGTTATTGTTGAAGCTGTGGGTGAAGCTCATGTTACAGCATCTTTCAACAATATCATTATTTCGTTAACAAATAAAAAAGGTGATGTTATTGCTTGGTCATCTGCAGGTAAAATGGGTTTTAGAGGTTCTAAAAAGAATACTCCTTACGCAGCTCAATTAGCAGCAGAAGATTGTGCAAAAGTAGCTCTTGAAGCTGGTCTTAAAAAGGTAAAAGTTTACGTTAAAGGTCCAGGTAATGGTAGAGAGTCAGCTATGAGATCATTACATAATGCAGGGATAGAAGTAACAGAGATTATTGATGTTACACCTATGCCGCATAATGGATGTCGTCCACCAAAAAGACGTAGAGTCTAATTCAATTTATTTATAGTATCTTTGGGGCTTTTGTTTATCGAAGGACAGTGACCTTAATTCATAAACACCCATTTAATTTTTAATCTATTTTATAGTAATGGCTAGATATACCGGTCCAAAATCAAAAATTGCTCGTAAATTCGGACAAGCAATATTCGGAGATGATAAATCTTTTGAAAAAAGAAATTACCCACCAGGGCAACACGGAAATAACCGTCGTCGTGGAAAGAAAAGTGAATATGCGGTTCAGTTAATGGAAAAGCAAAAAGCTAAATATACTTATGGGATTCTAGAAAAGCAATTCCGTAATATGTTTGATAAAGCAACACGTTCTACTGGAATTACTGGTGAAGTTTTACTTCAATTATGTGAATCTCGTTTAGATAACGTTGTTTATCGTATGGGTATTGCACCTTCTAGAAGTGGTGCGCGTCAATTAGTTTCACACAGACATATTACTGTTAATGGTGAGATTTTAAACATTCCATCGTACCAAGTTAAAGTTGGTGATGTTATCGGTGTTCGTGAAAAATCTAAGTCTTTAGCTGTAGTTACAAACTCATTAAGCGCAAATAGCGCTGTTTATGAGTGGATGACTTTTAACAATGAAACTAAGCAAGGAACATACGTTTCTATACCACAGCGTATTCAGATTCCTGAAACAATTAATGAGCAGTTCATCGTAGAACTTTACTCTAAATAATATATTTATCATATTGTTTTCTAGCCAAAGGGTTTGTTTGTTTTCTTCATACTTTCATACCGCGCAACTAAAAAACAATTAAAACGAAGAAAAAATGGCAATATTAAATTTTCAGAAACCTGATAAGGTTATCATGATAGACTCTACAGAATTTGAAGGTAAATTCGAATTCAGACCTTTAGAGCCAGGTTATGGTTTAACTATCGGTAATGCGTTACGTCGTGTATTGCTTTCTTCTTTAGAAGGTTTTGCGATCACCTCTATGCGTATTGATGGTGTTGATCATGAGTTTTCAACATTAACAGGTGTTGTTGAAGATGTTACTGAAATTATTTTGAACTTAAAACAGGTTCGTTTTAAAAGACAAATAGAAGATGTAGACAATGAAACTGTTTCAATTTCAGTTTCTGGTCAAGAACAACTTACTGCGGGAGACTTTCAGAAATTTATTTCTGGTTTCCAAGTTTTAAATCCAGATTTAGTAATCTGTAATTTAGACAAATCAGTTAAGCTTGAATTAGAAATCGCTATTGAAAAGGGTAGAGGTTACGTACCTGCTGATGATAACAAGAAAGCTAATGCCCCTGTAGGAACTATTTTTACAGATTCTATTTATACTCCAATTAAAAATGTTAAATATAGCATTGAAAATTACCGTGTAGAGCAGAAAACGGATTACGAAAAGTTAGTTTTCGAAATTGTTTCAGATGGTTCAATTCATCCTAAAGACGCATTGACAGAAGCAGCAAAGATTTTAATTCACCACTTTATGTTATTCTCTGATGAGCGAATTACTTTAGAGGCGGATGAAATAGCGCAAACTGAAACTTATGATGAGGAATCATTACACATGCGTCAGTTACTAAAAACTAAGTTAATCGATATGGATTTATCTGTACGTGCACTTAATTGTTTAAAAGCTGCTGAAGTTGATACCTTAGGAGATTTAGTATCTTTCAATAAAAATGACTTAATGAAGTTTAGAAACTTTGGTAAGAAATCCCTTACTGAATTAGAAGAGCTTGTTAATGTTAAAGGTTTAAGCTTCGGAATGGACCTTGCAAAATACAAATTAGATAAAGATTAATTCATCATTTTTTTGCTCCTCAGAATGGGTAGAGCAAGATGATGTAAAATAAAAATGTCATGAGACACGGAAAAAAAATAAATCATTTAGGTAGAAAAACAGCTCACCGTAGCGCAATGTTAGCTAATATGGCTAGTTCAATCATTGAGCACAAGAGAATCAACACTACTTTAGCAAAAGCAAAAGCTGTAAAGCAATTTTTAGAGCCTTTAGTAACTAAGTCAAAAGTAGATTCTACACACAATAGAAGATTAGTTTTTTCTAAACTAAGACAAAAAGAGGCAGTAACTGAATTATTCAGAACTGTAGCTCCTAAAGTAGGGGATCGTCCAGGAGGATATACTCGAATCATTAAATTAGGTAACCGTTTAGGAGATAATGCTGAAATGGCAATGATAGAGTTGGTAGACTTTAATGAAATCTATACTCCAGGGAAATCAGTAGCTAAAAAATCTACCCGTCGTGGTAGATCTAAAAAAGCTGCTCCAGCTGTAGAGGCTCCTGCAACTAACGAAGAAGAATAGATTAATTCTAATTTCTATATTTTAAAAGCCATCAAGAAATTGATGGCTTTTTTTGTGTGTTTCAATTTTTATAAAAATAGATAACCAGTAATGGTCTTCTTTTTCAAAATAATTTAGAAAATTCATTTTAAATAAAAACAAAATACAGTACTTTTGCGCAGATTTGTCTGGTCCTAATTAACTAGAGGAAATCATAGAAATAGATCAATACCGATTTCAAAAAAAAATTGTAGCAAATGAAATACCAATCTAAGAAAAAAGCAATTATTTTACTTTCTGACGGAACTATATTCCATGGGAAAGCTGTAGGAAAAGAAGGAAGTGCATTTGGAGAGGTTTGTTTCAACACTGGAATGACAGGATATCAAGAGATTTTCACCGATCCGTCTTACTCAGGGCAAATAATGGTAGCGACTAATGCGCATATTGGTAATTACGGTACCATTGATGAAGATGTGGAATCAAATTCTATTAAAATAGCGGGTTTAGTAGTTAAAAATTTTAGTTACGAGTTTTCAAGACCCGGTTCCAAGTCGTTACAATCTTTTTTAGAGGAGAATAACTTACTTGCAATTTCAGATGTTGATACACGTGCATTAGTAAGTTACATTAGAGATAATGGAGCTATGAATGCTGTAATATCTACAGAGGTTGACGATATTAATAAGTTAAAACAACAATTGGCTGATACTCCTGATATGAAAGGGTTAGAGCTTTCATCTAAAGTTTCTACAAAAGAACCTTATTTTTTTGGAGAGCCAAGTGCTAAGTATAAGATTGCGGCTTTAGACCTTGGTATAAAGAAAAATATATTGAGAAATCTCGCTAAAAGAGATGCTTATATAAAAGTATTTCCATTTGACACTTCATTGGCAGAAATGAAAGCTTGGAATCCAGATGGTTACTTTTTGTCTAACGGGCCTGGAGATCCAGAACCTTTAGAAAATGCAATTAATGTAGCTAAGCAACTAGTAGAAGAAAATTTACCAACTTTTGGAATTTGTTTAGGGCATCAAGTGTTGGCTATTTCTCAAGGTGTGAAAACTTTTAAAATGTTTAATGGGCATAGAGGTATTAACCACCCCGTTAAAAACTTACTAACCGGAAAGGGTGAGATTTCTTCTCAAAACCACGGTTTTGCTGTAGATAGGGAAAGTGCTGATCAAAACCCTAACATAGAAGTAACACATGAGCATTTGAATGACAAAACAGTTGCAGGAATTAAGATTAAAGATAAAAATTGCTTTTCGGTACAATATCATCCTGAAGCTAGTCCAGGACCTAATGATGGAACTTACTTGTTCGATCAATTTATAGCAAATTTGAAAAAATAAAAATATATAACAATTTAGCAATATTAAATACTTAAGTATTCAGTATATTGCGAAGATTTTAAAATAAACTAAATTCAATAATAATGAGTATTATCGTTAATGTTCACGCAAGACAAATTTTAGATTCGCGCGGAAATCCAACAGTAGAAGTAGATGTAGTAACAGAAAATGGAGTGCTTGGTAGAGCTGCAGTACCATCTGGAGCTTCAACAGGAGAACACGAAGCTGTAGAGTTACGTGATGGCGGAAAAGATTACATGGGTAAAGGTGTGCTTAAAGCAGTAGGTAATGTAAATGAAATTATTGCTGAAGAATTAGTAGGATACTCAATTTTTGACCAAAACTTAATCGATCAATTAATGATCGAACTAGACGGTACTCCAAACAAATCTAAGTTAGGAGCTAACGCAATATTAGGAGTTTCTTTAGCGGTTGCAAAAGCAGCAGCAAATGAATTAAATATTCCTTTATACCGTTACGTTGGTGGAGTAAGTGCTAATACACTTCCTGTTCCGATGATGAATATTATTAATGGAGGATCTCACTCTGATGCGCCTATCGCTTTTCAAGAGTTTATGGTAATGCCTGTGAAAGCTAAAAACTTTACACATGCAATGCAAATGGGAACTGAAATTTTTCACAACTTAAAGAAAGTACTTCACGATCGTGGATTAAGTACTGCTGTAGGTGATGAAGGAGGATTTGCGCCAAACTTAGAAGGTGGAACTGAAGATGCTTTAGACTCTATTAAATTAGCAGTTACTAATGCGGGTTACACTTTTGGAGACGATGTTAAAGTTGCTTTAGACTGTGCAGCAGCAGAATTTTTTGTAGATGGTAAATATGACTATACTAAGTTCGAAGGCGCTGCAGGTGTAATAAGAACTAGTGAAGAACAAGCTGATTATTTAGCTGAATTGGCAGCTAAATATCCAATCATTTCTATTGAAGATGGTATGGATGAAAATGACTGGGCTGGTTGGAAATACTTAACTGATAAAATCGGTGATAAAGTACAATTAGTAGGAGATGATTTATTTGTGACTAATGTAGAGCGTTTATCTCGAGGTATCAAAGAAGATATTGCTAACTCTATATTAATTAAAGTTAACCAAATAGGAACATTAACTGAAACTATAGCAGCTGTAAATATGGCGCATAATGCAGGTTATACTTCTGTAATGTCTCACCGTTCAGGTGAAACTGAAGATAATACTATTGCTGATTTAGCAGTAGCATTAAACTGTGGACAAATTAAAACAGGTTCAGCTTCACGTTCTGATCGTATGGCTAAATATAATCAGTTATTACGTATTGAAGAAGAATTAGGTACTGTTGCTTACTTTCCTCAAGAAAATGCATTTAAAGTAAAATAATATTTTTCTATATTTTTTAAAGGCTACTCATTTTGAGTAGCCTTTTTTGTTTTACGAAATGTATAAATCAATAGAACAAGGACTTACCTCAAGTAAAATTAATTTTAAATATATGTTAATACTTAAGTATTTTTACTCTATTAGCTTGTTTAAAAGCGAAAAATATCGCTTATAATTTGTACTTTAGCATTTCTTCAAAAATAATATAAAAAAGTAAATCAAAATATGTCAGATAAAGCATCTTTAGAGATAGACGGTAAAAAATATGAGTTTCCATTAATTAAAGGAACCGAAAACGAAGTAGCTATTGACATTAAAGCGCTGAGGGGTGCTACTAATGGGGTAATTACAATTGATCCGGGGTTTAAAAATACAGGAAGCTGTACTAGTAAAATCACATACCTTGATGGAGAACAAGGGATTTTACGTTACCGAGGCTATTCTATTGAGGATTTAGCTGAAAAAGCTGATTTTTTAGAAACAGCATATTTGTTAATTTTTGGTGAACTTCCTTCAAAAGAAGTGTTATTAAAATTTGAAGCTGATATAAAAGCACAGTCGTATGTTGACGAAGATGTGAAAAAGATTTTAGATGGCTTTCCTAAGTCTGCTCACCCTATGGGAGTATTAGCATCTTTAACAAGTGCTTTAATTGCTTTTAATCCTGAGTCGGAAGATGTAGATTCTGAAGAGGAAATGTACAATGCTATTGTTACTCTAATGGGGAAATTCCCAGTATTGGTATCTTGGGCGTTGCGTAAAAAACAAGGGTATGCTTTAGATTATGGTGACGATTCTTTGGGGTATGTTGAAAATATTGCAAAGTTGTTATTTAAAAAGCCAAGTGCGGAATATAAGCAGAACGATGTTATAATTGAAGCTTTAGATAAATTACTTATTTTACACGCTGATCATGAACAAAATTGTTCTACCTCTACGGTACGTATTGTAGGTTCGTCTCATGCAGGTTTGTTTGCTTCTATTTCTGCGGGTATTTCGGCATTATGGGGGCCACTTCATGGAGGTGCTAACCAAGCTGTTTTAGAAATGCTTGAAGGTATTAAGCAGGACGGTGGTGACACTAAGAAATACATGGCTAAAGCGAAAGACAAAGAAGATCCTTTCCGTTTAATGGGCTTTGGACACAGAGTATATAAGAATTTTGATCCTAGAGCTAAAATAATTAAGGTTGCTGCAGATGAAGTATTAGCAGATTTAGGAGTTAATGACCCTATTTTAGATATTGCAAAAGGATTAGAGCAAGAAGCATTGAATGACGATTATTTTGTAAAGCGTAAGTTGTATCCTAACGTTGATTTTTATTCAGGAATTATTTATCGTGCTTTAGGTATTCCAACAGATATGTTTACAGTAATGTTTGCTTTAGGACGTTTGCCAGGTTGGATTGCACAATGGAGAGAAATGCGCTTAAATAAAGAGCCTATAGGAAGACCAAGACAAATTTATACTGGTGAAAACTTAAGAGATTTTAAAGAAGTTGAAAAGAGATAATTTGCAATAAAAGTATATAAATCAAAGCCTACTAATTTAGTAGGCTTTTTTTATGCAGAATAACTATATTAGTAGAGTAGAATTAGTAACTTAATAAAGGCACTTTTTAACTAATTAAGATTTGTAAATGTTATCTAAAAAAACGAAATACGGTTTAAAGGCACTTACTTATATTGCTAAAAAAAAGTGTACTACTCCTGTTTCTATTTCAGAAATTGCTAAGAGCGAAAATATATCCCAAAAATATTTGGAAAGTATTTTACTAAGTTTAAAAAAAGCAGGGATATTGAGTTCCAAGAAAGGAAAAACTGGGGGATATTATTTATTGAAAGTTCCGCAAGAAATTTCCATGTCAAAAATTATTAGAACGTTGGAAGGACCTATTGCTATGTTACCTTGTGTTAGTCTCAATTTTTATGAAAAATGTGATGATTGCCCTGACGAAAATAAGTGTTCGGCTCATAAATTAATGATTCAGGTGCGCGATAGTACGTTAAAAATTCTCGAAAATACAACCTTAGCCGATTATACCGTTTAGGTGGTTTTGTACTGAACTATTTGGCGATTTTTTTAAGCATTCCATTAAAAATAAAGTAGTGAAAAGGTACTAAACTATACCAGTACAACCTTCCTAATAATCCTTTAGGTCTAAATGTGGCTGTTTGGTGGAGTACATTATTTTTGTCGATTGTAAACTCCAACCAAGCTTCTCCTGGTAAGCGCATTTCAGCGAAAAGCAACAGTCTTCTTTTTTCTTTGTCGGCGACTAAAACACGCCAAAAATCAATTACATCACCGGAGTTTATGCGGTCTTTATGTGTACGACCTCTTCGCAGGCCTACGCCTCCAAATATTTTGTCAAAATGACCTCGAATTTTCCACATCCAATCACCATAATACCATCCTGTATTCCCTCCAATAGACCAAATTCTGTTTAGCGTAAGTTCTATATCGTTAATGGTAATTGACTTGTGATCTCTTAAGCAACCATTTACAGGTACACTAACGTATTTTTGTAAACTTTTACGATAGCGTCCACTAATTTTAGAATCTTTCCAGCTTGAAACTACTTGATTTTGTTCAATTTTTGTAAAGGCTAAACTTAGGGCTTTAGTATAGGTCATTGTTTTAATACCTAGCAATTCTTGAAGCTTATTATTTTTAGCAATAACAGGCACTTTCATACTATCCACTAAATTCATTGCCAATTTATAGGAAGTGGATGTAACAAAAAATAGCCAATACGAAGATAATTTTGGGGTCATTATAGGTATGGTAACTATATATAACGGTATTTTTCTATAGCGGGCATATAAGTAAAGCATTTCTTTATAGGTAATTACGTTAGGGCCTGCAATGTCAAAACTTTCATTAAAACATTCTTCTTTATTTAGTACACCAATTAAAAACTTTAAAACGTCCCTAATTCCAATAGGTTGTGTTTTTGTATATACCCATTTTGGAGTAATCATAAAGGGAAGTTTTTCGCATAAATCTCTAATAATTTCAAAAGAAGAACTACCTGAACCTACAATAATTCCAGCTCTTAATACCGTTAGTGAATTTTTTGCTTTGTATAGTAACTGCTCTACATTTTTCCGTGATTGGAGGTGTTTAGATAAATGATCATCATTTACAATGCCACTTAAATAAATTACCTGTTTGGTATTTGAGTAATCCATGTATGTATTAAAATTTGTAGCAGAAAGAGCTTCCATACTATCAAAATCTTCGATTGATGATGACATGGAGTGGATAAGGTAATAGGCAATGTCAATATTTGTAGGAAATTTAGAGGTATCTACTTCTTTTAGAAAGTCGACTTGTATAACTTGTACGTGATCTCTTAAGGCTTTGTCTACGTAAAACCTATTGGGATTTCGAACACAGCAAATAACATCATGGCCTGCTTTAACTAAAAGTGGTAGTAAGCGCATTCCAATATATCCGTTTGCTCCCGTTAGTAGTACTTTCATAAATTGAATTTTAATGATAATAAATAGATCGCAAATAGTTTTGCATAAGTTTTAATAGAAGATCAGGTTTTAAAATTATAAATCTTCTAATCTTGTAGGGGACTGTTTTTCTTTCTCGGATAATATTTTACTGATAAATTTATGGATAGCAGTATTGTTTGCTTTGGCTTCTATTTTTATAAAATAATGGTCTTTGTAGAAACTGTAAATTTCTGATTCGCCTTTGTATATATTTAGTTTGTAATACGGAATTATTAAAGCGTAAACTTCTAATCGTTTTTGAAAACCTATAATAATTCCTTTAGGACGTAATTCTATATTACAGGTATTTCTACTTTGATCTAATTGTAATAAGTTATAAATAGTATTACTTGCGGCTGAAATGTTAAGTTTAGGAGAGCCCACTCCTTTACTTTTAATTCGTTCCAATAAGGAAAATGGAGCCCCAACAGCTTCGTCAATTTTGCGTTTGATTTCCTTGTCATTATGTGAAATATTTAGCAACATAGCTTCTAGTATTTGTAATTTAAAACGTAACTACTTCAACAAGATACTCTCAAAGACTAACTATTAAAATTTGATTAACACTGTTTAACATCAGTTTTAAATATTTTTATTTCGTAATTATTTCCTGTGTAATTCAATTATCTTTGCGCCTTTAAATTATTAGTTATGGATATTCAGCAATTACTTACTCAAAAGGTACAAGAGGCAACTTTAAATTTATTTAAAGTTGAACTTCCTTCCGTGGAATTTCAACCAACTCGAAAGGAGTTTGAGGGAGATATTACTTTGGTAGTGTTTTCAATGCTACGAGTAATTAAAGGTAATCCAGTACAAATAGGTTCGCAAATTGGAGCATATTTACAAGAAAATGTAGCTGAAATTACTGCATTCAATGTAGTTAAAGGTTTCTTGAATTTAGTAATTGCTGATAGTTATTATTTTGATTTTTTCAATACACATAAATCAAATACAACATACGGTTTTGTAGCTGCAGCGGATACTAATGGGGTTATGGTGGAGTATTCATCACCAAATACGAATAAGCCTTTGCACTTGGGACATATTCGAAATAATTTATTGGGATACTCGGTTGCAGAAATTTTAGCAGCTAGTGGAAAAAAAGTTTTTAAAACTCAAATTATAAACGATAGAGGAATTCATATCTGTAAGTCCATGTTAGCATGGAAAAAATATGGAAATGGAGAGACACCAGAAACTACAGGCTTAAAAGGCGATAAATTAGTAGGGAATTACTATGTAAAGTTTGATCAAGAATATAAAAAAGAGATCGAAGAATTAGTAGAAAAGGGTGTTGATAAAGAAGAAGCCAAAAAGCAAGCTCCATTAATATTAGAAACTCAAGAAATGCTTCGTAAATGGGAAGCAGGCGATACAGAAGTAATTGCACTTTGGGAAATGATGAACCAGTGGGTGTACGCCGGTTTTAAAGAAACGTACGATAAATTAGGAGTAAATTTTGATAAAAATTATTATGAAAGTGATACCTATAAATTAGGAAAAGATACAGTTGAAGAAGGTTTAGCTAAAGGTGTTTTTTATAAAAAAGACGATGGTTCTGTATGGATTGATTTGTCAGACGAAGGACTGGATGAAAAATTAGTATTGCGTAGTGATGGTACTTCGGTATATATGACTCAAGATATTGGTACAGCTATACAACGAGCTAAAGATTTTTCGGTAAGTGGTATGGTTTATACAGTAGGTAATGAGCAAGATTACCACTTTAAAGTATTGTTTTTAATTTTGAAAAAATTAGATTTTGCTTGGGCAGAAGATTTATTTCATTTGAGTTATGGAATGGTAGATTTACCAAGCGGTAAAATGAAGAGTAGGGAAGGTACCGTTGTGGATGCAGATGATTTAATTGATGAAATGAAAAACACAGCAGCAACCATTTCTGAAGAATTAGGAAAGTTGGATGGATATTCGGAGGAACAAAAACAAGAGGTATATACTACAATAGGCTCAGGAGCTTTAAAATATTTTATTTTAAAAGTAGACCCTAAAAAACGCATACTTTTTGACCCTAAGGCTTCTATTGATTTTCAAGGGAATACAGGTCCTTTTATTCAATATACATATGCGCGAATACAGGCTATAATAAGAAAATCGGCACACGATCAAACTACCGATATTACAGGAGTTGAATTACACGAAAAGGAACGAGAAGTATTAAAACAAATACAATTGTACCCAGAAGTAATACAGCAAGCAGCAAAACAATACAGCCCTGCTTTAATAGCCAATTATGTATATGATTTAGTAAAGGCGTATAATTCGTTTTTTCAAAATGTGCCTATTTTTGGAGCAGAAACGGAATCTTTAATTTTATTTAGAGCTCAACTGTCACAGTGGGTAGGAAGTATTGTAAAGTCTGGTTTTGGATTGTTAGGTATTAATGTTCCAAACCGAATGTAGCAATTTGTTGACTATAAAATGAGGATAATACTACTATTTTAATAATAGTTAATTTAAAACTCGCTTTATTTCTTTTTGTAGTTCAGGAATTACCAAGCGCGAAAACCATTCGTTTTTAGCCTGCCAAATATTATTTCTTGGTGAAGGATGTGGAAGCACAAAGTATTTAGGCAGGTATTGTTGAAAATTTTTCACGTTTTCTGTGAGCGTTTTATGACTGCTTTTATTTAAATAATAGTCTTGCGCATACTTACCTATTAAAAGAATTAATTCTACATTTTGTAAATGATCCAATAAAGCTGGATGCCATAATGGAGCACATTCTTTTCTAGGGGGTAAGTCGCCTGATTTACCTTTTCCCGGATAACAAAAACCCATAGGGACTATGGATATTTTTTTTGAGTTGTAAAAGTCAACCTTGTCAATTTTCATCCAATTCCTTAAGTTTTCTCCGCTTTTATCATCCCAAGGAATTCCAGATTTATGTACAGCCATCCCTGGAGCCTGACCTATAATAATTATTTTACTTTCTGGATGAGCACTAATTACAGGTCTCACGCCATGTTGTAAATATTTCTTACAAACATTACAATTTGATATTTCATTTATTAATTGCTTCATATCACTTAAAAATCCTGCATTCAAGTCATAAGTGCAAAAAGTTAATTTCGTTTACTTTTTTAGCAAAAATGGTTACTGGATTATCAAAG
>CANNCQ010000021.1 GCA_947503135.1 uncultured Aquimarina sp. | reverse complement strand
ATCGGCGTTTATGATATCCAAAGAAACCGCATCTCCTATGCTATTATCTAAACTCTCATCATCTGTGGCAACTGGTGGTACGTCATAACCAACAGTAATTGGAGCAGAAGGATCGCTGACATTTCCATCCGCATCAGTAATAACATAACTTACTGGCGCTGGACTCCCTACAAATTCACCCAAACAACTAGCATTAGGAACACCTGCAGCCGTACATGGTGTAAAGGTAACTACTCCGTTTGGACCAACAGTCCATGTACCTTCTGGTGTATCTAATGACGATACAGGATTGCCTGAAGGGTCAAGTAAAGACACTGTATCTTCTGTTGGGTCAAAGTTTTGATCATTCGCCGTAACATCAATCGTGACTGGATCTCCTAAAGTATTTCCTAGACTTTCATCAGGCTCTGCAACAGGGATGTAACCAACAGTTACAGTCGCAGGTGGATCTTGGCTTGGATTGCCATCATTATCTCTTACTGTATATTGAACAGGAGATGGGTCCCCTAAAAACCCAGACTCAGGTATAAAACTTAACTCACCGGTAACAGGGTTAACCTGCCACTCTCCTTCACCTGGAACTGTAAAACCAATAACATCACCGTCTTCATCTAAAACAACATCTGTTACTGGCAATGCATTGGGATCTGAAGGATCTGGCAACGCTAGACTAACTGTAGTTGGATCTATCATCCCTCCTACAGCAGCATCAGGATCACTATCGTTATCTAATACATCTATAGTAACAACACTTCCTGGAGGTGTATTAGCTGTAACTGTATCATCAACAACAACAGGAGGCTGCGCTGCGTAATCTATTGTTACCGTAGCAGGGTTACTTTCATTACCATCTACGTCAGAAACATTATATTCTATTGGTGTAGGATCTGCTGTAAAATCAGCTAACGGTGTAAACGTTATTTGTCCAAATGTTGGTGAAGTAGAATCAGTATCAATAGTCCAAGTACCTTCACCAGGAATCACTAAAGGATCCCCTGGATTCTCCGTTCCTGCAATTTGAACAGATTCAGGATCTAACATATTTTCTGGATCATTATCATTTCCTAATACGTCAACGGTCACGGCCATTCCTGTAACGCCTGTTTCCGAATCACCTTCAGCAGTTGGAGGTGTTGCGGTTACATTAAGCACTACACATGAAATATCTTCAAAACATAAATTATCTGGATGCGTTACGCGTAAACAATATTGCGTACCATCTAAGGACTGTGTAGCCAATACATTCAACTGACCCGTACTAGGGTCAATTGTATAAGTAGCGTTATCCATCAAAGCTACCCCCCCTGAATTAGGATCTCCTATAAACCATTCATAAACCGTATCACCAGAAACATCCGTAGCAGGGCTAGGTAATGTGAAATCAGGCATTGTCGACGGCGTAAAACCAACATGTTCAGTAGTACTTGCCGCTTCTACTGATGGTGAAAACATAGCCGTTTCAGCAACAGCTACCGTTTGATCAACCGCAGGGGTTACCAACACTTGAGTAGATACAATATTAGCAAGGCTAAAATATCTAGCCTCCGCATCAAAACCATTCGCTGGATCAAGGGGTGGAGGATCTTGATACCCACCTGTAACATCTCCACTTCCTGGCGTGATAACCAAACCATTTGTTGGATTAACCACTGTAGCAGTGTCACCTAAAATACCATCACCATCATTATCTGTACCGCCAGCTTCTATAACATCCGGGCAACCATCATTATCAGAATCTAAATCTACAGAATCTTCAATACCATCATTATCAGCATCACAAACATTAAACCCAAACAACAACGAAACACCAAAGCTTTCTTGTGTTCTACCAACTGTAAAAGTAAGTTGGTTTACAGGCTCATCAAAGACCCATTGAATATCGAAATTTTGACCTCCACTAGCAGGCCCTACCAAACCCGAAGCTGCTGTTCCCGCAGGAACAACAAATGGATCTCCATTACCCAAAGTTATGTTTTGATCTGCCGTTGACAACACCCCAGCACCAGTTAAATTTGTAGGAGGTATTGAAAAGTCAGTAATAAATTCAAAATCATTTTGTGGCGTTAAATCAAAATCTAGTGCTCTAATAACAAATGAGCGCTGTGGAATAGGAAAGTTAATTACAATATCTGTTGTAAAAGGCCCCAAACCATCTCCTGAACGGTTTGCCGGAAGCACAGAAATAACCACATTTTGAGTTGGCGGCACTGTAAGCCTTGGATCATCAGGCTGTAAATCTTGATCCGTAGAAAGAAAAGCATTAGTAGCTCTACGTATGTTGTAAGGGGAAGTCCCATCAACAGTATAAAGACGCCCTGTTTGAGTTGTCATCTCAACCACCCCAGTCAGCCCATTTTGATTAGGATTAACTGATGTGGGTGAAACAACCGGACCATCAAATGGATTAGGACATAAAAATTCATTGGAATCTGTAATTCCATCATTATCATCATCTTCATCGACAGAATTAACAATACCATCATTATCACAATCATTTGGCGGACCAACGCACTGAGCACCCACACTAACATTGACAAAAATCAATACAACTAAGACTAGCAGAGATTTAAATTCTGACAATCTAGTTAATCGTATTCTTTTTTTCATATCCTGTATTTTTAATTAGTATCTGAATAAATGTTAAAAAACCAAACCTTACACTTTAATCGAAATAGTTTTCAACAATAAATATAAGCTATTTAAACAGCAACTGACTAACAGCTAGTTACATTTTAAAAAAAAAAACGATATCATGCACAAAACAGTCGATTATCAACCATTTCACCTCAAACAATTCAATAAAACACTTTTAATCTATATAATTAAGACTAGAATTACACTTAAGTAATTAAAAAAGTAAGAAATACAACAAAGCCTAATTATATCTAAGATTTCAAAAAAACACGAAATAAAAAGATTTAAGCCCTTGTTTTAAGATAACGAACCATAAGGTCACCCATTAACAAATCACCCATTAAAACGCCAATAAAAAAACTTAAAAAAAACAATCATCAATATTAATTATCAAATAATAATTAAATAATAACGCACAACTATTGATTTGTGAAATAAAAAAGAAGAGGCAAACAATCGCCTTTTTTGAATAAAAAAACCACAGATCTTGAGGTATCCTAAAAGACTATTGTAGTATTTATATTTTTTATTATAAAACTAAAAAAAGCCACAACAATTAAGTTATGGCTTTTAATTAGTAGCGGGAACTGGACTCGAACCAGTGACCTTCGGGTTATGAGCCCGACGAGCTACCTACTGCTCTATCCCGCGTTGAACACTCTATTAAACACCTAGCTTTTAACTTTTGGTTCATAATACCAACCGCTGTTTAGAGTGGTGCAAATATACAACCTTTTTTTAGTTTATCGATTAAAACTTAAAAAATAATAAAAAGTATTTTGTTCAAAGCTATTGCTCAAGGTCAATAGCACTAAAATCAATTAATTCATTAGCATAACAACTTACCGAAACTTGCATTGGATTACAACAAACCTCACAATCCTCTACATATGTTTGCTTACTGATGCTTTCATCAATTAGCATTGAAACGTTTTCCCAGCAGTAGGGACATTGAAAAAAGTGTTCAATCATTAAAATTAGATTAAATCAAACCTTTATCTTCTGCAATTTCAGCCATACGGGCTTTTACTTTTTTAAGGGCATTAATTAAAACTTCCCTTTCATCTTTTGTTAAACTATCCTGTACTTCTGGTATAAGCTCGTACATAATAGGCAAAACTTTTTCAACAATTTGCTTACCATAAGCCGTTAAAAAAATTCTATTTACACGTTTGTCCTGCCCATCGGGCCTTCTATATATGTAGTCTTTCTTAACCATTGAATTCACCACACGCATCATAGACACTTTATCTCTGTGTGTAATATACGCAAGATCGTTCATAAATTGACCATCGTTAACGTGTAATCTCTTTAAAACACTCCATTCTTCTTTTGTAAGGTCTAAACCATTTTTTTTGAACGCGCTTTGCGTTATAAAGCCAAAGTCATAATGAATTTTACCAACCCAAGATAAAGCATGTGAGTTTACGTCTATTTCTTGAAAATCTTTCATCTTATTTTATACTAACTGTTCCACTTGTTCTTGTAATTGCTCCCAAACCTCCATTTGTTCCTGAAGGTCTTTTTTAAGTTTTTCATAGGAGCTTAAAAAGTTTTTTTCTTTCATAGCTTCTTCGTAATTGTTTAACAATTTTTGATCCAATTTTTCAATTTTCTTTTCCAAATTATTAATCTTCGATTCAGCATTACTTATTTTATTTTGGAGTGTTTTTATTTTTTTATCACTCTCATAGGTCGAAGTAGGTTTTTCTTTTTTCTTAGAAACCACCTTAGTTGTTTTTTCTATTTCTCGAAGATTCAATACTTTTCGTTCTTCCAAATAGTAATCGATATCGCCCAAGTATTCTTTAATGTTTCTATCTTTAAATTCGTACACTTTATTAGTAAGTCCTTGTAAAAAATCCCTATCGTGAGAAACTAATAGCAGGGTTCCTTCAAAATTTTCAAGCGCAGACTTTAGTACGTTTTTAGATTTTATATCAAGATGGTTAGTAGGTTCATCCATCACCAAAACATTTATAGGTTGTAACAATAATTTACAAAGTGCCAACCTATTTCGCTCTCCACCCGAAAGTACTTTTACTTTTTTATCTACTTCATCCCCTCTAAACAAAAAAGAACCAAGCATATCTCTAACTTTACTTCGTGTTTTTTCGTTCGCAGCATTGATCATCGTTTCATGAATTGATAATTCACCGTCCAAGTACTCTGCTTGATTTTGTGCAAAATATCCTAACTGTACATTATGGCCAAGCTTAAGGCTTCCTGTAAATTCCAACTCGCTAACAATCATCTTGGCAAGCGTAGATTTACCTTGTCCGTTTTGACCAACAAAAGCTACTTTACTGCCTCTTTCTACTAGCAAATCAATATTTTCCAATATTACTTTATCTCCATAGGCTTTACCCGCACCTTCAGCCTCTACAACAACTTTTCCTGGCTGTATGCTTACTGGAAATTTAATATTCATTACTGAATTGTCATCTTCGTCTACTTCTATTCTATCAATCTTATCTAACTTCTTCATCAAAGATTGCGCCATGGAAGCTTTTGAAGCTTTTGCCCTAAACTTCTCAATCAATTTTTCGGTTTGCTCTATTTGTTTAGATTGATTTTTTTGAGTTGCTAATTGCTGTTCGCGAATTTCTTCTCTAAGCACTAAGTATTCTGAATAAGGCTTATCGTAATCATATATTTTTCCTAAAGAAATTTCAATGGTACGATTAGTTACATTATCCAAAAACATTTTATCGTGAGAAACAATCACTACAGCTCCAGCATATGATTTAAGAAAGTTTTCTAACCAAATAATAGATTCAATATCTAAGTGGTTTGTAGGCTCATCTAACAATAATAAATCATTATTTTGAAGTAACAATTTAGCCAATTCTATTCGCATGCGCCACCCTCCCGAAAAAGTGTCTGTGAGATTATTAAAATCTTCAGATTTAAAACCTAAACCTAAGAGTACTTTTTCAGTATTGCCTTGGTAATTATACCCTCCAAGAATTTCATAATGTTCCGTAAAATCACTTACATCTTCTATAAGCTTGCTATAACTATCACTTTCGTAATCCGTACGTACTGTTAACTGATTATTAATTTCTTCGATTTGGCGCTCTAGAGTTTTAATTTCTTCAAAAGCTTCATAGGCTTCGTCCAAAACCGTTCGCCCTTCGACAAAATCAATATCCTGTCTTAAAAAACCGATTCTTGTATTTTTTTCCATGGCAATTTGCCCTGTATCGGATTCTTGATCACCGGATAATATTTTAAGCATGGTTGATTTACCCGCACCATTTTTACCTACTAAACCAATCCTATCTCCAGGAGTTACTTTAAAGGTGATTTCCTCAAATAGAAATTCTCCAGCAAAAGAAATTGAAAGATTATGAATGTTTAGCATACACTATATTTTTATGCAAAGATGCTCATTTTTTATGTAGAATAAAAGAAGCCCATGACTTCAATTTATATTAATATATGCAACACAAGTAATCATAAAAACGATAACTTTACTTTAAAATTGTATTGCATTTACTATAACAAAAGCATCATGAAATTACTTAAAGGCACCGTGTTATATAGTATTATTTTGGGAACTTGCCCTGTATGTCAAAACGAAAGCATGTATAAAAAAAAGAATCCTTTTATATTAAATCAACTTTTCGAAATGCATGATCGTTGCACACATTGCAATACTAAGTATAAAATTGAACCTTCTTTTTTTTATGGAGCGATGTATGTAAGTTATGCCATTGGTGTTGCCTTAGGAGTAGCTGTTTTTTTAATGTCACATTTACTCCTACAAAATAGCTTACTCACTAGCTTTATTTTAATATGCATAGCGGTAATTGGTTTACTCCCCTTAGAAATGAGATTATCCCGGAATATATGGATTAATTTATTTATGAAATACAATAAAAAAAAATCAAAGAAAACTAATCAAAACGATTAATATCCATTTCATTAGGTAAACTTACATCATTAATCATCAATTCTTTTTGATGAAAAGAAGCTGTAGGTGCAAGTAAAACCCCTCTAGTTCCCATTCCATTCATCACATACAATTGCTTAAGTTGTTTATGCTGTCCCAAAAGAGGTCTTCTATCTATAACTGTAGGCCTAACACCAACAATAAAATCAACAATAGTATAGGAAACATTAATTAAATCATCCAATCGCTCAATAAGCTCTTGTTTGGCTAAAACATCATGATTTTTTGTAAAACGGTGACCGTAAGTTGCTCCAAATTTATATTTGTTATCACCCAAAGGAATGATAAAATAATAAGATTTAACTGCTACTTGAAGGTTCAAATCATCGGATTTTATAATTAAATAACCCCCTCTATTACAAACTAATGGCAACTCTTTAAAATAAGGGTTTTGCAACATTTTATGTCCTTCACAAAAAATGATATGTTTTGATTTAATACCATTATAATTTACTGAAGAATTACTTAAGTCGAGTTGCTTATAGTCGAATTCCTCACTTAAGAATCTATTGGATTTTTTTAAAAGCATCGAATAAGCATTAAATATGTCAGATATCAATACCTTACCCGTAAGCTTAACTTCACCAAATTTAAATTCACTAGCAATACCTGAAGAAATTGTATTTGTTAACTTGGGTGATAAATACTTTTTTAACTGTGGATTATCCAATCGGCTAAACCATTTATTCTGCTCTTGAGGATTATTAAATTTTCTAAATACAGATAAACTTCTTGTTGTTTCAATGCCTAAATATTGACTCAATTCACTATAAAAATTTTCAGCATAGTGCATTTGCTCTTCAGCACCCCAAGCAAGAGTAAATCGTTTTAAAATTACAGGATTGTAAAGTCCTGCCGCAACAATAGATGCTTTTGTTTCGTTTCCATCAATAATAAAAACAGACTTCCCTTCTTTTTCAAGCTGAAAAGCCATAGACATGCCCGCAATACCAAAACCAACAATTATAAAGTCAACCTCCATATATTTTTAAAAAATAAGCGCCTTTGGTTTTCCAAAGGCGCTTATGTGAACTATTTAATGAAAAATAACTATGTTAATAATTCCACATATCTTGTTCAAAATCACGTATACTTTCTTTTATACGCTGACTCTCTAACAATTGCAATAATGCATTATCATTAATATAATCTTCTACCTTACGATCCCCTTGCTCATTATCCTCTCGATAAATAACACTACTAAATCTTCTAGAATTCAAAATATGATCAAACGAAATAGGCTTGTAAGTATTTTGACTATTGAATGCTTTAGCATTGTGTAACATCTCTCGAACATGTGGATAATACACCCAAAAAAGAGGCACTAAATCTGGCTCTTCATCATCAATAAAGTTTACATCGGGAGCAACAGGCGCTATTCCTAATAAACGATATTTTAATTCTCCCTGCCTTTTATCAAAATACCAAATTCCTTTGATTTTATATTCAGCAATATCCTGAGAAGTTAACTCACGAGTTTCAATGTATTCATTAGAAACATTTTCACCTGCATTAAGTTGCTCAAATCCATAATCAGTAGTATCCGTTCTTTTGATTGTAGCACTTAAGTCCTCTAATGTTCTTTTTTCAGTAAAATAAGAATCGGAATATACATTTGTTAATTCACCACTTCGAATACCTTTCATTAATACTTCATACAAAGACCTTCTATCAGATCCGATATTTACAGTATCAATTGGGTAGTAAAGAGGAAAATTAACACGTTCATCTAAATCAATAGTTTCCCATGTTGTTTTTGCCCACAGTACATCACGATCATCTACGTATCCGTACTCTAACGGATTATCATTATCATTTTCAATTTGCTGTGCTGTCTTTTTTCCAATCTCATCAGGGTTATCTGCATTTAATATATTTGCTTGCCCAAAGGATGAAATCGATGCAAAAGCGCATAGACCGTAAGCTAAAAACTTATTCAAATTCATAATTACAAAAATTATTAGTTTGTTAATTCAACAATAACAGGAGACACTTTTTTAACTCTGTATGAGCTTCCTGAAGCTAACTTAGCATTAATATCGAATATTTGTACAGACTCACCGCGTTTTGATCTTTTTAAAGCACTCTTAGCACGGCTATTTAATTTATTTCCAGAAACACGCACTGTTGGTTGGCCTGGTATTTTAATTTTAAAACCAGACACTCTAAGTTTTAAATTAAAATCAAAATCAGGCAATATTGCACCTACAGATGAGTTTGACAAAGAAGACTTTGTCATCTTAATAGCTCCATCTTCACCGCGGACAGTTCCAACTGGTCTTGGAATATCTTTGATTCTGAATTTTTTAGTATTCGAAATCTTTTGACCATTAAGTGTACCACTAACGTTGATACTTACTTCGCGTGATTTTACACTAGTAACATCCATATTATATGAGCTTCCCGACTTTTTGCTTAGTCCAGGAGCATTAGCAGTAATATTTGGAACACCAGGTATAGATATTGTCATAGGATTTACAACACCTCTATATACAACATTCATTTTATCGGCAGATATAACTGCTGAATTTGGTTTAGGGATTACTGCATACTCACTAGAGATAGGAATAGTTACAATAGAATCACCTTCCTTAAATTGAAATTCACCTTTTATTTTACGTTGTCCTACACTACCGGCAGGGAAACTTAGAATAGTTTGCCCTTCCTGCATTGACTCAGGTTTTAAATCCCTTCCATTTACAGTTACTTTATGAGCTTTTAAAGTCTTATCCTTTTTACCTAAGATAATTTTACCTTTAAATTGCTCATTAGAGAAAAAAGCTGTTTTTTCTGGAACAACAATAGCTTCAAAATTAGATAATGAAACTTCTGATTTTAATTGTCCCGACAACATTGCAGAAAGCACTTCGTTTTCAGTCTTCTTAATATCAGCTTGCATCTGAGTTAATTTAGTTAAAGATGCCACTAAAGGAAATCCTTTATAATGATAATCCAACCATTCAACTTCTATGTTATCTTTTTTTCTTGTAACTGGCTTAGTAGCAAAGTCTTTTTCTATTCCTGCTGTTATTTCTGGATAACCATCTCCTAAAATACTTGCAACTCCTTTCTTAAAACCATCAATTTTACTAAGAAATTCTTTTCCTTCTGCACTAGGACCTGAAGGAGTAAAGAAATGATTATCTAAATAATCTCCTTTATCCATAACCTCATACTGAGTAGGATCCTCAAGACCATTAGTCATATTGGATTTTAGTTTAGCTATATACCCACTAAAATCTTTTGCTAAAGCCTCAACTTTAACTGCCTTATCTCTTAAAGGCTTGTATTTTTCTGGTTGCTCACTAACTTTTTCATTTAAACCTTCCATGAAAGCCGCATTTCTTGCGTCTGTATTCACATTAGATTCGGTTAGCTTTTCGTTCATCAGACCAAATGCTGAAAGTACTTCTTTTGACATATTTAATGCTAACATCGCAATAAATATTAAGTACATCAGATTAATCATCTTCTGCCTAGCGGTTTGTTTACCTCCTGCCATTCTAATTAGTTTTTTTTATTGATTAATAATTTTAAAATAAAAACTAATTAGTTTTTAGACATTGCGCTTAACATACCACCATATACTCCATTTAAAGAAGATAAGTTTGTAGCAAGACTCTCCATTTGTTCTTTTAACTTGGTAGCATTATCTGCTATTGCTTTATTAGCATCAGATTGCCTTTGAGAAGACTCTAATTGAACCTTGTAAAGACCATTTAAAGATTCCATTTGCTGCGCTGCTAACGTCATTTCTTCACTATATTTTCTTTGAGAAGCAATGCTATCCACAGTAGGAGCGATTCCTTTTGCAGCACCTTCAAAATTACGAACACTTTCTCCTAAACTAGAAAAAACACTTGCATCTAATTTTGCTTCTTTAAGCATTGCATCTAATTTCTCAGACAATAAACCTTTCTCATCTTTAGGTTTCTTCTCATCTCTTTTTTTCTTTTCACCTCCCGCTAATTCAGGATACACTAATGACCAATCTGTTTCTTCTTCGATTGGTTCAAATGCTGAGATTGCAAAAATAAGTGCTTCAGTAACTAATCCAATAGTAAGCATTACGTTACCTGTTAAAGGTCCTATTTCAAAGTGAATAATTTTGAATAATGCACCAACAATTACAATTGCTGCACCTAGACCATAGGCCATTGCCATAAATTTTTTGAAACCTCTAGATTGATTTGCCATAATAAATAAAGTTTGTTAAGTTGTTAAATATGTTAATAATAAATTAAATATATAAAGTTTGGGGCTTTATTTCAAATTAATTTTGACCTCCTGTAACATCGGTACCCATATAATCTTGTACCGTACGGAAACCAATGTAACTACGCGCTGAATCGGCGTACTCATAATCACGTGTACTTACTTGTAAAAAATAAGCTACATCTTTCCAAGAACCGCCACGAATTACTTTACGTTTATTTTCGTCGTTATTAGAATTAGGATTCATTGATGACGTATACTCATAAGCCGCTGGATCGTATGAAGAATTAATCCATTCCGAAACGTTACCTGCCATATTATACAATCCATAATCATTTGGGTCAAATGATTTAGCCTCCACCGTATATAATGCCTGATCTGCTGCATAATCTCCTCTGTTAGGCTTAAAATTCGCCAAGAAACAACCTCTGTCGTTTTTAGCATAAGGACCTCCCCAAGGAAATGTTGCTGATTCCAAACCGCCACGTGCAGCATATTCCCATTCTGCCTCTGTAGGCAAACGGTAACGCGAAACACGATCTAGGTTTTTCTTGTTTTTTCGAGCGTCATTCTCGTATTTTGTTCTCCAGTCACAAAACGCTTTGGCTTGTTTCCAAGTAACACCAACTACAGGATACTCATCGTATGCTGTATGGTAAAAATACTGATCATGCATTGGCTCATTATACGAATAGTTAAAATCTCTAATCCAAACTGTAGTATCCGGATAAATCTCGACAGCTTCTCTTCTAAGGAAATCCTTAGAATTTCTATTCTTAGAACGAGCCATTGACTCAATATCGTAACTTTTATAATCGTATTTTAATTTTTCTGTTTTAAATATCCTCACACCGTTATAAGACTCTTCTGCTCTAACATATAACGTATCCATTACTTCAGAAATATACTCATCATAATCCTCCGTACTCAACTCATCAGGATCATTATCCCAGTTAAGAGCACGACCCTCATAACCCGTTTCTCCTGTACCTTCGTAATTATCTTTAATATATTGTTGATAAGCATTTAATTCCTCCTCATCAGAAGCTTTAAAAGAGAATTGCCCTATCCCTTCTTCCTGTTCAGCACCAACGTCATCCGCAAGTTTTGCCAATTCAAACAATGTAATTGAATCCTTAACCCACTCTGTAAACTGACGGTATTCTGAATTGGTTATTTCAGTTTCATCCATATAAAAAGAACGCACTGTTACCGTTTTAGTAGGGGCATTTTGAAGACCCGCCTTATCATCATCAGCCTTACCCATGATAAAAGCACCACCTGGCACTAATGTCATTCCATAAGGTTTTTCAGGATGCCAAGCTTTTCCTTTTAATCCTGTTAATTGTCCATTTTTGGAAGGAGTACAACTAATCAAGGCAGCAAGGGCGGCTGCAAACATCAATAGTTTCTTCATAACTTTTCTTAGGTTAAGATCTTTTATTAGTTCAAGGTAGTAAACCTATTTATTAATTTTCAAAAAAACAATTTTTTTAACGACAAAATTTTATAATCGCATACATATTACATTTCATATTTCATTTTTGCATTAAACCAACGCTCTGGAATATTTTGATTACAAGCTTTCTCATAATCGGAATAGGTACACGGTAATAACGTATTTGATGTCAAAATATTATCTAGACTTGCGGAAGGTGTTATTTCCATCCACCAGCGCTCGGTGACATTACTTTTATAAAAAGACAGTACTTGATCGTCCACCGGAACTTGATAATGAATAACATCCATAGCTGCTAACTCTCCTGTTTCGGACCATCGACAACTTACACCTTCGATAAAATACCAAATTAACTGAGCCACAAGTTGATCGCTTGATTTAGAACATTTTTCATTTTGATATTCATAAATACCAAAACTTGAAACCTTATCACTAATTCCTGCATACCTTGTCAAAGCACACAGTTCTTTTCCGGATAAACCGTTAGGGTTTTCACCATAAAAACCTGCTTCCAAAACGTTTAAATCAACCGAGACAATATCAGCATCTCTCATCACGGGCTCTGCTATTGTTATATTATTTGAAATTTCTCCCAAGCGATATAAATCAAAAAACATCCGTTCTATTAAATCTAACTCTTCCGGAGCCACATAATAGCTTTGGTATCCGATATTGGTATAATTAAATAAATTATACGGCTGATCGACAACTATTTTACCCACATAAGATTCGTTTGTCATCGGTAATTCTACATTCCCTAAATCGAAACAAGAGTCTACATTCACTAGGTTAACCATGCCTTTATCGTGACTATACGCCCTATAATTAGCATAAGTTACATCTTGCCCTCCTCCTATAATTACGGGAATACACGAAGCTTTATGAATCTCTTCGACAAGCTTAGTTACTAAATAATATGTATCTGTAATGGCATCGCCTGAAGCTATCTCACCAACATCCACTAAATCAATTACCCAATCACCTTTGGCTAGTTTGTAAAACTGTTTCCGAATTCCATCAAAATTAACATCTTCCGCTACAGAAACATTTGAATTCCTGTTTTCATTTACCGTAAAAACAACAATACTACCAGCTATAAATTCAGGAAAATCTTGAATTGTATGCAAACTAATATTATTCCCTATAGCATGGTTTGGCAACAAAGCAACATAATCCGCTAACTCCTGAGATACTGGTTTAAGAAAATCTAACATACTTATTTCTTAGCCGCTGTTTTACGTTTCGCAGGAGCCTTCTTTTTTGCAGTGGTTGTTTTCTTTTTAGCTGCTGTTTTTTTCTTGGCAGGCGCTTTTTTCTTAGGTCCTTGTTTTTCAATAATACCTTGAACTTCTTCTAGCGTAAGCTTTGTCGCATCCACTGTTTTAGGAAGTTCAATTTTTATTTTTCCTTTTAAAATATTACTTCTTCCCCATCGAGCTTTTTCCACACGAATTCCTTCTTCTTCCCAATGATGTAATACCTTGTCTATTTCTTTTTGTTTCTTTTCTTCTATTAAAGTAACAATTTCTTCATCAGTAAGATTGTCAAAATCGTACTTTTTATTTACGTTAATAAATAACGAATTCCATTTTAAATAGGGTCCAAAACGCCCCACACCTTTTTGTACTGGAAGTCCATCATGCTCATAAATAGGAGCATCTGCTTTTTCCTTTGCATCAATTAACTCGGTAGCACGAGCCATATCGACACTCATTGGATCTTCTCCTTTTTCTAAAGAAACATATTTATCTCCATATTTAATGTACGGACCATATCGCCCATTAGAAACAATTACCGCTTGCTCCTTATAATTTCCTAAATCTTTTGGAAGCTGAAACAAATCCATCGCTTCTTCAAAAGTTAAATTACTAAGCGTTTGACCAGGACTTAAACTTGCAAAACGAGGTTTTTCTTCATCTTCAACAGATCCTATTTGTACCATTGGCCCAAATTTACCCAAACGCACACTTACCGGTTTTCCACTTTCAGGATCTTTCCCTAAAATACGCTCTCCCACTTCGCGCTCAGCATTTTGAGCAACATCCTCAACTACTGGATGAAAATCCTTATAAAAAGTTTTCATCATATGTGTCCACTCTTCATTACCAGCCGCAATTTCATCGAAATCCTCTTCAACTTTAGCCGTAAAATTATAATCCAATATCGCCGAAAAATGTTCTACTAAGAAGTCGTTAACCACCATACCCACATCAGTTGGCACTAATTTACCTTTGTTACTACCTACTTTTTCTTCAAGCTTAGTTTCTTTAACCTCTCCTTTTTTTAGTACTATTTGGGCATAACCACGTAGTTCCCCCTCATTAGTACCTTTTTCAATATATTTTCTATTTTGAATTGTTGTAATTGTTGGTGCATATGTTGATGGTCTACCAATACCTAACTCCTCTAATCGCTTTACTAAAGATGCTTCCGTATACCTACTAGGAGGCCTTGTAAAACGCTCGGTAGCCTTTATATAACCATTAGCTAGCACATCATTCACCTTCATTGCTGGTAAAATACCATCTTGCTCCTCATCTTCATCATCATTTCCTTCTAAATAAACTTTAAGGAAACCTTCAAATTTTATCATTTCACCATTTGCAGTGAATATTTCATCATGCTTATCTGCATCAATTCGAACATTTGTACGTTCTAATTGCGCATCACTCATTTGCGAAGCAATGGCTCGTTTCCATATTAACTCATACAACCGTTGTTGATCATACTCAGCATTTACTGTATGCTTTGCAAAATTAGTAGGTCGTATAGCTTCGTGAGCCTCTTGAGCTCCTTTTGATTTTCCTTTATATTGGCGTGTTTTACTGTATTCCTTACCGTAAGCAGCGATAATTTCTTCAGTAGCACCATCTTGAGCTTGCTTTGATAAATTTACACTATCAGTTCTCATATAAGTGATATGACCCGCCTCATATAAACGTTGCGCCATATTCATAGTTTTAGATACTGAAAAATATAATTTTCGCGCCGCTTCTTGTTGTAATGTTGAAGTTGTAAATGGAGCTGCAGGAGACTTTTTAGCTGGCTTTTTAGTTAAATCGGCTACTTTATAATTGGCTCCAATATTTTTTTGAATAAATGATTCCGCTTCTTTTTTACTCGTAAAATTTTTAGGTAATTTTGCTTTAAACCTTTTTCCATTTGCACTAAACTCAGCATCAATTCGGTAAGAAGCCTTTGCCTTAAATCCTAGTACCTCGCGCTCACGCTCTACAATTAATCGCACCGATACCGATTGCACTCTTCCTGCCGAAAGCCCTCCTTTAACCTTACGCCATAATACTGGAGATAATTCATAGCCAACCAATCGATCTAAAACGCGGCGTGCTTGTTGCGCATTTACCAAGTTATAATCTATTTCACGTGGATTTTCAATTGCTTTTAAAATAGCTGGCTTCGTAATCTCATGAAAAACAATACGTTTAGTATGCGTCTTATCTAATTCTAATGACTCCGCCAAGTGCCATGCAATTGCTTCTCCCTCGCGATCCTCATCACTCGCTAACCAAACCATTTCTGCTTTCTTAGCTAAGTTTTTTAACTTTCTAACTACATCTTTTTTATCGTCCGATACAATATACTTAGGCAAAAAATCTCCCTCTACATCTACCCCCAATTCTTTAGAAGGCAAATCTGCAATATGCCCAAAACTTGAGTGTACCACATAATCTTTCCCTAAAAATTTTTCTATCGTTTTTGCTTTTGCTGGGGACTCTACAATTACTAAGTTCTTAGCCATTTATGTATATTTTACTTTCACAAAAGTATATTAATTTTACTATGCTTTGCAACCCTTTTATATAAGTAAATCTTTTTTGCAAGAATACAAATGGCACTCAACACCCTATTTTACTAGCTTTTAAAGAAAAGAAGTTTTTTTATTTATATATAGTTTAACATTGCAAATTCATTTCATTTCTGACATATTGTCACAATAAAGTGAATATGTATTATATTTGCCCATCCAAACAAGAATTTAAAGTTAATGGAAAAGATTATTGACGAGCAAAGACAAGGAGAAGCTTTAATTTTGGAAAACAACACCCAAAATAAGCGTAAACTTTTTATTGAAAGTTACGGTTGTCAAATGAATTTTAGCGACAGCGAAGTGGTAGCCTCCATTATGGCTTCCGAAGGTTTTAGCACCACTACTAATTTAGAAGAAGCGGACCTAGTACTAGTCAATACTTGCTCTATAAGAGATAAAGCTGAGCAAACCGTTCGCAAGCGCCTACAAAAATATAACGCTGTTAAAAACAGCCATAATAAGAATATGAAAGTGGGCGTTTTAGGCTGCATGGCCGAACGCTTGAAAGATAAATTTTTAGAAGAAGAAAAAATAGTTGACTTAGTTGTTGGACCTGATGCCTACAAGGACCTTCCTAATTTAATTAAAGAAGTTGATGCTGGACGCGATGCTGTAAATGTAATTTTATCCAGAGATGAAACTTACGGCGATATTGCTCCTGTAAGACTTCAAAGCAACGGAGTATCGGCATTTGTAACCATTACACGTGGGTGCGATAACATGTGTACCTTTTGCGTGGTCCCTTTTACTCGCGGACGAGAAAGAAGTAGAGATCCTCAAAGCATTATGGAGGAAATTGATGATTTAGTAGCTAAAAACTTTAAAGAAATTACCTTATTAGGCCAAAATGTGGATAGCTTTCTTTGGTATGGCGGAGGGCTGAAAAAAGATTTTGAAAAAGCAAGCGATCTTCAAAAGGCAACCTCTACCAACTTTGCTATGCTTATGGATATGGTAGCTACAAAATATCCTAAACTTCGCTTACGCTTTACAACGTCAAATCCTCAAGACATGACCATGGATGTTATCGACACTATGGCTAAGCATAAAAACATTTGCAAGTACATTCATTTACCTATACAAAGTGGTAGTGATCGTATTCTAAAGGAAATGAATCGCCAGCATACTCGAGAAGAATATAAAGATTTAATTACCAATATTAAAAACCGCATTCCTGACTGCGCAATTTCACAAGATATTATTGTAGGCTTCCCTACTGAAACGGAACAAGACCACAAGGATACCTTGTCGATGATGGAATTCGTAAAATACGATTACGGGTTTATGTTTGCTTATTCTGAACGCCCTGGAACAACGGCTGGAAGAAAAATGGAGGATGATATTCCTAACGAAGTTAAGAAAAGGCGCCTTGCAGAAATCATAGATCTTCAACAAAAACACAGTGGAGAACGAATGACTCAATTTGTGGGGCAAACCGTTGAAATTTTAATTGAAAAAGAATCAAAACGTTCCAACGAGCAATGGAGTGGTCGAACAACTCAAAATGCCGTTGCCGTTTTCCCTAAAGAAAATTACAAAGTTGGAGATTTTGTAAATGTTAAAATTGAAAGCTGCACTAGCGCAACTATGATTGGGAAAGCTGTAGGCTATTCTGAAAATAATTAAATACGGCATCTTGAAATTCAATCTATTAATACTTGATTTCAAGATCTTTCAAAACACATAAAATTTATATTTATTAAAATTTGTAATTCAAAATTTTTGAATTTATAATTAACGATTATGGAATCCGTACAAGCCACAAAACAACGCTTTGGAATTATAGGGAACGATGCTGGGCTAAATCGTGCCATTGAAAAAGCAATACAAGTTGCCCCAACTGATATTTCGGTATTAATTACAGGTGAAAGTGGTGTAGGTAAAGAAAGCATGCCTAAAATCGTACATTCTTTATCCAGAAGAAAACACGGAAAATTAATTGCCGTTAACTGTGGTGCCATTCCCGAAGGAACAATTGACAGTGAACTTTTTGGACATGAAAAAGGTGCATTTACAGGCGCAATCGCAACCCGCAGTGGTTATTTTGAAGAAGCCGATGGTGGTACTATTTTTCTGGACGAAGTTGGTGAATTACCACTGACTACTCAAGTACGATTATTACGCGTATTAGAAAATAAAGAATTTATTAAAGTAGGTTCTTCAAAAGTTCAAAAAACAGATGTTCGCATTGTAGCTGCTACAAATGTTAAGATGTTTGAAGCGATCAAAAAAGGAAAATTTAGAGAAGATTTATACTACCGCTTAAGCACTGTAGAAATTAACCTTCCTTCTTTGCGAGAACGCAAAGGTGATATTCATTTATTGTTTAGAAAATTTGCTTCTGATTTTGCTTCTAAATATAAAATGCCAACAATACGACTTGCCGATGATGCTATATTTTTACTAGAAAAATATCATTGGAATGGTAATATTCGTCAGTTACGAAATGTTGCTGAGCAAATATCGGTATTAGAACAAGAGCGAACTATTTCAGCCATTAATCTTAAAAACTACCTCCCTAACTCAGGCACTAATTTACCGGCTGTTATTGATGACAAATCTTCGGATAGTGATTTTAAAAATGAACGTGAAATTCTTTACAAGGTTCTTTTTGACATGAAAAGTGACCTAAGCGATCTTAAAAAATTAACTTTAGAGTTAATGAAAAATAGTGATGGCAAAAAGGTAAAAGAAGACAATGAACATCTAATCAACAAAATATACGGAAGTGATGATGACGAAAATGCATTTATAGCCTCCACAAGCTATAACAACACAACATCTAGCCCCCAAGATTCTAGCTATTTGCAAATAGAAGCCACCAAACACAACCCTAAAGAAGTGGATAAATATCATTTTGCGGAAGAAGTTCAAGAGGAAGAAACTTTGTCCTTGCAAGACAAAGAATTAGAGCTTATAAAAAAATCTCTAGAGCGACATCAAGGAAAACGAAAACTTGCCGCTGAAGAATTAGGTATTAGTGAGCGTACTTTATATCGAAAAATAAAACAATACGACCTGTAATGAAACTCATAAAACTTTTACTTTTAATTACTACCTCTACGCTATTAACAGCTTGTGGTATTTATTCGTTTACCGGTATTGCTATTGGCCCTGAAATAAAAACTTTTGAAGTGCGTCCGTTTACCAACGAAGCAGCAATTATTATTCCTTCATTAGACAGGCAATTAACCACTGAATTACAAGACTATATTTTAAATCAAACCAATTTAGATTTAACTACCAAAAACGGTGATATCGTATATGAAGGAGAAATTATCAATTATTATATTGCTCCAAACACAGCTACTGCAGACCAAACTGCCGCAGAAAACAGACTTACTATAGGTGTGCGTATGCGCTATATAGACACTAAAAACGAAAATAATGATATCGAAAAAAACTTTAGTTTCTTTTTTGATTACTCAGGAGCCGCCCAACTAACGGGCTCGCTTGAGCAAGAAGCTTATGATGTAATTATAGAGCGATTAACACAAGACATGGTTACAGAAACTTTAGCACGTTGGTAGTTATGAAAATCGAAAAAATAACCCACTTACTCAATCATCCTAACGAAACTTCTGCAGCTGAATTATCGGATTTGCAATCGCTAATTTCTGACTATCCCTATTTCCAAGCAATTAAAGCAATTCAACTTAAAGCCTTGAAACTGAATAATAGCTTCTTATACAATCAAAAACTAAAAGAAACTGCTGCTTATACTACGGACAGGGATGTTTTGTTTCACTTTATAACTAGTCCAAGCTTTACTTCTCCAAAGAAAGTAGCTGAAGAAACAACAGCTGTTAGCATTGAAGAAAATAAAATAGTCGCTACAGAAAAAAAAGAAACTGTAGTTTTTAACAATAAAGGGGCAGCCCCTACAAATATTGATTTACAGAGTACTTCTATTGAATACAAAAAAGAAAAAGAAGACAGCAACACTTCAATTAACATTCAACCAAACGCACCTTTAGAGTTCCCTGCAAACGAAACACATTCTTTTTCAGAATGGTTGAAGCTTACTAGTATACAGCCTATAGTTAGAGAAGAAACGAAATCCAAAAAAAAGAAATTAATTGAAAGCCCTTTAATTGACCGGTTTTTAAAGACCAACCCTAAAATAAAGCCTGCTAAGAAATCTTCGCCAACAGTGAATTTAGCTCCATTGCAAAGCGTGGAGTCCGAAAATTTAATGACTGAAACTTTAGCTAAAGTATATATTGCCCAAAAAAATTATAAAAAAGCAATTCAAGCTTACAAAATTTTAAGTTTGAAAAATCCCGAAAAAAGTGGTTTATTTGCAGACCAAATTCGGGCGATTAAAAAATTGCAGGATAACAATCAATAAATTATGAGTACATTTTCTATATTTTTAATATTAATAGTAGTAGTTGCATTACTACTTGTTTTAGTAATAATGGTTCAAAATCCAAAAGGGGGTGGTTTATCTTCTTCGTTTGGCGGCAGTACGCAACAAATGGGAGGGGTACAAAAAACTACAGATTTCCTAGATAAAAGTACTTGGGCTTTAGCAACTTTATTACTTGCATTAATATTACTTTCTAATGTTTCTATAATGGATGGTAGAGGTTTTCAAGATTCAAAAGTAGGTGAAGGTGATGCTATAGAAGAAGTAATTCCTGAGCTTAATGAAGATACTGATAGCGCTGAATAGTTACAGCTTTAAATCATATAAAAATGCCGATTTGTAACTGACAAGTCGGCATTTTTAGTTTAAATATGTCAGCAAATTTGAAATGGCATAATTTCTGAAAAACAGACTTTACTAAATTTAAATTAAATAATAAAATATATTAATATGGGAATATCAATTAAACCATTGGCTGACCGAGTACTAATAGAGCCTGTAGCAGCTGAAACAAAAACTGCTTCTGGATTATTTATTCCAGATACTGCAAAAGAAAAACCTCAAAAGGGTAAAGTAGTTGCCGTTGGTAACGGAAAAAAAGATCACGATATGACTGTTAAAGTTGGAGACACTGTTCTTTACGGAAAATATGCCGGTACTGAATTAAAAGAAGAAGGTGGCGACTACATTATAATGCGTGAAGACGATATACTTGCAATCGTATAATTAGTTACTATTGGCTATTATATTAGCCTTTAACTTTTCATTATTAAAAAATTATTTAAGAATCAAAACAGCTAACAGCTAAATGCTGGAAGCTATAAAGCTTAAGAAAATGGCAAAACAAATTAAATTTGATATAGAAGCACGTGATGGAATTAAGCGTGGTGTGGATGCATTAGCCAATGCTGTAAAAGTAACTTTAGGTCCTAAAGGGCGTAATGTTGTAATAAGTAAGTCCTTTGGAGCTCCAACTGTTACTAAAGATGGTGTTTCTGTAGCTAAAGAAATCGAACTTGAAGATGCGCTTGAAAATATGGGAGCTCAAATGGTTAAAGAAGTAGCTTCAAAAACTAATGATTTAGCTGGTGATGGTACAACTACCGCAACTGTTTTAGCGCAAGCCATCGTAAAAGAAGGATTAAAAAACGTTGCTGCTGGCGCCAACCCAATGGATCTTAAAAGAGGAATTGACAAGGCTGTTGAAGTTATTGTTGCGGATTTACAAAAACAAACACAAGAAGTTGGAAGTTCTTCTGAAAAAATAGAACAAGTTGCTTCAATTTCTGCTAACAACGATAAAGTTATTGGTGAATTAATCGCTACAGCTTTTGGAAAAGTAGGTAAAGAAGGTGTAATAACTGTTGAAGAAGCTAAAGGAACTGAAACTTATGTGGATGTTGTTGAAGGAATGCAATTTGACAGAGGATACCTTTCTCCTTATTTCACTACTAATAGTGAAAAAATGACTACGGAATTAGAAACTCCGTATATCCTTCTTTACGACAAGAAGATATCTTCAATGAAAGATTTACTTCCAATATTGGAGCCTGTGGCGCAAACAGGAAAACCTCTATTAATTATTGCAGAAGATGTTGATGGAGAAGCCTTAGCTACTTTAGTAGTAAATAAATTAAGAGGTGCTTTAAAAATTGCTGCTGTAAAAGCTCCAGGATTTGGAGATCGCAGAAAAGCAATGCTTGAAGATATCGCCATATTAACAGGAGGAACTGTTATTTCTGAAGAAAGAGGTTTTTCTTTAGAAACTACAACTCTTGAACAATTAGGAACTTCCGAAAAAGTAGCTATCGATAAAGACAACACTACGATTGTAAATGGAGCTGGTGAGGAAGATTTAATCAAGAACAGAATCAATCAAATTAAATCTCAAATTGAATCTACAACTTCTGATTATGACCGTGAAAAATTACAAGAACGTTTAGCTAAACTTGCTGGTGGTGTTGCCGTACTTTATGTTGGTGCAGCTAGTGAGGTAGAAATGAAAGAGAAGAAGGATCGTGTAGACGATGCCTTACACGCAACCAGAGCCGCTGTAGAAGAAGGTATTGTTGCCGGTGGAGGTGTTGCTTTAGTTAGAGCTAAGAACACTTTAGATAAAGTAAAAACAGATAATGCTGACGAGGCAACTGGTGTACAAATTGTAAACCGAGCTATTGAAGCTCCTTTACGCACAATTGTACAAAATGCTGGTGGAGAGGGCTCTGTTGTAATTGCTAAAGTTATTGAAGGGAAAAAAGATTTTGGTTATGATGCTAAATCTGATAACTATGTAGATATGCTTAAAGCTGGTATTATTGATCCTAAAAAAGTAACTCGTGTAGCGTTAGAAAATGCCGCATCAGTTTCAGGAATGATATTAACTACCGAATGTGCTTTAGTAGACATTAAAGAAGATGTTCCTGCAGGCCCACCAATGGGTGGAGGCGGAATGCCAGGAATGATGTAAATCATTTTCTTAAAACTTAATAGCCCACAAAAATCAATTTTTGTGGGCTATTTTTATTTTGAAAAAATTGCACAAATTTAAACATTTGTTAAGGCTCGAAAGAAACCTTGATTATTTTGCCTTTAAAGCATCAAACTATCCTCTATATTCTTTTACTGCATCTACAAAAGCTTGTGCATTAGCAACAGGAATATTTGGTAAAATTCCATGCCCTAAGTTAGCTATGTAGCGATCTTTACCAAACTCATTTATCATTTGAGTAACCATTTTTTTAATTTCTGCTGGCGGAGATAGCAATCGAGAAGGATCGAAATTACCTTGCAGTGTGATTTTTCCTCCCGATAAATACCTCGCATTTACTGCTGAGCATGTCCAGTCTACTCCAAGTGCTGAAGCACCCGACTGCCCCATTTCTTTAAGAGCAAACCAACATCCTTTTCCGAAAGCAATTACTGGAATATCATCCTTTAAAGCATCTATAATTTGTTGAATGTATTTCCAAGAAAATTCTTGATAATCTACAGGTGATAACATTCCACCCCAACTATCAAAAACCTGAACTGCATCTACGCCTGCTACAACCTTAGCTTTTAAATATGCTATAGTAGTGTCGGTTATTTTTTGCAATAATGTATGCGCTGCAATAGGCTCTTGAAAACAAAAAGCTTTTGCTTTATCAAAATTCTTAGAACCCTGCCCTTGCACCATATAACACAAAATAGTCCATGGAGAGCCTGCAAAACCAATTAACGGCACTTCGTCATTTAAAGCATCCTTAGTCATTTTTACAGCATCCAGCACATAACCCAACTCCTCTTCTACATTAGGAACAATTACTTGATCTACATCCTTCTGAGATCGTATAGGATTTGGTAACCAAGGACCTATACCGTCTTTCATTTGCACCTCAACATTCATGGCTTGTGGCACTACTAAGATGTCGCTAAATAATATCGCTGCATCGGTACCAATTTGATGAATTGGCATTACTGTAATTTCGGTAGCTAATTCTGGCGTACGACATCTTGTAAAGAAATCATACTTCGCTTTTAGCTTCATAAAATCCGGCAAATACCTTCCTGCTTGACGCATCATCCAAACTGGAGGTCTTTCTACCGTTTCTCCTTTTAATGCTTTTAAAAATAGATCGTTTTTAATCATTGTTTAAAATATTTTATAGCTTTTACAAGCACATTCTCTACTGTAGTTGTTGTTGCTACAGTATAATTTTTTGTGTATTTTTTTACTGCTTTTGCTGTGGTTTCACCTATACAAAAACTATGTTCTGGCATTGTATTTACACTAAAAAAACTTTCTACTCCTGACGGACTGTAAAACAATACACCGTGAAATTGTTGGTTATATTTTTTTGGTGTGTACTGTGTTTTATAAACAGGAATTTCTTTCCAGCTTATATTTGCTTCAGTTAATTTATTTGGTAAAGTATTTAACCTGTCTTTAGCACAGAAATAATGAAACTTTTTATCAGAAACATTTTCAATAATAGCGTTGCTTAATTTTTCTGCATTTTCAGCAAAAATTTGAACTTTAGCATCAAAATCCTTTATTAATTGCTCTGTTCTTTTTCCTACGCAATACACATTTTCAATATTAATTGATTTATCAAAAACCGCTTTCACCCCATTTTTACTTGTAAAAATGGCATTTTCGATAGTATTTTCACATTCAAAATCTATTACCTCTGTTTTGATAAAATCAACATCTACAACAGCTAATCCCGCATTAAGCAAATGCTCTTTTTGAGATTTAGTTAATTTTTTTGTAGATAATACTGTTCTCATCAATACCTTTTGTGTCGTTAAGTATTAAGAAGCCATTTGCGACTTAATCTCTTTCATCAATTCTTCACCTCCTTTAACCAGCAGTTCCTCTGCGTAAATTTCTCCTATATTTTCAGCTTCATTAATGGTACATTCTTTAGTGATACTTATTTTTTGTTTTCCATCCAATGAAAACAAAGCGCCTTCAAAATATATTTTCCCACTTTTAATAGTTGCTAAAGCTCCTATTGGGGCTGTACAGCCACCTTCTAGTTTTTTTAGAAAATTACGCTCAACATGTACGCACATTTCAGTATTCTTATTGTTTAATTTAGCCAACGCTTTTCGGCAAAATTCATCGTTTTCCATAGCAACTACAAGCATTGCTCCTTGCGCTGGTGCTGGTATCATCCAATCTAAATCAATAGTTTTTTCTGGCGTAAGCCCTATACGAGCAAGTCCTGCTTTTGCAAAAATAGCTCCTTGCCAATCGTTATCGCTTAATTTTTGCATACGTGTATTTACATTCCCTCGTAAATCTACCATTGTATGGTTTGGATATTTATGAAGCCATTGTGCTTGACGACGTAAACTACCTGTTGCGATTATGCTGTTATTATCGGAAGGAGAAAAGTTTTTATGAACTAAAATATCTTGGGTTTGTGCACGAGGTAAAATTGCCGCTTCGACAATACCTTTTGGCAATAACGTAGGCACATCTTTCATAGAATGTACTGCGATATCTACCTGATTATTAATCATGGCAATATCTAAAGTTTTAGTAAAAACCCCCGTAATCCCTAATTCATATAAAGGTTTATCCAAAATTAAATCGCCTGTTGATTTTACAGGAACTAATTCGGACTGATATCCTAAATCCGCTAATTGTTGTTGAACAGTATTGGCTTGCCAAAGTGCTAATTCACTATCACGGGTACCTATACGAATAACTTTGTCCACTATTATAAGTTTTGAAGTTGAAATACTTTTTGTATCAATTCGATACTTTCATCGGCATTGTGTTGCGTTTCGCGAAGGTGATGCGCAATTTGTGCCGTTATTTTTTGAATTACTTTATCGCTAATAACTGCTGCATCATTAACATTAAAATCGTTATTTTTTTTACAATGCTGATGAATTTCCGTATCGCGTAACACCGTTAATTTTTGCTTTAGAGCTTTAATTGTAGGTGCAAATTTTCGAGTTTCTAACCAGCTATTAAATTCAACGATAATCTCCTCTATAATAAGTTCTGCGTTAGGTATTTGCAGTTTTCTTTTAGCTAATGTATCATCGGTAATTTGAGATAGATTATCTAAATGTACTAAACTTACATTAGGCAAATCAGTCACGTTATCAGAAACATTCCTAGGCACTGACAAGTCCAATATTAATAATGGTTTGTTGGTGTGTATAAGTTGTTTAGAAATCGTTGGATTCTGCGCCCCTGTAGCGACAACTAAAACATCCGTTTGCGCTATTTCAGCTTGAATATTTGCGTATTCTTTTACTATTAAATTAAACTTACCAGCAACTTTTTCTGCTTTGGTTTTGGTTCGATTAATTAGTGTAATATTCTCGTTTTTGGTATGCTTAATTAAATTTTCGCAGGTATTTCTACCTATTTTTCCAGTACCGAACAACAGTATATTTTTTTCGGATACGTTTTTTATATTTTTAAGTATGTATTGCACAGAAGCAAAGGATACCGAAGTTGCCCCAGAAGAAATCTCGGTTTCATTTTTTATACGCTTACTTGCTTGTATTACCGCATTTACCAAACGCTCCGTAAAAGGATTAATCATTTGGAATTTTTTGGCCATTTTAAAGCCTTGTTTTACTTGACTTATAATTTCAAAATCGCCTAAAATTTGACTATCCAAACCGGTCCCTACTTTAAATAAATGAGATATAGCTTTGGAGTTTTTATAAACATAAGCCACCTTTTCGAATTCTTCAACCGTACCATGAGTATGTTCGCACAGCAACTTAATAAGTTGAAATGGGTGTTGGGCAAAACCATGTAATTCCGTTCGGTTACAAGTAGACATTACCAAAAGAGATTCTACTCCCTCTTCTTTCGCTTGTTTTAAAATGTTTTTTTTACCCTCATCACTAACACTAAAATTCCCACGAGTAACAACATCTGCCTTTTTATAGCTGAGTCCTATACTGTAAAAATTAGTGCCTTTAGCTCGTAAATGAGGCTCCATTAAAAAAAAGTGTTAATTTAACTACAAAACTAGTCGCTTAGTCGACTGAAAAATAACGCCACAAGATTAAAAAATATCGTTGAAAGTATTTTAAACAAATTTGTATTGATAATATGTTAATTACACTGTATAAATACCAATAATACAGTATATTTAAGCGTTATTTATAATTGATAAAAACAACATCTATATCAGCAACTATGGAATTAATTTCAAAAAATATCGCCGAAGGGTTAATGGAAGAAATTCGCTTGGAAGAGCATTTTCAAATATTGAAATTTCAAAATGAGACTAAGGAAAAGCAAACTGTAATTAGAGATATAGATAGTAGTTTTATTCAATTTCACTACGCCATAAAAGGCTCTGGAATATTTAGTTTTAACAATGGCTCTTACACCATGCCTATGCGTGAAGAAACCTCGTTACTGCTTTATAACCCAACTCGCGAGCTTCCTATGAATTTACAAATTGAGCCTAACTCATGGTTAATAACCTTACTCGTTTCAATTAAAAAATTTCATAGTTTATTTTCCATGGAAGCCAATTATATTCCTTTTTTAAGTGAAGAAAATAAGGATAAGAAATACTATTCCGACATGGCTATCTCACCATCGATGGCTGTAGTTTTAAATCAATTAATGAATTTTAATGTGCACAGCTCCCTTAAGCAACTATACTATAAAGCTAAGGCCTACGAATTATTAAGTCTTCATTTTAACAAACCCGAAGATGCTGATGTAGAGCAATGTCCTTTTTTAGCAGATGAAATAAACGTTCAAAAAATAAAGCAAGCCAAAAAAATAATTATTGACCGCATGGCTGAACCTCCAACGCTTCAAGATTTAGCTTTAGAAGTTGGCCTATCATTAAAAAAACTAAAAGACGGCTTTAAACAAATTTATGGTGAACCTGTATTTACCTTTTTATTTGATCATAAAATGGAATTGGCTTGCAAACTATTAGCCGAAGGCGATAATGTTAGTGAAGTTGGTTTAAAGATTGGCTACAGTACTTCGAGCCATTTTATAGCTGCTTTTAAGAAAAAGTTTGGTACAACACCAAAAAAATATGTAACCTCATTAGGCTAGCTATTTACCTTAAAGCGATCAATAAAAAAGGATGTTTTCCAAAGTTTGGAAAACATCCTTTTTTATTGATTTACCATATTATAAGTTACCTATTTGCAATTCTTGTTATGGAATGAAATCCCTTCTAAAAGATTTGCCCACTTGGTTAGTGATTTTTGTTTCTTGGATTCCAAATCTGTAAATGAATTACAACGTTTAAAGTAACTTTCAGCCCATTTACTATAATTATCTTTGGATAAAACAGTAAATTCAAGTTCTCCTTTTTTTCGTACTAAATATTCTTTTCTAGAAACCGAAATATCAGCAGAATTTACTGCTTCATAATTATTTTTTACATCTTCTAAAGTTCCATTACCATTTCTAATCGCTGACTTCAATGTTTGCTTAGCAGCCTCTTCCGCTAAGTCTTGTTGCACCTCTCGTATTAACCCTGTCGCTAGGCTATTCTGAGACGTAGAATAGGGATTTCTAAACAACTCTAAATCTCCATATTCTAATTGCTTTGTAAAACCATCCTTATAGCGAACATAAACATTTTCTACTCCGTTAATGCGCTGCGATAGTTGCTTTATATCTTTAGCTGTATAAGTAATATATTCACCGTTATCTTTAGCAAATAACACCTTATGCACAAACCATTTTCTGCCTATAGACTCTCCTGGGTTTAAAGAAAAACGAAGGGCTAACTCTCCTTCCAATGTATCACCATTGTTAGTAACTATTGCTCCGGGATTAAAGTTTTTTTCAGCTATTTTGGCAACTCTTTTGTCTGATACTAAACTTATAAGACCAAAGCTTTTTAATTGAGCTCTCTTAAATTTTGTCTTTTCCTTTGCTTCATTTTTAAAACGAACTTCAACAGTATCGTTATTGACTACTTTTAATTGAATTGTACCTTCCAGGCGTTCATTATTGCTCTTCACCACAAAACCTTTATCATATTTAGTTGTGATCACCGTTTTTTTTCCCATTACTGATTTTGAAGCAATCTTATACTGAGAAAATAAGTTAAATGTCGAAAAAAAAATTATTAAAGTTGAAATATAAATTTTCATTATAATCTTATTTATGCTGGTTATTAGCCCTAAAATACATTAAAAATTACTTTCCTACTATTTAGTTTGAACTTCTTATATTGTATACCAGCAAACTCATCCAAAACACCTTTAATGAAAAGAAATATTTCAACTACTGGAAACACTGATTTTTCTGATCTTAACCTTAAGACTCCAGAAACTTACGCTTCAGGAACAAAAGCAGTAACAGTAGCATTGAAACATGCTTTTAAAGAAATGGGGATAACTAAATCTTTTAAAGGATTAGCACAAATGAACCAAAAAGATGGTTTTGACTGTCCAGGTTGTGCCTGGCCAGATCCTGAAAAACCTTCTAAAATAGCTGAATATTGCGAAAATGGAGCTAAAGCACTTGCCGAAGAAGCTACAAATAAAAAAGTAGATGCTGCTTTTTTTGCCAAATACTCAGTGGAAGAAATTTCGAATTGGACGGATTATGAAATTGGTAAAAGTGGGCGCATAACTGAACCTATGGTTTTGTATCCAAACAGCATTCATTACCAACCTATAGCTTGGAAAGACGCTTACCGTTTAATTGCTAAGCAACTTAAGAACTTGGATCATCCTGATGAAGCTATTTTTTACACTTCAGGAAGATCGAGTAACGAAGCGGCTTTTTTGTATGGATTGTTTATTAGGGCTTTTGGCACTAATAATATGCCCGACTGCTCTAATATGTGCCATGAATCTAGTGGATATGCACTAAAAGAAACTTTAGGAATAGGTAAAGGTTCTGTAAAACTCGAAGATTTTGACAAAGCTGATGTAGTAATGGTTATTGGGCAAAACCCAGGGACTAACCACCCCAGAATGCTTACCGCCTTACAAAAATGCAAAGAAAACGGGGGTAAAGTAATTAGTGTTAATCCACTTGAAGAAGCTGGTTTAATTCGCTTTAAAAATCCGCAAGAAATCAAAGGCGCTCTACTAGGTGGCGAAGCGATAACTGATATTTACTTACGCGTAAAAATAAATGAAGATGTAGCACTACTTAAAGCTATAATTAAAAAACTAGCACTTTTGGATGCTCTAAATCAAAATGTGTTTAACCATAAATTTATAGAAAAGCATACCAATGGTTACGATTCCTTAATGGATCATTTAAAAGACTATGATTTAGCCGATTTAATACAACAATCGGGAGTTGACGAAACTCATATTGATGAAGCTGTTTCGATTTTAGCTAAAAAAGAAAAAATTATTATTTGTTGGGCTATGGGCTTAACGCAACATAAAAATGGTGTTGAAAACATTAAAGAATGTGTCAATTTATTATTACTAAAAGGAAGCTTAGGAAAACCAGGAGCCGGTACTTGTCCTGTTCGCGGACATAGTAATGTCCAAGGAGATCGATCTGTCGGAATAATGCATCATGTTTCAGAACAACTAAATACTGCTATCAAAAATGTATTTGGATTTGATTGCCCCAACAAAGAAGGTTTAGATACTGTGAAGGCTATTCCTGCAATGCACGAAGGTAAAGCAAAGGTTTTTTTCGCTTTAGGCGGAAATTTTGTTTCGGCAGTTGCTGATACTAATTATGCTGCACATGCATTACAAAAATGTGATTTAACCGTACAGGTGAGTACCAAATTAAATCGATCGCATACTACCGCGGGTAAAACAGCTTTAATTTTGCCCACACTTGGACGTTCTGAATTTGATACTAGTAAAGGTAAAGCTCGTTTTTTCACCGTAGAAAACAGCATGGGAAAAGTACATCAGTCCAAAGGACTTTTAACACCTGCGTCTAAAAACTTAAAAAGTGAACCTGAAATTATTGGTGGTATTGCCGAAGCTTATTTTGAAGGAAATCACCCTGTGGATTGGTTATCTTTAAGCAAAGATTACGCATTAATACGCGAAAAAATAGCTGCTGTAATCCCTTCCTTTAAAGGAATAAATACCGAATCGAAAGGTTCTGGGTTTTACCTTCCTAATAATGTACGAGATTTGGATTTTAGTATGCTTCCCCATAACAAAGCTCAATTCAGCAATTGCGAACTTCCAAATCACAATCTAAAAGAAGATGAATTTTTAATGATGACCATTCGCTCACACGATCAGTTTAACACTACTATTTATGGAATGAATGATCGTTACCGTGGTATATTTAACGAACGTAGAGTCATTTTAATGAATCCTAGTGATATAGAAACTTTCGGATTTCAACCTTTAGACACTGTAGACTTAACAAGCACCTACGATGGTGTTACCAGACATGCCGAAAACTTCAAGCTAATTAGCTACAATATCCCTAAAGGAAATATAGCGTCATATTTTCCTGAAACTAATGTACTGGTGCCGTATAATCATTATGCAGATAAAAGTAACACTCCTATTAGTAAATCTGTGGTGGTTGGAGTTTTAAAAAAAGGGAATAAAAAAAACGAAGCTTAAAATAAGCTTCGTTTTTTTTAAAATATAATTATTTGTTTAATTTTTTAAGCATTTTTTTCATTGATTTAGCTATTTTTTTATCTAAGCCCTTAAATAAATTCTCTGTTGCTTCTTCAATCAAAGGTTTTAATTTTTCTGGCGAAGGTACTATCCCCGCAACAGCTAAAACGCCTTTATCGGAAGACTCCGATTCTTTTAATTTAAAAATCCTTTTCCCATCTCTATTAAATAATTTAATATTTGCATTAGCATATACTTTTTTCTTACTCAACCCAAAAGCACCAACACCATCATATAAATTATAATCTATATAAGCTATCATTACTGCATCAACATCAGGAAACAACTCAAAAAATTTAAGAATTGCTTTTTTATCATTAACTATACCGAAAGAAGCTAAATTTTTATATCCTTCAGCAGGTACTAATCCTTGAAAAAACTTATCCCAACCGCTTGATTTTTCGTCAATCTCTTCCATATACCTAGTTTTAATACCTTTATACTCTTCTGTTGAAACCACATCAGACTTAGGCATGAAAGGAAAACCAAAGGAAGGGACAATTTTTGTTTCAATCATTTCTTCAAAAGTTAAAACTGTTTTGGAAATATCAAAACTGTCATCATTTAACAGTGCTTCGTAAAGTTTAGTTTCTAAAGGATCGTCCGATAAATTTTTACTTCCATAAATTGAAATAATCGCTGCTTTTTTGATTTGAGAATGAGAAATAAAAGCAGTAAAAAGGCTAATTAATAATATTATTTTTTTCATTTTATTTTATTTGAGATCCAATATAATATATATTTAAATAGCTATCAAGTTATTACACTAAATCCACTAAAAGCCCACCCTCTGTTTTAGTTACAGTGGCTACTTTGTTTTTAGTTAACCCTTTAATAGTTTTATCCCACTTTTTATTACTTAAGCCCGATTGTGCTTTTAGCTCGTTTAAATCGATAGGCGAAGTTTTCTTTAAGATTGCCACAACCGCTTTTTCTTCATCAGTTAAAGCTACGGTTTTCTTTTCTGGGCGCATTTGCGGGAAAAATAATACCTCTTGTATCGATTGGTTATTTGTCAAATACATAATCAATCGATCCATGCCAATTCCTAAACCAGAGGTTGGTGGCATTCCGTATTCTAGGGCGCGTACAAAATCGTAATCTATAAACTCTCCTGCCTCATCATCTCCGCGAGCGGCTAATTTTAATTGTGCTTCAAAACGTTCTAACTGATCTATTGGGTCGTTTAATTCAGAATAGGCATTGGCTATTTCCTTCCCACAAACCATCAATTCAAAACGCTCAGTTAATTCAGGATTATCTCGGTGTGTTTTACACAATGGGCTCATTTCTTTTGGATAGTCGGTAATAAATGTTGGTTGGATGTAATTCCCTTCACATTTTTCCCCAAACATCTCATCGATTAACTTTCCTTTACCCATGGTTTTATCCACTTCGATTCCCATCTCTTTTGCGGCTTTAAAAAGTTCTTCTTCGGATTTTCCTGTAATATCAAATCCTGTAAAGTGCTTAATTGAGTCTGCCATAGTTACTCGAGCGTATGGCGCTTTAAAGTTTATGGTATGTTCTCCAAAAGTGGCTTCCGAAGTTCCATTTACAGCAATTGCGCAGTGCTCTAAAAGTTGTTCGGTAAAATCCATCATCCAATTGTAATCCTTGTAAGCTACATAAATCTCCATAGCTGTAAACTCCGGATTGTGCGTACGGTCCATTCCTTCATTACGGAAGTTTTTAGAAAATTCATACACCCCATCAAAACCACCAACAATTAATCTTTTTAAATATAATTCATTGGCAATCCTCATATACAACGGAATATCCAATGAATTGTGATGTGTTATAAATGGACGTGCTGAAGCTCCTCCTGGGATTGGTTGTAATACAGGAGTTTCTACTTCAAAATATTCGCGATCGTTAAAAAATTGTCGCATAGCATTAAAAAGCTTGGTTCGTTTTACAAACACCTCTTTAACGTGAGGATTAACAACCAAATCTGCATACCGTTGGCGGTAACGCAATTCAGGATCATTAAACTCGTCGTAAGTTTTGCCTTCACTATCTGTTTTAGGTAATGGTAATGGTTTCAGAGCTTTACTCAAAAGCTTAAATTCTTTTACTGAAACAGTTATCTCCCCTACTTGGGTGGTAAACAATTCTCCTTCAACACCAATAAAATCACCTAAATCAAGTAATTTCTTAAACAAATCGTTGTATGCTGTTTTGTCTTCTCCTGTACAAATCTCATCTCTATTAAAATATACTTGAATGCGCCCCTCTGAATCTTGAATTTCAGCGAAAGAAGCTTTTCCTTGTATTTTTTTTCGCATTAAACGACCGGCAATAATTACTTTCTTTCCTTCTTCATAATTTTCTTTAATACTTTTAGAAGTATGATCTAAAGGAAACAAATCTGCTGGATAAGGGTTGATCCCCATTTCGCGAAGTGTTTTAAGCTTGTCTCTACGGATTAATTCTTGTTCGGATAATTGCATAGTATACTTTTAAGAAGCGCAAAGATAATCATCTAAATTAGGAATTGAGAATTATGAATTATGAATTTGCTTTTCGCGTTAATAAAGCGCTATATATTACTTAAAATCCATCAATACTATGAGCGCATAATGAAATTAAGTATCTTTAGGTATAAATTTGAAGAAAGCTATGTTTTTAAATAAAATGGAAATTCGTTGGAGTGATTTAGATCCTAATCAACATTTAGCAAACTCCGCTTATATGAATTTAATGAGTGCTACAAGAATGAAATATATGGTTACCAATGGTGTGAGCTATGCGAATTTAAAAACATGGGCATTGGGTCCTGTAGTTTTAAGAGAGCAAATTCATTATTTTAAAGAAGTATTCCCTGGAAAACCAATCTATGTGAGTCAAGAAGTCTCTGGCCTAAGTGAAGACGGGACTTTTTATGAAATACGTCACAACTTTTACAATCACAAGGGCGATAATTTTGCCCGAGGAATTATGACTGGCACTTGGATTGATATGCACACTCGAAGAATTACACTTCCACATAAAGAAATTACAGAAAAGCTAATGCGTAAAGATCGTTCTGACGATTTCAAAACCTTAGATCCCAAAAATATGCGACTAGAGGGCATTCAGCCAATAAATATTGATTTATCAAATATATCAAATTAGCTTTGAGCTAACTAAAATACAGGCTTAAAACCCATTAAAACAATTTTTACTGAATCATCATTTAAAATAGATCGTGTTCTTAAATAATATGGATTAACAAACCTTACTAAAGACCAAACATATTTCTCTTGATCGGGGAACTGTTTTTTTATGATATCGTAATTTTCATGGCTAAACGATATCGCCATTTCTGGATTTTTTTCTAAGATATTTTTGATTTTTAAAGTCTCTAAATCTAATTTATCTTTAGATAATTGAAATAAACTAGGTAAGTAATATGAAGCTTTAAATTTCCTTTCTATGAATAAACTTAAAGACTTTGGATATCTTGATTCAATCAATACATTATTTTTTGATATTTGATATTTAATTAAGAGTGTTGTGATTTTTTCACAAATTATTCTAGCATTATCTTTCTTTAAATTTTTAATATCAAACCATAAAAAAAGTTCTTTATCTATCTTCTTCACCGCCTCTAAATATTCATTTAAATAAAGCCCTGTTGATTTATCTGGAAAATGATAGATATCAAAAACTTTTTTGTTTTCATCATAAACCAAATCCAGTTCAATTATTTTATAGAATTTTTTTGCGGATTTTAATTTAAAAATAGTGTTGCACTGATGAGCACCTATTTTAGAAGAATAATAACCCAAAAAGTCTATTTTATATGGGGATAACCTGTAAAGGCAACAAGCTAAAACAAAACAGATTATTAACAGTATTTTTTTATAAATCGTCATAATTAATTTCATTCTTAATTATTCTATCCTTGTAAACAAACCTTTTATTTAATATACTTTTTTTAAAATCTAAACCAGAAAAATGAATCCCTGTATAATCTGCAAAAACATGTGGAAAATCTTCTAATTGGTATTTTCTGTTTTTATAATCTTCTATAGTTTTTAGATTTAGAGAATTGAATGCTTTATACTTTGGAGAAAACCAAAAAATCAATGGAATTTCATACATGGGCTTTGTTGAATTATATTCATTATGTCCCATAAAATTGATAGTATCAAATACTTCCTGACCATGATCCGAAAAATAAACCACGGAACTGTTGATGTTTTTTTTATTAATTAAAGAAATTATTTCACTCACAACATGATCATTGTAACGTACAGCATTATCATAATAATTAGTATACTTTATGGCTCTACTTGATTTTGAAATTATGTTAGGAGGCGTGTCTTTAAAATAATTAAACTTTGCTGGATATCGCTTATCATATGTTCCATGAACTCCTATCATATGCAAAAACACTACTTTTCTTTTATTTGGCTTGTCTAATATTTTTTTTAATTGAGGGAGTAATTTACCATCATGAATTTTTGCATAAAAATTCTCTGTTTCCATCCAGTATTTTGAATCTGCAGCATTTCCTATTATTGTTGGGATTGTTTCTGTAATACCAATAGGCTCTTGATTTGAAATCCAATAAGTATCATATCCTGCTAGATTTGCCAACTGAACTATTGACAAATTATCTTCAGGGTTTGGACTGCTGAAACTTGATAGTGTTAAAATTTTTTCTAGTGAAGTAATTGTATGTGTATGCGGGCTTATTACATCTCCAAATATTACTAATTCGTCTTTTATTTTTTCTAATTCAGGATTAGTATTCCTTGGGTAACCATATAAGTTCATATGATGTTTCGTAAGGGACTCTCCAATTATTACAATATGAGTTTGTGTTTCCTCATTTTTAGAAAATACACGACCATTAACAACTGGTTTGGGATTACTCAATCGATTAGTAAGTCCCTCTTTATATTTTGAATACCCTTGATATGAATTATAGATTCTAAAAAACAAATCCTGATTGTAAAATCTCTTTTGTATTTGATAAATACTCAAACACATTACAATAACTAAAAAAAACACTCTTGTTTTTTTTTTAGAACTGTAAAAAATTTCTTTCTTTTTATAAAAAAAGAGGAGGAGGAGTAATGGTATATAATGCAAAAGCAATAGCAGAAGCAAATTAACATCTAAATACGTATTTAGATATTCAATAGCTTCATTTCTGTTAGTTTCAAAGATTACAAATAATGCAGAACCTGAAATTTTAGTATGATATAAATGAATAAATCCTAATTTTACAAGACTAATGGTAGAGACTAATAACATAAATGTAAAAGCCAATATTCTATTTTGCTTTTTTCGAGAAACTAAAAAGTAAAGACTCCAAACAACAACATTAAATAACATAAAAGCTATTATTTCTTTAGTCAATTCTTTTTTGTCTTCAAAATAAAAAATGCTCAAGGCTGAAAACAACAAAAAAGGTAAACCCAATAAAAATAAACTAGCTGAATATTTATAATTGAATTTCATAATCTTTTATTTTGACTTGGTACTTACCAAGTAAACCCCTACAAATATTAACGATGCTGCGATTATTTTAGTAGAATCAATCGAATCTGTTCCTAAAAAGGTCGCAAACAAAGATGCTAAAAAAGGCTGAAAATATATAAATACTGCTACAGTTGTAGGTTTTAATGTTTTTATAGCAAAAATATTTAATAAATAAGTTCCAAAAGTCACAAACACAACTACGTAAGCTATGCTTAAATATCCTGAAAGAGGAATGGTTTCAAATGGCATTTCTAAAACCTGATTTAATCCAAAAGGCAATACCATTAATACGCCTAAAGTGTACATCCATTTTATAAATGTAAATGGATGATACAGCTGAGTAAGTTTTTTTACTATTACCAAATAAGCTGCAAAAGCCGAGGCATTAATAAAAATTAGAAAATTCCCCAAGCCTGGATTAGGTGCGTTTTCAACATTACCCTTTCCGTAAACTATCATAACTACAGCTCCAATTATACCAATAATTAAACCTATAATTCGTCTAATTTGTAGTTTTTCTTTCAAAAAAATTACCGCCAAAATAAATGTAATTATAGGTGCCATCACCATCATTACAGAAGCATTTATAGGCGTTGTTAAATTTAATCCATAAAAAAAGGCTAGCATATTAAGTGCCATTCCAAAAAAAGCTCCAAAAAAAACTCGAGGATAATGCTTTTTTTCAATTTTTTCTTTTGGACCAAAAACACCAACTACCCAAAATAATAAACAAGCTCCTGTAACTCTAAATAATATAAATCCAAAAGGCTTTACATAATGGGGCATTACTCCTTTAGCTACACTGTAGTTAGCGGCATAAAATAAAGCTACAAAACTAGCGGCTATAAGTGCTAATTGGCGTTTTGTCATTATAAATTTTCTATAAATTCTTTTGCATTCTCAATAGTCTTTTTTGAATTTCCTATAAAATACTTTTCTCCAACCTGTATTATTGGACGTTTCAAAAAAGAATAATGTTCTAAAATTAAGGCCTTATAATCTCCTTCTGATAATTTTTGCTCTTTTAATTTTCTCTCTCTGTAAAGAACAGATCTGCGATTTAGTAGACTTTCGTAACTACCACTGAATTTAACTAAACTATCCAATTCAATTTCAGATATCGGATTGTCTTTTACATTTTGAAGTTCAAAGCCTTCTGTTAAGTTTAATTCTTTTATAATACGCTTACAAGTACTGCAAGTACTTAAATAGTATACTTTTTTATTCATTACAAATGCTTATTAGTTTTTAATAACAAAGGAAAACGAAATCCGGCAGAAAAAACATATTTTTGATATTAAATTCGTTATTCTATGGAAGATTTAAAAAACGCACTCGAAATCACAAAAATCAATCGCAAGGCATTAGCCAAAATACTAAACCATTATACCCTTGAAAAATTAAATGAAATTCCCGAAGGTTTTAATAATAACTTATTTTGGAATATCGCCCACGTAGTTGTTACGCAACAACTCTTAGTATATGGTTTAAGCGGGTTAGAAAAAAATATTCCTGAAGAGTGGATTGAACTATACAAAAAAGGTACTTCTACAAAACATGAGGCTACCGAAAATGAATTAATTCAATTAAAAGGCTTTTTATTTTCAACTATTGAACAAACAGAGAAAGATATTTACGCAAATATATTTAAGGAGTATTCCAATTATATGACAAGCACGGGATTTGAACTACAATCTGTAAGTCATGCATTCAATTTTAATAATTTCCATGAAGGTATACACTTAGGTTATATTTTAGCCTTAAAAAAGGCACTATAAGCTGTTGTAAATTCTAAAGCTCAAAACTATGTTTCGTAAAATTTCATTCTTTGTATTTCTGATTCATCAAATAGTATGGAGTCAAGATTTTAGCAGAAACTGGAAAAGTCATTTTTCATATAATAATATAGTTGCTGTAGCATCGTCAGATACAAATATTTATGCTGCAGCAAACAATTCTATATTTATACATTCAATTGCTGAAAATACCAATACGCAATTCACCACCGTTAACGGACTATCTGCCGAAGATATTAGTGCAATAGAATATATTGATGATAGAGAATTAATCGTTATAGGTTTTGGTAATGGATTAATTGAAATAATTGACGAAAACACCAATCAAATTACTTCGTTAAATGACATTGCAAGACAAATAAATTTTCCTCCTGATCAAATTAAAATCAATACTTTTTTTGTAGATGGCAGTATTTTATATGTTGCTACAGGGTTTGGAATTGTAGAATATGACTTAGAGGCAAATGTTTTTAGAAACACATACTTATTAAGTGACTCCCTTAGTGTAGTTAGTGATATTATAGGCGTAGGAGTAATAGGCGATTTTATTATAACTTCTGTAGCTAACAGAGGTTCATTTATAGGTAACAAAAGGGATCAAAATTTAATTCAATTTAGCAACTGGAATCCAATTCAACCAACTATTTTTGAGGATTATATCACATTCTCAGGGCAGTTAATTGCTCGTAACGGTAATTCCATTTTTAGATATAATGGTGTAAGCTTTGAATCCGTATATACGGACTCTTCAAATGTTACAGGTTATTCAACATCTGGAAATCAGTTATTAGTTTCATTTAATGAAAAACTCGTTATTTTAGATAGTAATTTTGAAATTTCACAAACTGTCCCTTTTGAAGAGTCCTTGGTTAATCAGTTATCTGATTTTCAACTTGTCGATGATGAATTCTTCTTTTTACAAAAAGAAATAGGTCTTCAAAAAACTGCTAATTTTAACTTAAGTGATCCCACATCAATCATACCTGAAGGACCATTGAATAATAGTCCGTTTTCAATTGAAGCATCACAAGGAGACTTATGGATTGTATATGGGACACTTTCTCGATCATTTAACGATAATACTCCAAGGGTTGACAATGGAATATCGAGATTACGAAATGACGAATGGACTAATATTCCTTTTGAAGCTTATAATTCTAGACGCCTTGTAGATATTGCCATAAATCCAAAAAATAGAAATGAAGTTTATTTTAGTAGCTTTGTAGACGGTATTTTAAGATACGACGAAACCAATAATACGTTTGAAAATTTCACCTCAGAAAACAGTAATATAGAACTCAGGCCATCTAGGGCTTTTTCGTCAATACTAGCTCTTGAATTTGCTGACGATGGAAACCTTTGGTTTACCAACCATGATAATGAAATTTTAATTAAACGCCTTTCCACATTTGGACCAACAAGTGATGATGTGGATTTAAATGGTATTATGAGAGATTTTAGATCTCCAGATATTGCTTTTAGTAATCGTGGAAATATTTTTTTAGCAACAAGAACTGGTGGAGTTGTAGGGATTAATAGAGTCACAAGAAGTATAATTTCCTTATCCGATGAAGAAGAAAACAATGTTCCTTTCGTAACCGTACGTACTTTAGCTTTTGATAATAATGGTGAACTATGGTTTGGTACTAATCTAGGCTTAAGGGTTATTCCTAACCCTGATCAATTATTTGAGCCAGGTGCTCAACTAGAAGCTGAATCTATAATTTTTTTAGATGATGGCATTCCTCAAGAACTATTAATCGATCAATTTATAAGTAAAATTATAGTAGATGCAGATAATAATAAGTGGGTAGCAACTTCAGGATCTGGTGTGTTTCAATTTTCACCTGACGGGCAAGAAACTTTAAGACACTTTACTAGTGCTAATTCTCCTTTACCCTCTAACGAGATTCAAACCCTAAGTATAGACAACTCTACAGGTTCTGTATTTATGGGCTCTACCAGGGGCATTGTTGAATTTAGATCTGAAATTATAGAGGCTCAAGAAAACCTGAGTCAACTTAAAATTTTCCCGAACCCTGTACGCCCAGAATATGGAGATGTAACCGTTAGAATTGAAGGCTTAACAGCCGGAGCCAATGTGAAAATTACAGATATTGAGGGCAATTTAGTTTTTGAAGATCAAAATCCTGTAATAAATGGAGCTGGTAGTGGCTTAATTGAATGGAATACCCAATCTTTTAGCGGAAATAAAGTGGCCTCAGGGGTTTATTTAGTACTTATTACCAGTGAGGATCAAACAGAAACTAAAGTGGGAAAACTATTAATTGTTCGCTAATGCAATTAAAAACAGAAGCTTTAGTAATTCATAGCATTCGCTATGGAGAAGCTGATTTAATTGTAAAACTGTATACTCATAAAGAGGGTATTCATTCGTATTTAGTTAAAGGTGTATTAAAATCAAAAAAGGGGAAAATTAGAAGTTCTTTTTTCCAACCATTATCTTTATTAGAAGTTGATGCTATTCATAATCATAAAAATTCGTTAGCACGCCTTAAAGAGGTGAAACCCGTACTACATTTCACTTCATTACACACTAATATTATCAAGGGGTGTATTTCCTCTTTTATTTCTGAAATTTTAAACCAAGTATTGATTGACAATCAACCCGATGAAGAACTATTTCTTTTTTTAAAAAAAGCCGTTCATTGGTTAGATCAAACTCATAAGCCTACACTTTTTCCTCATTTTTTTTTACTTGAAATAAGTTCTCATTTGGGCTTCTACCCTGATAGTACCAATAACGATTTGCCTCAATTTAATTTAGCAGAAGGGAAGTTTGAAGTCGCTTCCAAATCAGAGTATTGTATTGAAAATGAAGAATTAAATTCCCTTCTCATCTTGACGAAAACATCATTTAGCTCATTATCCAATCTTAAAATCTCGAAGTTTGAACGAGTGAAACTTTTAGAAAATTTAATACTTTACTTTTCATTACACTTAGAAGGGTTTAAAAAACCTAAATCTTTAAATGTAATTCAAGAATTGTTTAACTAACCTATCAAAGCCCAATTATATAATATGATCTCCAATCAAAAGGCACCTAAAGTTCTAAAATAAAGGAGCTACCTCACTTTGTTTAAGAGAATCCCTTTCAAACTTAGCTTTCTCCAATTCTTGTTTAAAATCTTCTGAAATACTATTTTCAGTTTCATTAAATTGAACCACTAAAGAGTTGTAAGCTTTAAACAAAGTATTCAGTTGATTTTCTATGGTTATAGAGTCTGCTTTTTTTGTATTCCCTAATGTGTCCTCTAGCAGTAATACATACGTATTTAATTGGTTCAATCTACTTAAAACACCATTGTTTTTTAACTCTTTGGGAAGTGATTTAGGCAATTCACTCACCTCTTCACTTAATAATTGGAGTTTATTTTTATCCCTAAAATAAGCCTTTGTATTTAAAGTATCCATTTGCCCTTTAATAAATTTAAACTCGGACACCTCTTCTAGTTTTTTAACAACCTTAGCATTTAAAGTTAGTAACTCAAAACGAGGTGCCTCTAATAATTTATCAATATTCTCCTTGGCATCCTTTTTACTTATAGGCGTTTTCATTGTTTCTTTACATCCCAATAAAACAGCTATTACTATTAAAACGGAAACTAATTTCTTCATGATTTTTTAAAAAATAAAAGGCTACACTTTCTAAACGAAAGGTAGCCTTAAAAAAGTTTATTATTACTTACGTATGTTAATTATACGTTAGTTGCTAACCAATCTCCTATTTCACTTGTTTTATAAGCTTTATTTCCTGCGGCTAAATCTTCAGTAACTACCCCCTCTGCCAAAGACTTATTCACAACAGTTCTAATTGCTTCGGCCTCTTCTTTTAAACCAAACGCATCTTCGAACATCATTGCCGCAGATAATACTGTTGCTAATGGATTTGCGATATCTTTACCTGCTGCTTGTGGGTATGATCCGTGTATTGGCTCATAAAGAGAAGTTTCTGCCCCTACAGATGCTGAAGGCATTAACCCCATAGATCCTGAAATTACAGAAGCTTCATCTGTTAAAATATCTCCAAATAAGTTTTCAGTAATTAATACATCATAACTATTAGGCCATTGTACCAAACGCATAGCTACAGCATCAACAAACTCATAAGACACCTCAACTTCTGGGTAATCTTTCTCCATTGCTTGTACTGTTTCTCTCCAAAGTCGTGATGTTTCAAGTACATTAGCTTTATCAACACAACATAATTTTTTAGAACGTGTCATTGCTAGTTCAAAACCTTTTTTAGCTAAACGCTGAACTTCAGCACGTGTATACACACAATTATCAAAAGCTGTTTCTCCACCGTCTTTTCTACCTTTTTCTCCGAAGTAAATTCCACCTGTTAATTCGCGTAAAAAAACCAAATCAGTTCCTTTAATACGCTCTTCTTTTAAAGGAGATTTATCCAACAAAGATGGAAAGGTAAATGTCGGTCTAACGTTAGCAAATAAACCTAATTTCTTACGCATCTTTAACAACCCTTGTTCTGGTCTTACCTTAGCAGACGGGTCGTTATCAAAACGAGGATGTCCAATTGCTCCAAAAAGAACCGCATCGGCAGCTACACAAATATCGTGTGTTTCATCAGGATAAGGCTCTCCAACAGCATCAATTGCTGCAGCACCCGTAAGTGCAGGCGTCCAGTTAATTGAGTGTTTGTATTTTGTTGCAACGGCATCACATACCTTTACAGCCTGGTCGATAACCTCTGGTCCAATACCATCTCCTGCTAATAGTGCGATATTAAGTTTCATATGTTTTTATTTATACTTTTATCAAAAAATCCTCGGCAAATATACCATTTTAAACGGTTTTAGTCTCATCCGAAAAAAGCTTCTCTATTTTATCCTAATCATGGTGTCTGTTAGCTCCTTTTTATTTGCTGGATTAACACGTATTATTGTAAAGTTTCCAAAATCGTCAAAACTTCCTTTACCGGTTAGCGTTCCCGCCTCAATTTTATAATCAACACCGTTTTTTTGCAATATTGCTTTCCCTATGACTTTAGTGTTTTGCTGTATTGCATATTCTAATTTTGATAAAGGAATAAAACTATATTCTTTTCCTCTTAGTTCAAATTTCAATTGGAATACCTCTTTTTTTACATCCGAATTACTTTCGGACTTGACAAGTGTTTTGTATTGTGCTAATGTTGTTTTTTCCAACTTTGGCTTATATACATGATTTAATATCACTTCATCCTTAAACACATTACGAATAGCTTCTGTGTAGCTTTTTTTATAATCCTTTCGATTGCTTTTCCCTTCCTTTGAAGTATAAATTGTACTCCCTTTATAATCTAAAAAAGTAAAAATTATTTTAGATGTAAAAGTGCCTTTTTCCTCTACTCGTAATCTCAGTAATTTTGAAACATCAATATTTTTAAAATCTTCATTAGTTTCTTCTTCTATAAAAGATTCAAAATCGTATTTGTTTAACAAAAACTGAGTCAGTCTATTTAAATTATATTGGTGTGGAGTTTTTTGAAACGAAAAAGTGGCGGGTATCACAACATACTTGTAATTAGATAATGACTGACCAAAACAAATACTATTTAAACATACAAATAATGATATTAAATATTTTTTCATAACTCTTATAGTCTACTTTTAAATAACTCGATTGCAAATATAAAATTACATTAAACCTCCATCTGCAAAGCTAAAATAGTTTTTCTCGGTTACAATTAAATGATCTAATACTTTTATAGTAACTATTTTTCCAGCTTCTGCAATATTAATAGTGGTCGTTTTATCTGCTTGGCTAGGTCGTAAACTACCACTAGGGTGATTATGTGCTAAAATCATAGCTACGGCACTAAACTCAAATGCTGTTTTTAAAATTAATCTAATATCAACTGTAGTTCCTGTTTGCCCGCCACTACTTATCATTTTTCTATGAACTACTTTGTTGGAATTATTTAAAAAAAGCACCCAGAATTCCTCGTGGCTTAAATTACCCAATAGCGGTTGCATGTAATTATAAACATCTTTACTTGCTGTAATGGTAGGTTGCAGTGGTACGTCTTGCACTTGTTGCCTACGACCCAACTCTAAAGCAGCAACTATACTTATGGCCTTGGCATCGCCAATTCCTTTAAAATTGGTGAGTTGTTGCACGTTTAACTTAGCTACTTCATTAAGGTTATTGCCTACGCTTGCTAAAATTCGTTTGCACAAACTTACTGCCGACTCATTCCTACTCCCCGACCCAATTAAAATTGCCATTAATTCTGCATTTGATAATATTTTTTTTCCTTGAGCCACTAATTTTTCTCGTGGCCTATCGGATTCACTCCAATTTTTTATTGAAAATTTAGATTCTAAACTACTCATAACAAGCAATTTAAATAAAAAAATAATGAAACTCTATTACAGACTAAATGATTCTCTTTAAACCAAAAAAACTCAAGAAATTACCTCTTGAGTTTTTTGGTTTTTTATAAATCGATGACTTTATAGGCTCTTAACCTGCTCAGCACCAGTAATTACTTTTTGTTTCAACTCTTGCTTGTAAGCAATAATTTTATCTTGAACATTTTTATCCTGAGATCCTAAAATTTGAGCTGCTAAAATACCTGCATTTAATGCTCCATCTAAAGCTACTGTTGCTACAGGAACTCCTCCTGGCATTTGTAATATTGATAAGACTGAATCCCAACCATCGATAGAATTACTCGACTTTACAGGAACTCCAATAACAGGTAAAGGAGACATTGAAGCTACCATGCCTGGTAAGTGTGCTGCACCGCCTGCACCTGCAATAATTACATTTACACCTCTATTATGGGCATTAGTTGCATAATCGTATAATTTTTCTGGAGTACGATGCGCAGAAACAATGTCTACTTCAACAGAAACCCCTATTTCCTTTAAAAAATTAACTGCTTTTTGCATTATAGGTAAGTCACTTGTACTCCCCATGATTATTCCAACTTTACTCATAATTGTATTTTATTAAAGCTACAAATTTCGGTAAAATTTTAAAGTCAAAAGTACATATTGTAAATTAATTATTTTTTCACTTTACAGGTATTCAAACCCACTAACGAATATAAAGGGCAGAAGCTAACAAAGCTAGTTACCGTAAAAATTCCTGCCACGACAAGTAATACCACACCAATTGTTGATGATAATATATCCCTATAAAATAACACTACAATGATTAACGCTACCACTAAACGTATAAATCGGTCCAAGGCTCCCATGTTTTTTTTCATAATAATAAGTTTTGAAAGTAAATAACTATAATAATGACTAACACAGTATTGATCTTATTTTTAATACTGTAAAGTCCGTTCTCAAAATTAATACGCTATTGAATATTTAACTGTAACCTTAGTTACCTATAAACAGAATTAAAAAGGTAACTTTATATAAAAAGATAATGAAAGTATGTATGTACATTTTAATGGCCTTGTTATTTTTTAGTTTTTCATGTGCTTCTGATAAGGAAGCCGTAGTTTCTAACACAAATAACCCTGTAGCTACACTTAACAATCACGCTGAAATTATTGCGGTTTCTGTTACGGGAGGTAACGGTAATTACAATTTTAGCGTTTCTGTCAATAGCCCCGATACTGGCTGCAATCAATACGCCGATTGGTGGGAAATAATTTCTGAAGAGGGTCATTTAATTTCACGTCGTATACTACTTCATAGCCATGTAAACGAACAACCTTTTTCGCGATCACAAAATGGAGTACTCGTATCACAAAATCGTGTATTAATTATTCGTGCTCACATGAATACTACTGGCTATGGAAATCAAGCCTTCATAGGCTCGATAGCAACGGGGTTTGAAAGTATTCTTTTAACTAATGATTTTGCCTCTGATTTGGCAATTAAGAATCCTTTACCATCAAATTGCGCCTTTTAATTACAAAACGTATGACAACTTTTTTTAATGAAATAAGTAATACTGTTCAAGGTACTTTTCTATGGGTTATTCAATCTATAACTTTTGAAGTCCCATGGTATAAAAATTACTTCTGGGGTCTTATTGCAATTTCGCTTATTGTATGGGGATTAGAAATTTTGTTTCCATGGCGAAAAAACCAAGCATTATTCCGAAAAGATTTTTGGCTAGACACAGGCTATATGTTTTTTAATTTTTTTGTTTTTACTATTGTAATTAGTGGTTTCTATAAAGCTATTGAGTTTTCTCTACTACAGTTTAATTTTACCAATGAAAGCTTAGCCATAATTTCGATATCCTCTTGGCCTATATGGAGCCAATTACTTGTATTTTTCGTAACTTTAGATTTTGTGCAATGGTATACGCACAGGTTATTACACAAGTATTATTTTCTTTGGAAATTTCACAAAGTACATCATAGTGTTAAAGAAATGGGATTTGCTGCCCATTTACGTTATCATTGGATGGAAAACGTATTGTACAAACCGTTTAAAATAATAGCAGTAATGCTTCTTGGTGGTTTTGAGCCAGAGCAAGCTTATATTGTTCATTTTTTTGCAATACTCATAGGTCATCTTAATCATGCTAACCTCAAGATAACGTGGGGTCCTTTAAAATACATTTTAAACAACCCTGTAATGCACTTATACCATCATGCTTATTCACTTCCTAAAGGAAGTTATGGCATGAATTTTGGAATTAGTTTAAGCCTATGGGATTACTTATTCAAAACCAATTACATTCCTGAAGATAGTGGTACCATACCAATTGGCTTTAAGGGAGACGAAAAGTTTCCGAATAGTTTTTTTAAACAGAATTTTTATGGATTCACTTCAGAAAAGAATACTTCAAATTAAGTTTCACAACTTATAAATTGATGTAATAATCGAGTATTAACATCTTGAATTCAAGTCATAAGTGCAAGAGATTTTAAATATTGAGTGGGCTAGCCCACTCAATATTTAAGATTAAAAG
>CANNCQ010000020.1 GCA_947503135.1 uncultured Aquimarina sp. | reverse complement strand
CAATATATCAACAAATTTATCTTTGATAGAAAAATTAATAATATCAAAATTAGCATTGTTTAAAATGCACAACGGGTTAAGATTAGTATAAATCTCCACTCTATTATCCCATAAAAAACCAGCAATTACAACTTAAAATAATAATGAAATTGTGAATTGTAAGATTTAGAGGACTATCTTGCACCCAAATTTGCATTTCAATAATTACATTAAACAAATTAAACAATACTATTATATGAGACTTCACAGAACCTTGGTTTTTGCCGTTATTGATTCTCTCAACGAAATTTTTAATGAGAATAAATATGCCGACAAGGTGGTATCTAAAACGCTTAAACGAGACAAACGTTGGGGATCGAGAGATAGAGGTTTTATAGCTGAAACAACTTACGAAATTGTGAGATGGAAACGATTGTATTCAGAAGTAGCAGAAATCAAAGAACACTATTCAAGAGAGAATTTATTTAAAGTATTTTGTGTATGGGCGGTTTTAAGAGGTATTGAACTTCCCGATTGGAAACAATTTGAAGGCACACCAACTAGACGTATAAAAGGTCGTTTTGACGAGTTATCAAAAATAAGGAAGATTAAAGAATCTATTCCTGATTGGCTAGACGAATTAGGAGTTGAAGAATTAGGTGAAGAAATATGGTCTAAAGAAATTACCGCATTAAACACCAAAGCCCCTGTAGTTCTGAGGGTAAATAGTTTAAAAACCACAAAATCCGGAGCTAAAGAAGCCTTAGGTCAAGAAGAAATTCACACCCAAAATTTAGAAGATTATCCCGATGCCCTAATCCTTTCAGAAAGAAGCAATGTATTTAGCACTGACAGTTTTAAAAAGGGCTATTTTGAAGTACAAGATGCATCCTCTCAAAAAGTAGCGCATTTTTTAGATGTTACCCCTGGCATGCGAATTGTTGACACCTGTGCAGGAGCTGGCGGAAAAACACTGCATTTGGCTGCTTTAACAAAAAACAAGGGTCAGATAATTTCCATGGATATTTATGATAATAAATTAAAGGAACTTAAAAGAAGAGCACGAAGAGCTGGAGCACACAATATTGAAACTAGAATAATAGAAAACTCCAAAACCATAAAAAAACTCCAAAATAAAGCAGACCGAGTACTTATTGATGCTCCCTGCAGCGGACTAGGGGTATTACGAAGAAACCCAGATGCAAAATGGAAGCTGCAACCTGAATTTTTAGATAAAATTAAAAAAACGCAAGCAGAAATTTTACAATCCTACTCTAAGATGGTTAAAGATGGAGGTAAATTAATATATGCAACCTGCTCTATATTACCTTCCGAAAACCAACACCAAGTAGCTGAATTTTTAAAGTCTGAAAATGGAAAAAAATTCAAATTAATATCAGATCAAAAAATATTATCACATGTATCTGGTTATGATGGGTTTTACATGGCACTATTGGAGAAAAACTCTTAATTTTTAATACCCTTTGATTTATAAAATCACCTATTAAACTACTTACTATAACGTTATATAACAACAAAATCATTATATTCAAAAAAAATATAATATTATGAAATTAATTAAATATTTGTACCCCCTGGCTTTATTAATATTTTTTTACTCATGTGGTTCGGACGATGCTTCGCCAGAACCTCAACCTGTAATCAATAATAATGATGATGAAGATATATTACAACTCCCTACAACAAACTCCAACCCACCTGTAATCAATAATAACGATGAAATATTACAACTTCCTATAGCAAACACTAACCCAGGAGATCCTGGAATAGGATCTGTTAGAAATTTAAATTCATTTGATTTTGTTGCCGAAATGGGAGTTGGATGGAATCTTGGTAATAGTTTAGATGTTGTTAACGATGCCGACTTATTTAATACCACTAAAACAGAATGGGGTAATCCTTTACCTAGCAAAGCCGTTATTGATAAAGTTGCAGAAACAGGATTTAAAACGTTACGACTACCTGTTTCTTGGAGAACAAATCAAAACCCTACAGCTCCTTACCAAATAGAAGCAGGATATTTACAACGAGTGAAAAACGTTGTTGATTGGGCCATGTCTAACGACATGCATGTAATATTAAACATCCATCACGATAACGAATGGTTACGTCCAGTCGAAAGCGACAAAGCGAATGCCAATGCTCGACTTAAGAGCACTTGGACACAGATAGCAACCTATTTTGAAGCTTACAATGAGCAATTGATTTTCGAAGTAATGAACGAGCCAAGATTGAAAAATGTTCCTGAAGAATGGAATGGTGGTTCTGTTTCAGGGCGTAGGATTGTAAATGAATACACAAAAACTGCTGTAGATGCCATTAGAGATACTAAAGGTAACAACAGTAATAGACAACTTATGATTACTCCATGGGCTGGCAGTGCTATCAACAAAGCGATGGATGATCTTATTGTTCCTAATAACGACCCAAATATCATCATAACCATTCATACTTACTTTCCTTTTCAATACGCCTTAAATGGTGAAGGCATCTGGGGTTCCGATCAAGAAAAAGCTGACTTAAGAGCCGAATTTGAAAATATTAAGCAAAAATGGATTGTTAGAGAGAATAGACCTGTTATACTTGGTGAATGGGGCACTAGAACTGATAAAATACCAACAGAGAATCGAATAGAATATGCCAAATTCTATGTTGAGGAAGCTACAAAAAGAGGACTTTTAACCGTACTTTGGGATGATGGTGGTAATATCGGGTTATTAGACAGAAGAACGCTTAGATGGAGATCGCAAACGCAAGCAGATGCTATTGTTGAAAGCTCGTTAATTAAAGACTAGACTAAAATAGATTTAATACAATTATAAGCAAAAACAGGAGCAATAATATTGCTCCTGTTTTTGCTTATGTACTATTGAAATAATGAAACAGTAAATTTTAAAATACTACTATTCCACCAAAACAAAATCATCTATATGACGGTCGTGATATCCTAATAGATAAAGCACCCCATCTAAACCTATACTAGAAATAGAACTTTGAGCATTATTTTTTACTTTTGGCTTTGCATGAAAAGCAATACCTAAGCCAGCCAAATTAAGCATTGGCAAATCATTAGCCCCATCACCTACTGCAATTGTTTGCTCAATCGATATTCCTTCTTTTTCAGCTATTTGCTTAAGGAATTCTGCCTTTTTATTACCATCTACAATTTCACCTATGTAACCTCCGGTTAAGGCTCCGTTTTTAATTTCTAATTCATTCGCATGAACGTAATCAATACCTAATTCTTTTTGCAGGTAATTTCCAAAATAGGTGAAACCACCTGATAATATGGCCGTTTTATAGCCGTAGTTTTTCAACGTATTTATTAATCGCCTAGCGCCTTTTGTTATTGGTAAGTTTATTGCAACATTACGCAATACATCTTCACTTAAACCTTCTAACAAAGCCATGCGCTTTTTAAAACTTTCGTTAAAATCTATTTCACCCTGCATAGCAGACTCTGTAATTGCTTTTACCTTTGCTCCTACCCCTGCTAACTCTGCTAATTCATCAATAACCTCCGTTTGGATTAATGTTGAATCCATATCAAAGCAAACTAAACGTCTATTTCTTCTGTATATATTATCTTCTTGAAAAGCTATATCAACATCTAAATCCCTAGATATTTGCATAAACTTTTCCGTAAACTCCGCTTTATCTTCAATATGGCCACGTATAGAGAGCTCTATAGAAGATCTTGGATACTCATCCTCTTTTACCAAAGATAACCTACCTGTAAGCCTCTTTATAGAATCTATATTCAGTTTTTTATCAGATACCACTTTAGTAACCGCAGATATTTGTTCAGCGGAAAGCTTTTCACCTAACAAAGTAATTATATATTTATTTTTTCCTTGCAAGCCAACCCAATCTTCATAATCTTCAGAAGTTACTGGTTTAAATTTAGCAGTGATACCTAGTTCGTATGCCCTAAAAAGAAGATCTTTTAAAACTGCTGCAGATTTTTCTCCTGCTTCAATTTCAAATAAAATACCCAAAGACAATGTATTGTGAATGTTTGCTTGACCAATATCTAATACCTTAGCTCCATACTGTGCCAATACATCTGTTAAAGCTGATGTCAATCCCGGTTTATCCTGACCCGAAATAGTTAATAGGAAAATTTCTTTACTCATAAATAGTTATACTCAAAAGGACTGCAAAATTGAATATTTCGCTTGAATTATAAAAGTCTTTTATAGATTAAATTAAGAATTGGCAATTAATTCTGCTATGTCTAAAACCGAAACTTCAGCTTCTTTATTTTTAAACTTAACACCATCTGTTAACATGGTATTACAATAAGGACAAGCTGTTGCTATTATATTAGGTGCTGTTTCCAAAGCATCTTCTGTTCTTAAAACATTAATATCTATCGTTCCTTTTTCTGGCTCTTTAAACATTTGAGCCCCTCCCGCCCCACAACAAAGTGCGGTCTGCTTGCTACGCTTCATCTCTACAATTGTAGCATTCGTAGAAGCTAATACTTTTCTTGGTGCGCTATATTCATTGTTAGCTCTTCCCAAATAACAAGGATCATGAAATGTAATTTTTTTCCCTTTATACGTGTTTCCTTCAACAACTAATCTTCCACTATTAATTAACTCATCAATAAATTGAGTATGATGAATTACTTCGTAAGCACCGCCTAAATCAGGGTATTCATTCTTCAAACAATTAAAGGAATGCGGATCACAAGTAACTATACGTTTTACTTCGTAAGCATTAAGAACTTCTATATTAGTAACGGCTTGCATTTGGAATAAAAACTCATTACCTGCGCGTTTAGCTATATCGCCGGTACAACTTTCTTCTGTTCCTAACACTGCAAATTCAACCTTTGCTTTATTTAGAACTTTAACAAATGCTCTCGATATTTTTTTTGCTCGATCATCAAAACTTCCTGCTGATCCTACCCAAAATAAAATCTCCGGTTGTTTCCCTTCCGCGAAACAATTTGCCATAATTGGCACTTTCAATTCTTCACTCATAATAACTTTTATTTAGTTAATAAAGAACTATTCGTTAATCCAGTTTAAACGGTCCATTTGATTGTAAGGCCATGGAGCACCATTATTTTCGATGTTAGACATCATATTATTCAATTCCGTTGGCGCAGCACTCTCTTCCATCACCAAATACTGTCTCATCTCATTTATAATAGACAATGGATCTATACTCACAGGACATGCCTCTACACATGCATTACAAGTCGTACAAGCCCATATTTCCTCATTGGATATATAGTCGCCTAACAGTTGCTTTCCATCCGCCACAAAACTTCCATTAGCATCTATATTTTTACCAACTTCTTCCAAACGATCTCTAGTATCCATCATTATTTTTCGTGGAGATAGTTTTTTTCCAGTTTGATTGGCTGGGCATTCACTTGTACAACGTCCACATTCAGTACATGTATAAGCACTAAGTAAGTGAACCCAATTTAAATCCGTTACATCCGATGCTCCAAATTTAGCTACTTCTTCTGTTCCTTCTGTTTCCGCCGGAGCTGCAAAAGGATCTGCATCTGGGTCCATCATCAGTTTTACTTCTTTAGTAACTGCTTCAGAATTTGGGAATTTTCCGTTAGGTGTTAGCTTAGCGTAGTACGTATTAGGAAATGCTAAAAGAATATGTAAGTGTTTTGAAAAATATAAGTAGTTTAAAAAACATAATATTCCTGTAATATGTAACCACCAAGCTGTTCGCTCCAATAACACTAAACTACTTTCTGATAAGTTTTCTATAAATGGTAAAATCATCCAACTACTAATTGGAAAAGAACCTGCTTTTACGTAATGATCTGCCCCTAGATTTTGTAATTGAAAATCGGCAGCGTTCATTGTTAAAAATAACAGCATAAGCACTACTTCAAAATACAAAATAATGTTACCGTCCGATTTCGGCCAACCTTCCATTTCTGAACTTAAAAAACGCTTTATTTTGATAACATTTCTTCTTAACCAAAAAATAATAACCGTTATTAAAACCAAGAAAGCCAACACCTCAAAAGAGCCTATTAAGAAGTCATAAACTGTTCCAAGGGGTGCAAAAATCCTGTGAGTCCCAAACAAACCATCAATAATAATTTCTAGGACTTCAATATTTATAATAATAAAACCAACATAAACTATAACATGCAAAAAACCCGCTATTGGACGTCGTACCATTTTAGTTTGTCCCAGCGCAATTTTAAGCATATTTTTTAACCGTAACGGTTTATTATCCGAACGATCGACATCTATACCTAGTTTTATATTACGAATTAGCTTGCGTACATTAATAGTAAAATATCCTATTCCTGCTACTAACAGAACTGCAAATAGTATGTTTGGTATATATTGCATAATTTTATTTTAAAGAATCTTTAGGCTTATTATATTCCTTTCCTTTTTTTCCAAAAACTGAAAAATGAACATATCGCTTAGGATTTAATTTAACATCTTGTAACAACAAATCTAATTGCCTTGTAGCCCTATCTAGGTTATCATAAACTCTAGGATCATTTATTAATTTCCCAGCTGTTCCTGAAGTGGTATTTAATTTACTAGCCACTTTAGAAAAATCACCTACTATTGTATTTAAATCGGCTATTAATTTTGAGACTTCTGCATTCGAAATTTCTTGAGAAAACTTATTTATATTATCCGAGGATTTCTTAAAATTATCAATAGTCAAACTCAAACTTGATTTATTATCAGCTATCAGCGTATTAAGGCTTGCCGTAGTTGTTTTGAAATTATTTAGAGTTGATGAAAGTGATTTTAAGGATTCGGAAATGTTATTCGTATTCTCTTCGTTCAACACCTTGTTTAAAGAAGTGATCATTACAGCTGTTTTATCCAAAACAATGTTAAGTTTGTTTTGAATAGGATCCAATTTATCCGAAAATTCACTAACTACATCAATCTCCACAAACGAGGCTAATGTTTCGTTTCCTTCTGCGAAAGCAGTTGGATTTTCTTCTGGTATAATCGCAATGTTTTTACCTCCTATAAAACCGGTACTATAGATTTTTGCAACACTTTTTTTACCAAACTGAAAATCGTTTTCTATTTGAAAAGTAACTTTAAGCTTCCCTTCTTTGTTGGCGAAACTGATGTCAATTATATGTCCAACAACAAATCCGTTAATAGTAACTTTAGAAGAACTATTTAAACCTTCTACATTTTCATAAAGTGCATAAAACACTTTATCGTTACTCAATAAATTTTTCCCTTTTAAAAAGTTATAGCCAAAAATTAATAGGACTATAGCTGAAATTACTAGTAATGCCGTTTTAGCTTCTTTAGTTATATTCAAAATAATATTATTTCCTTGTATTAGTTGATACAAATATTGGTTTAATATACTTTAAAAACAAAAACTATACTAATAAATTATGATAGTATTAGCGTCTGGCTTTTACAAGCAGATAAATTGCTAAAAAAGTAAATACTATATTAGGAAACCAAACTGCAAATATTGGAGATAATGTTGAGTTTGGCTGTGTAGCTATGGTACCAAAAACTTTATCGAAAAACACAAAAGCAAATGCAATTACTAAACCAAAAATAAGGTTTACCCCCATTCCTCCTCTACGCTTTTTCGATGATACCGCCACTCCTATAATAGTTAAAATATAGGCAGCTACTGGTAAACTTACTCTTTTATAAGCCTCTACTTTATACCTGTTGATATTTGGCGATCCTCTTAGTTCCTCTTGAATCATAAACTCTTTTAACTCAAAATAATTTAAAGTTTCTGCGACATATTTCACAGGAGTTAACCTATCTATATCAAAATTAAGAACGGTATCATGAACTGTTTTCCTAACTATAATATCACTGGAATCTTGCACTGTTCTTTTTACATATTTATACAATTTATAAATGCTATCTTTTGGAACATAGGTTAGCTTATCAGCCGATATCTTATGTACTAATTTGTTGTCTTCAATATACTCTAGAGTAAATTTAGTAGCGGTTTTTTTTTGCGGAGAAAACTCATGAGCATAGATGTATTGATTTTCATCCAACTGACGGTATAAATTTTCGGTATTTTGAATAGATCGATTAGAGGACTTTAAATAAGTTTGATTAAAGTTATTATATGCTTCATTTGCCTTAGGCACAACAAACATACCACCCAACAATGTTATTAAACTTACAAGTGTAGATCCTATTAGGTAAGGTCTAAGAAAGCGAGAATACGAAACCCCAGAACTTAAAATTGCAATAATTTCTGTTTTATTTGCCAATTTAGAAGTAAACCATATTACCGATAAAAAAAGCAATAAAGGAAACAATAGATATGCAAAATGAACTGAAAAATTTGCATAAAAAACAAGCACATCTAAAAAAGCTAATTTCTTTTCAAAAATATTATCAATTTTTTCGGCCAGATTTGCCAAAATAGCAATTGGAATAAATATTAAGAATAACGAAAAAAACGTACCTAAATATCTTTTTAAAATATACCAATCTAAAATCCTTAACATAAGTTTTAAACCGAATTTATAAGCGTTTATCCATTTGTTTTACCATTTGGTTTTTCCATACAGCAAAATCTCCAGCAATTATATGCTTTCTAGCCTCGCGTGTTAACCACAAGTAAAAACCTAAATTATGTATTGTAGCTATTTGTTTTCCTAACATTTCATTTACAGAAAACAAGTGTTTCAAATAAGCTTTTGAGTACTCAGTATCTACCCAAGTAATTCCCATTTCATCAATAGCGGAAAGGTCATCTGCCCACTTTCGATTTTTAATATTTATTGATCCATGCGCTGTAAACAACATACCATTTCGCGCGTTACGAGTTGGCATAACACAATCAAACATATCTACCCCTAAAGCAATATTTTCTAAAATATTAATAGGAGTACCAACTCCCATTAAATATCTGGGCTTATCTTCTGGTAAAATTTCGGTTACCACTTCAGTCATCGCATATAATTCTTCTGCTGGCTCACCAACCGAAAGGCCACCTATAGCGTTACCTGGAGCATCTGCATTGGCAATATATTCTGCTGATTGTCTTCTTAAATCCTTATAAGTACTTCCTTGCACTATAGGAAAAAAAGCTTGTGAATAATCGTATTTAAAAGGTACCTTTTCTAAATGTGTCATGCAACGTTTTAACCAACGATGCGTCATATGCATACTACGCTTAGCATAATTATAATCACAAGGATAAGGCGTACACTCATCGAAAGCCATAATGATATCCGCACCTATACTCCGCTGAATTTCCATTACATTTTCAGGAGTAAATAAATGTGTTGACCCATCAATATGTGATTTAAACTTAACTCCTTCTTCTTTAATTTTTCTTCTTCCCGAAAGGGAGTACACCTGGTAACCACCACTATCGGTAAGAATATTGCGATCCCAGTTCATGAATTTATGAAGTCCACCCGCTTTTTCTAAAATAGGTAGTTGAGGCCTAAGATATAAATGATAAGTATTTCCTAAAATAATATCAGGGTTAATCTCTTCTTTAAGCTCTCTTTGATGAACACCCTTAACGGTTCCGACAGTTCCGACAGGCATAAAAATAGGAGTTTCAATAACCCCATGATCAGTAGTAATTTTCCCTGCACGGGCTTTAGATTGAGGGTCTTGAGCTAGTAAATCAAATTTCATACTTCTTATTTCGATTAGCAAAGATAACTTAAATACAAAATAAATACCCGTTACAGGAAGCATATAGTCACAAAATTATGAATAAATATATACTTAAGTATTTTGTTTAAGAGTGCAAAAACCTTACTTTTGGCGGATTATTAAAATGAAACAAAAAGAAATGTCAAATATCAGTCAGTTAGAAGATTTCGCTACGCAAGTACGTCGTGATATCCTTCGTCAAGTACACGCTGTAAGCTCAGGTCACCCAGGTGGATCTTTGGGTTGTACCGAATTTTTAGTTACGCTTTATCAAGAAATAATGAACCGTAAAGACGGTTTTGATATGGATGGAATTGGCGAAGATATATTCTATTTATCTAACGGCCACATTTCACCTGTTATATACAGTGTTTTAGCACGAAGTGGATATTTCCCTGTTGAAGAACTAAGTACGTTCAGAAAATTAGGATCTCGCTTACAAGGGCACCCATCTACACATGATGGATTACCAGGTGTACGTATTGCTTCTGGCTCCCTAGGTCAAGGGTTATCAGTAGCTTTAGGTACTGCTCAGGCAAAAAAGATAAACAATGATGACAACTTGGTTTACACTTTACATGGTGATGGTGAATTACAAGAAGGTCAAATTTGGGAAGCTGCAATTTATGCTGCTGCTTACAAAGTAGATAACTTAATTGCAACTGTAGATTATAACGGCCAACAAATTGACGGATCTACTGAAGAGGTTTGTTCTTTAGGAGACTTAAATGCTAAATTTACAGCGTTTGGTTGGGATGTGTTAGAAGTAAAAGAAGGAAACAATATAGAAGCTATTGTTAATGGTTTAAAAGAAGCTAAATCAAGAACAGGAAAAGGAAAGCCTGTTTGTATTTTATTACACACAATGATGGGTAATGGAGTAGATTTTATGATGCACACACACGCGTGGCACGGAAAAGCGCCTAGTGATGAGCAATTAGAATTAGCATTATCTCAAAACCCTGAAACTTTAGGCGATTATTAATCGTGTTATCCTTACACTAAGAAATAAATTATGAAAAAATATACAGATACAGGTAAGAAAGATACTCGCTCTGGTTTTGGAGCTGGATTAACCGAGCTTTCTAAAACAAATGAAAATGTTGTGGCACTTTGTGCTGACCTTATTGGATCTTTAAAAATGGAAGGGTTTATTGAAAATTCACCTGAACGTTTTTTTCAAACAGGTATTGCTGAAGCCAACATGATTGGTATGGCTGCCGGATTAACTGTTGGTGGAAAAATACCTTTTGCAGGAACTTTTGCAAATTTTGCTACAGGACGTGTTTACGATCAAATTAGACAATCCGTTGCTTACTCTGAAAAAAATGTAAAAATATGTGCTTCTCACGCTGGTTTAACCTTAGGAGAAGATGGTGCTACTCACCAAATATTAGAAGATATCGGATTAATGAAAATGCTACCAGGAATGGTAGTTATTAACCCTTGTGACTACAACCAAACTAAAGCTGCAACTTTAGCTATAGCAGATTACGTTGGCCCTACTTACTTACGCTTTGGACGTCCAAAAGTAGCTAACTTCACCCCTGAAAATGGTGAATTTGTTATTGGTAAAGCTGTTATGTTAAACGAAGGTACTGATGTAACTATTGTAGCTACAGGTCATTGTGTTTGGGAAGCTTTAATTGCTGCCGAAAAGCTAGAGGCTAAAGGCATTAGTGCTGAAGTTATTAATATTCACACTATTAAACCTTTAGACGAAGAAGCTATTTTAAAATCCGTTGCTAAAACTGGTTGTATAGTTACTTGTGAAGAGCACAACTACCTAGGTGGTTTAGGAGAAAGTGTAGCACGTGTACTTTCGTTAAACAATCCTACTCCACAGGAATACATCGCTACTAAAGATACTTTTGGAGAAAGTGGTACTGCTGATGAATTAATGGCTAAATACGAGCTTGATGCTCCTGCTATTGAAGCTGCTGCTGAAAAAGTAATGAAAAGAAAATAATTATCATTATTTTCTTTTTGGGTCAATCCAAAAAGGATTGCCTTATATACTATTATTATATAAAACCTGTAAAGTTAACTTTACAGGTTTTTATTTTTTAGCGAATTACAAAAGCCATATAAAGACCTTACGCGCAACTTTTATAATATTCCACCCTAGAATCAACAAAGTAACTTAATAAGGCAAAAAAAGCTCCTATAATCATAAGATTATAGGAGCTTTTTAATTATTTAAAAGATATATTCTATTATTACAAGCTAGGCAAATCCCCTTCAGTATTTTTAGTTGGTAAATCAGATTTACCCATTAAGAAAATATCAACTTGTCTTGCAGCTTCTCTTCCTTCAGAAATAGCCCAAACAATTAATGATTGCCCCCTACGCATATCCCCAGCTGTGAAAATGTTAGGTACATTAGTTTGATATTCACCATAAGAAGCCTTATAATTAGAACGAGTATCTGTTTCTATACCTAATTGATCAGATAGATAGTTCTCTGGACCTGTGAAACCTAAAGCCAAAAGCGCTAAGTCACATGGCCAAGTCTTTTCCGTCCCTTCAATTTCAATTAATTGAGGACGCTGACCTGGAACCATTTTCCATTCTACATTAACTGTTTTTAAAGCAGTTAATTTACCCTCTTTATTAGTAACAAACTCTTTAGTATTAATTAACCAATTACGCTCAACACCTTCCTTATGAGAAGAAGAAGTTTTTAATTGTAATGGCCAATACGGCCATGGAGTACTCGCTGAACGTTGTCCTGGTGGCTTAGGCATAATTTCAAAATTCACAACCGACTTAGCACCTTGCCTGTTAGAAGTACCTACACAGTCAGATCCAGTATCACCTCCACCAATAACAATAACATTTTTATCTGTTGCCAATACCTGGTCCTTAACCTCTTTACCAAAAACAACTTTAGTTTGCTGTGTAAGGAAATGCATTGCTTGCACCACCCCATTAGCATCAATACCAGGTGTTGGTAAAGAACGCCTTTGCGTAGCACCTCCTGTTAACACAATAGCATCAAACGCCTTTAACTCTTCTACAGAAACGTTTTTACCCACATTTGCATTAACCTTAAAAACAATTCCTTCTGCCTCTAAAATTTTAATACGTCTGTCAATAATGCCTTTTTCCATTTTAAAGTTAGGAATACCATAACGCAACAATCCCCCTACTTCATCATCTCTTTCAAAAACAGTCACTAAATGTCCTGCTCTATTTAATTGCTGTGCAGTAGCTAAACCAGCTGGCCCAGAACCTACAACTGCAACAGTTTTACCTGTTCTCGTTTTAGGAGCCTGAGGCTTAATCCAACCCTCTTTAAAAGCACGCTCAACAATATTTTTCTCAATATTCTCTATAGATACCGGGTCTTCTATAATACCTAACACACATGATTTTTCACATGGTGCAGGACATAGTCTACCTGTAAATTCAGGGAAATTATTTGTAGAATGTAATATCAAAGAAGCTTTTTGCCACTCTCCTTGATGTACCATATGATTAAAATCAGGAATCAAATTTCCTAACGGGCAACCACTATGACAAAAAGGAATACCACAATCCATACATCTTGAACCTTGATCCGTAATTTCTTTATCACTCAAGGGAACCGTAAATTCGTTATAATCTTGTAAACGCTCTTTTACAGGTTCGTATGCTTCATCTTTTCTTTCGAACTCTTTAAATCCAGTTACTTTTCCCATAATTATGCTTCTGTTAGTTCTTCAACCATAGGTTCTTCGTTAGCAATTCTCTCTAATGCCACTTTATATTCTTTTGGCATAACTTTCACAAACTTGGTTAAGTTAGTATCCCAGTCTGCAAGTACTTCCTTACCTCTATTACTATCAGTATAAAGTACGTGGTTTTCTATTAATCCTTTTAACTCCGCTGCATCTTCAGCAGTTATTGGGTCAAAATCTATTGTTTCTTCATTACACAAACCATTGGTAAATTTACCTGTAGTATTTAACACATAAGCATAACCACCACTCATACCAGCAGCAAAATTACGTCCTGTATCACCCAATACAACTATTCTACCTCCCGTCATATATTCACACCCATGATCACCTAATCCTTCTACTACAGCTGTAGCACCAGAATTACGAACCGCAAAACGTTCACCTGCTATACCATTGATATAAGCTTCCCCTTTTACCGCTCCAAACAAACAAACATTTCCAACAATAACATTGTTTTCAGCTATAAAATCTGCTTCTTTTGGTTTCTTTACAATTATTTTGGATCCAGATAATCCTTTACCTAAATAATCGTTGGTATTTCCTTCTACAGTAAATGTAATTCCAGGCGCACCAAAAGCACCTAAACTCTGACCAGCAGAACCTGTAAAATTTAAATTCAAAGTATTATCAGGCAATCCTAAATGCCCGTATATTTTAGATATTTCATTAGAGGTAATTGCTCCTACTGAACGATCAGTATTACCAATAGGATAATTTAACGTAGTTTCCTTTTTTCTAAAGATAGCAGCATGTGCATCCTTTATAATTTGGAAGTCTATTACATTTTCTAAATTATGATCTTGCTTTTCTGTATTTCTAACAGGCATTTCACTATACCCTTCAGGTTGATACAAAATCGCAGATAAATCTAATCCTTTTGCCTTGTAATGCTCTATTGCTTTATTAGCATTAATTTTTTGAGTCTGACCTGTCATTTCCGACATTGTACGGAAACCTAATTGAGCCATAATCTCTCTCAACTCATTTGCTACATAGTAGAAAAAGTTAATCACATGCTCTGGAGTTCCCTTAAAGTTTTTACGCAACTCTTTATCTTGAGTAGCAATACCAACTGGACAGGTGTTTAAATGACACTTACGCATCATAATACAACCTGAGGCAACTAATGGTGCGGTAGCAAAACCGAACTCCTCTGCCCCTAACAATGCAGCAATAGCAACGTCACGACCTGTTTTCAACTGCCCATCACATTCAACAACTATACGCGAACGCAAGTTATTTAATACTAATGTTTGTTGCGCTTCTGCTAAACCAAGTTCCCAAGGCAAACCAGCATGCTTTAATGATGTTAATGGAGAAGCTCCTGTACCACCATCATAACCAGAAATTAATACTACATCAGCTTTTGCTTTCGCAACACCAGCTGCAATAGTTCCTACACCAACTTCTGAAACTAATTTTACATTAATACGCGCCTCTCTGTTAGCGTTTTTCAAATCGTAAATTAGTTGAGCTAAATCCTCGATAGAATAAATATCGTGATGCGGAGGAGGAGAAATTAATCCTACAAATGGAGTAGAATTACGAGCATCTGCAATCCAAGGCAATACTTTAGTACCTGGTAATTGACCACCCTCTCCTGGCTTAGCTCCCTGAGCCATTTTAATTTGAATCTCTTTAGCCGAACTTAAGTAATGAGAAGTTACCCCAAAACGCCCTGAAGCTACTTGCTTTATTGCTGAGTTTCTATTATCTCCATTAGCATCTGGTTGGAAACGTTTTCTATCTTCCCCACCTTCACCTGAATTAGATTTACCTCCTAAACGGTTCATCGCAATTGCTAAGTTTTCATGTGCTTCACGAGAAATCGATCCGTAAGACATTGCACCCGTTTTAAAACGCTTTACAATTTCTGTCCATGGTTCAACTTCATCTAAAGGAATAGGATCCAAGTTATTAAACTCAAACAACCCTCGAATAGTTAAATGCTTTTTAGATTGCTCGTTAATGTCATTTTTATAAACATCATATGATGCTTGATCACTTAATCTAACCGCTTGTTGTAGTTTTGCAACTGTAACTGGATTAAACAAGTGACGCTCACCGTTACGCCTCCATCTATAATCACCACCAATATTTAAACCTAATCGTTTGTCTATTTGAGTATCTGGATATGCATATTTGTAACGCTTATCGATTTCTTTTTCTAATTCATACAACCCAATACCTTCAATTCTAGAGGCAGTATACGGGAAATATTTATTCACAAATTCAGAATTGAATCCTACGATTTCAAAAATTTGAGAACCTCTATACGAATGCAACGTAGAGATTCCTATTTTATTCATCACCTTTAAAATTCCTTTACCAATTGCCTTGTTAAAGTTATCTACGGCTTTTTGCTCATCCATTTCAATAAATCCTTCTTTTACTTGTAAACGAATGATTTCGTTTACCATGTAAGGATTCACCGCCGATGCTCCATACCCGAATAATGTAGCAAAATGATGTGGTTCTCTTGGTTCTGCAGATTCTATTACGATATCAAAATAAGAACGCTTACGTAAGCGATTCATTTGATGATGCACGAAAGAACATGCTAAAAGAGCTGGTATTGGCGCTAAACCTTCTTTAGCTCCTCTATCCGATAAGATGATGATATTAACTCCATTGTCTACAGCTTTAGTAATGTCTTTAATTATTTGGTCTAGACCATCTTCAAGGCCATTCATCCCTCTGTTTTTCTCATAAAGCATCTCAATAGTTTCAGCTTTAAAGCCTTCTACATTAATGTTTCTGATTTTCTCTAAATCGTTGTTAGAGATTACAGGGTTTTGAATTCTTAATTTTTTACACTGCTCAGGAGTAATGTCAAAAATATTTCTATCATTTCCTAAAGCTAAACTAATATCAGTTACCACTTCTTCACGAATACCATCCAATGGTGGATTAGTTACCTGAGCAAATAACTGCTTAAAATAGTTTGAAATTAATTGTGGTTGATCAGACAATACAGCTAATGGTGTATCAATACCCATTGAACCTAAAGCCTCTTTACCTACTTGCGCCATTGGCACAATTACTTCTTGAATATCTTCAATAGTATAATTATAAAGACGCTGCCTAGTTTTAAGGTCTAATGTCTCAATAGGACAAGCCTCATTATTATTAGGTACGTCTTTTAGTTTAAGATTGTTCTTATTTAACCATTCTCTGTAAGGTCTTTCAGAAACAATTTTATTTTTTATTTCTTCATCACCGATAATACGCCCTTCGTTCATATCAACCAAGAACATTTTTCCTGGTTCTAGACGTCCATGACTTTCAATGTCCGATGGCTCAACATCAACTACACCTACTTCAGAAGACATAATTAATTTACCACTTTTTGTTACCGTATAACGAGAAGGCCTTAAACCATTACGATCTAATAATGCTCCTACATAATCACCATCTGTAAATGGCACCGAAGCCGGTCCATCCCAAGGTTCCATAATACAAGAATTGTATTCATAAAACGCTTTTCTATCGTCTGACATTGTTGCGTGTTTTTCCCACGCTTCAGGAATTGTCATCATCATTACCTCCGGTAATGAACGCCCTGTTAAGGTTAGCAATTCCACAGACATATCCATAGAAGCTGAATCGGACTTCCCTGGTAAAATAATTGGAAACAATTTATCAATCTGATCTCCAAAAACACCCGACTGCATAATTTCTTCACGAACACGCATTCTAGATACATTACCTCTTAATGTGTTTATTTCACCATTTTGACATAAAAATCTAAACGGTTGTGCCAATTCCCATGCAGGCATGGTATTGGTAGAAAAACGTTGGTGTACTAATGCCAAACGAGTAACTAAATCTGGCTGTTGTAAATCAGTATAATAAGGACCTATATCCTCAGGCATAATAATACCTTTATATATAAGTGTTGTATTTGATAAACTTGGCAAATAAAAATAATCCGCCTCAGACATTTTAGAAGTGCTAATAGTATGCTCCGTAATTTTACGAGCCGCATACAACCTAGCCTTAAATATATTTTCTTCCAAATCGCCCTGAGCAATAAAAACCTGCTCTATATTAGGTTCAGATGCCAAAGCAATCTCCCCTAATTGCGAAGAATCAACAGGAACTTTTCTCCATCCCAAAACTGTAAGACCCTGAGCTTCGATTTCTTTTTTGAATTCTTTTTTACAAAAGGCATACTGATTTTTGTTTTTAGGTAAAAACACCATTCCTACAGCATACTCTCGTTGCTTAGGAATTTCAAAATCACAAACTCTTTTGAAATAGTCGTGAGGAATGTCAATCAAAAGACCAGCACCATCACCAGTTCTTCCATCCGCACTCACACCTCCACGATGCTCTAACTTCACTAAAATTTCTAATGCATCATGAATAATTTGGTTGGTTTTTTCACCTTTAAGGTTACATATAAAACCAGCACCGCAGTTTTCATGTTCAAATTCAGGCAAATACATTCCTTGTTTTTGCATATTGTTTTCTCTTAAGTTTTTTCCGAAGCACAAAATTACGAAATAGCTGAGGATTCCGAAAATTTATAACCTTATTATTGACCTTTTATCGTTTAATCAAAAAACATCTTATATTATTAAAGAATTCTAAAAATTAATTTCATTTACTACGAAATACACATCTATAACAAGGTCTCTCCACAAAGTTGTTTTACACCACAAAAATACTGACTAAAAAGAGGTGTCAACAAAAACAAAAGCCAAAATTACATCAAATAGTTAGTTATTGATACTTACTTTTTTGTGGTTATTAAATACATAAATCTAATTTTTACCCCTCCTTTACTTAGAAAATCCTAAAAATACTTATTTTATTACGTAAAAGTTTTTATAAAATACTTAGATACTATATGTTTGCACTATAATACTAACCAAAATTTATTCTTATGAAGAAAGTAGAAGCAATCATTAGAAGATCGAAGTTTAGAGCCGTAAAAGAGGCTTTACACTCAAAAGGAATCAATTTCTTTTCCTACTGGGATGTAACAGGTATCGGAAATGAGTCTACAGGACAAGTTTACCGCGGGGTAAGCTATAGTACAAGTGATATACAACGTAGATATATTTCTATAGTTGTAAACGATGAGTTTGAACAAGCTGCCGTTGACACTTTAATTTCAACTGCAAAAACAGGAGAAGTTGGTGATGGTAAAATTTTCGTTTCAGATATTTCTGAAGCATACCGTATACGTACAGGCGAAAAAGGTGGCGAAACACTTAACTAATCATTTTTTTAAATTAAGATTCTATTAAACAACATTATTATGCAATTACAACAAGAAGCATTAGATAAAGCTATTGAAGCTATCAATGGCGATATGGGAGCATTATGGATCACCATATCAGCAGTATTAGTATTTTTTATGCAAGCAGGTTTTACCCTTGTAGAAGTTGGTTTTACACGTTCCAAAAATGCGGGTAACATTATTATGAAAAACATAATGGACCTTTCTATTGGTTCGCTTATGTTTTGGGCAGTAGGTTATGCTTTTATGTATGGCGATACTGTCTTATTGGGAGGTTTTATGAGAGCTAGTTCAGCTGAACAAGGATATTTTTTCTTTAGTGCTTCCGACTGGTACAACTTATTTTTTCAAACAGTATTTTGTGCTACTGCAGCAACTATTGTATCTGGAGCGGTAGCTGGTAGAACTAAATTCAGCACCTACTTAATTTTCTCTGCTATTTTAACTACCATCATCTACCCTATTTCTGGTAGCTGGTACTGGCCATTTGATGACGATGCATGGTTAAACGTTGCTGGATTTGTTGATTTTGCTGGTTCTTCTGTAGTACATGCTGTAGGTGGTGCTGCTGCCTTAGTAGCTGCTAAATTAGTAGGACCTCGTATTGGAAAATACGTAGACGGTAAAGTAAATGTAATTCCTGGTCACAACATGATGTTTGGTGCACTAGGGGTACTTATCCTTTGGCTAGGATGGTTCGGATTTAACGGAGGATCTCAATTAGCTTGGGGTGGTGACGATACTGTTGCTGCAGGAAGTGTAATTATTAACACAAACATTGCTGCTGCAATTGGTGCTATAGCTGCTTTATTCTTTACATGGATTAAGTATGGTAAGCCAGACATCTCAATGACTTTAAATGGAGCCTTAGCTGGTTTAGTAGGTATTACTGCTGGTTGTGGTGCTGTTAGTGCTTTTGGGGCATTATGGATTGGCTTAATTTGCGGTATCGTAGTGGTATTATCTATCGAATTTATTGACACTAAATTAAAAATTGACGACCCAGTGGGTGCTATTTCTGTACACGGTGTATGTGGTTTCTTAGGAACTGTACTAGTTGGTGTTTTTGCTTTAGACGGTGGTTTACTTTCTGGAGGTGGAGCTAGCCTTTTAATCGTTCAGATTTACGGATCTTTAGCTTATATCGCTTGGGCTGCTGTAACTACTTTTATTATCCTTTTCATCTTAAAGAAAACTATTGGATTAAGAGTTTCTGAAAAAGAAGAAATTGAAGGTTTAGATATTCACGAGCATGGTATTAATGCTTACAACATGGAATAATCGATTAAGTATTACTTAATTATCAACAAAAAGAGGCCGCTTATAGCGGTCTTTTTTTGTTTGTATATAACCTACCCCACTTATATCACTTAAGCTATTACTTAGTATCATTACAGGCATTCTATAATTTTTTCTACATTTGTTGGTGAGAAGAATACTAACAAATACTAATTTTTATGAAAAAAGTTGAAGCAATTGTGCGACGATCTAGGTATCGTGCGTTACGTGATGCACTTCACGCAAAAGGAATTAATTTCTTTTCCTATTGGGATGTTACCGGAATAGGAAATGAAAAAACTGGACATGTTTATCGCGGGGTAAGCTACAGTACTAGCGACATTCAACGTCGTTACATTTCAATGGTAGTAAATGATGATTTTGAACAAATAGCTGTAGATACTATTTTAAAATATGCTCAAACTGGTGAAGTTGGGGATGGTAAAATATTTGTGTCGGATGTAAATGAAGCTTATCGTATTCGTACAGGCGAAAAAGGCGGAGAAACACTTAATTAAACTATTTCACAATTTTACAAAATTATTATGAGCAATTTATTATCGAATAATGTGTGGATGATGCTATGTACTGCATTGGTATTTTTCATGCACTTAGGGTTTTCTTTTCTAGAAATAGGACTTACCCGTCAAAAAAACACAATAAACATTTTATTTAAAAATGTATTTATTATTTGTGTTGGCCTACTTCTTTATTGTCTTGTTGGCTTTAACTTAATGTACCCTGGTTTTGAAAAAGGAGCTGCAGGTTTTTTTGGATTTGCAGGTTTTGGACTAGATGCCCCACTAACCGCTCAAGGGGGCTTAGATTTAACCTACAACGAAGGCTACACGTATTGGACCGATTTTTTATTCCAAGGAATGTTTGCCGCTACCGCTGCTACTATAGTATCGGGGGCTGTTGCTGAACGTATTAAGCTTGGCGCTTTTATGGTGTTCACTTTAATTTACGTTGGCTTAGTATACCCAATAGCTGGCTCTTGGAAATGGGGTGGCGGATGGCTACAAACTTTAGACACTCCTTTTTATGATTTTGCAGGTTCTACACTGGTACACTCCGTTGGCGGATGGGCTGCTTTAGTAGCTATTATTTTATTAGGAGCACGAATTGGAAAATTCAGCACCGATGGAAAATCACTAGCAATACCCGGTCACAATATACCATTGGCAACTGCTGGAGTACTAATACTTTGGTTAGGGTGGTTTGGTTTTAATGGAGGTTCTGTACTTTCGGCAGATCCTGAATTAACATCTTTAACTTTAGTTACAACTTCCTTAGCTGCAGCTGCGGGTGGCGTTTCATGTTTTATAGTTTCCACACTAGCCTACAAAAATTACGACTTAACCATGTTTTTAAATGGAATATTGGGTGGATTAGTAGGTATTACTGCTGGTGCAGATCAAATGGGACCTACCGATGCCATTTTAATTGGCTCCATTGCTGGTGCGCTTATTGTTGCTGGTGTTTCTTTAGTAGACAAACTTAAGCTAGACGATCCTGTAGGAGCTGTTGCCGTACACTTAATATGTGGTATTTGGGGTACTTTAGCGGTAGGTATTTTTGGTAATTTAGCAGGTGTAGATCAATTTATATCGCAACTTATAGGTGTGGGGGCTTATGCTATATTCTGTATCGTTACTTCATTTATAATAATTTATACTTTAAAGAAAACTATTGGTATTCGTGTTAACGAAGAAGAAGAAATTGAAGGACTAGATATTCACGAACACGGCATGGATGCTTACCCTGATTTTAGAATGAATCAACATTAAAATTAATGAATTTAAAAACAGCCATCCTTTTTGGAATTATAGGTGCTTTTTTGGTACTAATTTTCAATCTAATTTTCTTAGCAAATAGTATTGTAGAACCCTATGAAATTATGGGTATGAAATCGTACTATTTAGAAATATTACCCACCATAGGGATGTCCATGATAGTAGTATTTTTCATAATACTATATCAAAAAAACAAATAAGTCTATTTTTAAATTAAAAACTCATACAGGCTGCCTTTATAGGTAGCCTGTGTTGTTTTATATTATTTCGAAAACTTTAGTAGTATAAACCTTAGAAAAAATTAATAAATACAATAATTTTGTAGAATGATTGTACAAACCAACGATACTATTACCGCATTGGCATCCGCTGCAGGGGCTGGAGCTGTGGCTATTATTAGAGTTTCTGGTAGTGAGGCTTTTACTATTGTTTCTTCTATTTTTTTTCCAAAAGGAACCAAAAATATACTAAGCGAGCCTTCTCATACTATTCATTTGGGACACGTAAAAGATGGTGACAAGGTATTAGACGAGGTATTAATTTCTTTATTTAAAAATCCAAAATCATATACCGGCGAAGATGTAATAGAAATCAATTGCCACGGTAGCGCCTACATTCAGCAAGAAATTTTACAACTGCTACTACGTAAAGGTTGCCGTATGGCCGAAGCAGGTGAGTTTACACTTCGTGCTTTTCTTAACGGAAAAATGGACCTCAGCCAAGCCGAAGCTGTTGCAGATTTAATTGCAAGCGATAGTGAAGCGGCTCATCAAATTGCTATTCAACAAATGCGCGGTGGCTTTAGTAACGAAATAAAACACTTGCGCGATCAGTTATTAAATTTTGCTTCGTTACTGGAGCTGGAACTTGATTTTTCAGAAGAAGACGTGGAGTTTGCAGATCGCACTCAATTTATAGCTTTGCTGAGCAAAATAGAACTCATTTTAAAGCGCCTTATTGACTCTTTTGCTTTGGGTAATGTAATTAAGCATGGTATTCCCGTTTCTATAGTAGGAGCGCCAAATGTGGGTAAATCTACTCTACTCAACGCCTTACTTAATGAAGAACGGGCTATTGTATCGGACATTGCTGGTACTACAAGAGATACCGTAGAAGATGAAATTAGTATAGGCGGTATGCGTTTTCGTTTTATTGACACTGCTGGTATTAGAGAAACTACAGATAAAGTAGAATCGATTGGGATTGAAAAAACCTTTGAAAAAATAAACCAAGCGCAAGTAGTTATTTTATTGCTTAACGCTGAAGAGGTACTAAGTAAGGCAACAAAGGTGGTAAATGAAATCAATCAAATTGTAAACCAACACCCTCTTAAACCATTAATTGTAGTAATTAATAAGGTAGATCAACTTTCGGGCGAACAGAAAGACCACATTTTAGCTAGCCTTAATAAAAATAATCACGCCACGCCTATTTTTATTTCCGCTAAACAAAAACAGGGTATTGAACAATTAACCGATAAATTACTAGGCTTTGTAAACGACGGTTCACTTCGCAACGATGAAACTATTGTTACCAACTCCCGCCATTACGACTCCTTAATTAAATCGTTGGAAGAAATTCAAAACGTACAAGCAGGGATGCAAAGCAACTTATCGGGTGACTTACTAGCCATAGACCTACGCGAAGCTTTATTTCACCTAGGCAGTATTACTGGAGAGGTTACCAACGATGAATTACTAGGAAATATCTTTTCGAGCTTTTGTATTGGGAAGTAAATCTTGATAAAATTTATTCGATTAACAATTTATTAAGTAAAAAACCTAATAGAACAACAGTTATTATATTATACGTTTACCAAAATGAAATTCATAAATTTTGTGGTTTTATTTTTGTTTTTAATTTTATTTTAACTAAAACCCTTGTTTAGTATTCTAATATAATAAATTCTGATCTACGGTTTAATTGGTGTTTTGCTATTGAACAAGGAACCCCATTTGAACATCCATTAACCAACTGTGTTTCTCCATAACCTTTTCCTGATAATCTACTTGATTCGATACCTTTTGAAATTATGTATTTAATGGTAGATTTTGCTCGTCTATCTGATAATTGTTCGTTATAACTATCATTACCTCTACTATCGGTATGCGATCTAACATCTATTTTCATCGTTGGATATTCTTGCATTACCGCTATAACCTTTGCCAATTCTACTGATGCATCGTATCGGATATTCGATTTATCGAAATCAAAGTATATAGGGTTTAAGTTTAATACTTTTCCTAAATCTTCCCCTATCTCAACCTTTTTAACTGTGCGCTCTAACGCCAATGGAACATCCATTGTTTCACTAACTGATGGTGTAGTTAATAACTCTTCTGTTGAGTTATAATCGTCTTTGTCGGCTCTTAAAAAATAATTCTTATCACACTCTACCACAAAAGCAAAATTTGCTCTTGGACCAACTACCATTGTTCTTACTATCGTATTATTAGAATCAAATAATGTTACTTGAGAGTTTGGTAACACCTCACCAGTATCTTTATCCGTTACTACTCCTGTTAAAACTATCTCACAGTCTTCTTTTACTTCTTCTAATTGTCTAAACTTATAGATATCATCATCTCCTTTTCCTCCATTTCTATTGGATGAAAAATAACCAATTTTAGTATCCTCGTTCACTATAAAAGCAAAGTCGTCTTGTGGCGTATTGGCTGGCTCTCCTAAATTAACGATAGCTCCTACATTTCCTGCTACATCAATCGAGGTTACAAATAAATCCAATCCTCCTAATCCTATATGTCCGTTGGATGCAAAGTATAAATCACCACTTTTACTTATAAATGGAAAACTCTCCCTGCCCTCTGTGTTGATTTCTGCTCCTAAATTTCTTGGGTCTCCTAGCGTTCCATCTTCAGCTATCGTAGCTTCATAAATATCCGATCGTCCAAATCCCCCTGGCATGTCTGATGAAAAATACAACTTCTTATTATCTGGACTTAAGGCTGGATGACCAACACTGTACTGATCATTATTGAATCGTATTGACTCTGCCGCTGACCATCTCCCGTTTTCATCTATCGTTGCCTTATAAATTTTTAACTTATTGGTTCCATCATCATCTTCGCGGTACCTACCCTTGTTGTAATTATTTCTTGTAAAATAAACTGTTTTTAAATCGTTTGTAAAAACAGGCGTAGACTCATGAAACTTGGTATTTAATCTCCTATTAAACTTTTCTAAGCCTGATACTTCTTTTGACTTTTTTTTAATCTGCCCCTTATATAACTCTAAAAATGGCTTCTCATTCCACTGGTGTACTCGCTTTGCGATTACCCCTGTATCTCGTGCCGAAGCAAAAACTAATTCATCGCCATAAAAAGCTGGTCCAAAATCTGAATATTCCGAATTCGCTTTTAAATTTGCAATTTTATACCTACCTGACTGAAAGTTTATAGCTTTTAAATACTCGGGCTGATCTTGATATCGTTGTGCTCTTGAATCATCTCCTTTGAAAGTGTAAAACTTACTCATCATTCGATCCGACTCCTCGTACTGCTCAGTAGATTTTAGTGACTGTGCGTAACGAAAATAATATTCTGGTGTAAGCTCATTTGCATGGTCTGCCAATAACTCCGAATACCACTTGTTGGAATTTGCATAGTCCGCTATGAAATAATAACTATCCCCTAACTTTTGAAATAAATCTTTACTCCTATAACCTTCCTGTGCTACTTTTAATAAAATTTTTTGAGCATCTATATAGGCGTATTGCTTAAATTTCTTATCTGCCTTCTCTAGTCTTTTTTCTTGCTGACCAAAACTTAACATGGAAAAGAAAACTGCAAATAGTAATGTGTATAAATATTTTTTCTTCATAATATAATCTATAATAGCATTATTATAAAACCTATATATCTCTTAAAAGAATCTTGGCGTTAACAATCGATTGTACTTCTTGAACAATTCAAAACGCAAAGTTAGTTCAAAACTACCATCGTTAAACTTTGTATTACCCAATTCTGTAGTCTCTCTATCATATGCAAATCCGATAAGGGTACTATCGGACACTTGAAAGGCTACTAAGCCACTAAATGCTGCACTCAACCTATAAGCAACTCCTAATGTTAGCTTCTCATAAAATAAAAAATTGGCTGTTACATCTAATTGCAATGGTGCTCCAAAAACTAACTTCGTGAAAAATGCAGGCTTAAAATCAATATCATCATTTAAAGCAATTGTATAGCCTCCTATCAAATAGTAATTGATACGCTCTTTGGCTAAAAACTCCGTATTATTACCCACATTTTCATTCGTAGTATCGAAATGTTCCGTCTCTAATAAATTTGGAACACTTAATCCTAAATAAAGTTTTTGAGTATGGTAATAAAAACCTATTCCTACCGTTGGACTAAATTGATTTCTGATAGGGGTATCAAATAAAGGATCATTACGCTCTATATCTAGTTTTGTAAAATCAACATCCAATAAACGCCCTCCAGCTTTTAAACCAAAACTTAACTTCCCATTTACCGAAGTAGGTATAGTATATGAAAAATCAGCGGAAAAATAAGATTCCTGAGAAGGACCGATCTCATCTTGGATAACTGAACCCCCCACTCCTACACGACCTAAGCCTATAGGAGAATGAATCGATAAAGTTTGCGTGCGAGGAGCTCCATCTAATCCCACCCACTGACTCCTATGCAAGCCTACTACACTTAAAACTCCACGGGTTCCTGCATAAGCAGGATTAACCGATACCGTATTGTATATATATTGAGTAAACTGCGGGTCCTGCTGACCGTAAGCTAGAACACCAAATAACAATACTAATATATTAATATGCTTTTTAAGTATTTTCATTTTATTATATTAATGAGGTAAATTTTATCTTTTACAAGAAATTTAACCTGTTAAACATTTCCTTTTGCACCGGCAGTATAAGAACTTAGAAACACAGTTATAATCTCTACGCTCCAACAACAATTTACCTTTAAATTAAACGAGATAAATTATCTAAGATTGTTACACTGTCTAGCATTAATCACAATAGCTTAATACTTACTAGACAAATATAAAACATACTCAAAATGTGTAAATACTAATATTTAAATCATTCTAAAAACATCGCTTAAGATCATTTTTAAGCGATAAAAGAATACTTTAAATTTATTATAAAAAATTATTTATAATAATCAATAAATATTTTCACTATTAATTATAATAAAAATACACTCGCTTTACACCTTCTAATTTTTTAAAACCTCTAAATAAATTGAAATAATTATGATTTAGAAAATTATCTTATTTCAAGTCGAGTTGTAATCAAAATGGCTTTAGGTGAATTACTATCTTTAAGCTCTACTTTCAAAAAACAAGGATTATTAATAGTTCCCTCACTAAACGATAATTTAGAAGTTAGTTGAATTTTCAAATCATCAGAGTTTACACCTGTTTTTTCATAGGCTTCTAAAAGGTTTGGGTTGGAAATTATTTTATTATTTAAATTATCAACCAACTCTATAGAAAAAACAGGAAAAACCTTATCTTCTTTGGCTAATAATCCTTCAACGCCATCTAAAATTAAAACATAAGATTCTTTAATATTTATCTTAGAATCTATTACGGGTTCTTTTAATGTCTCATTCCATAAGTAAATATTTGAATATTTCATACCCTTATTAGTTATGGTTAACAAACTATTATCAATAATAGTAAACGGCAATTCATAAGTAAAATCACTATTCCCTTTCTTATCGTTAATAACGACTAAAACTTTATATTTATCATCACCTTTATTGGGGAAAGCTGCTATGAAATCGGCTTGTAAATCTAACGGTTCAAAAGCTATACCATTATTCATTTTTTTTAATAAATTAACTTTACTAAGTACCGTGTCTTTTTCATTTTTGATGATATACATCGAAATTTCAGGATATTTTTTTCCTTGACTCTTCTTAAAACCCTTTAAATTTTTAAAAATAAGATTTACTTTTTCTCCGAAAATAAATTCATTATTACTCTGTTTTTTTCCATTAATTTCTATAACAACCTCATCACAACCAATACCGTTAGCTCTGGAATATGCTCCTGTTTTAAAATCTGTAGTAACAGATTTATTAAACTGACATGCACCAAAAAAAGTACTAATTATAACTAACGATAAAATTATAATTTTCTTCATTTAATTTATTTTTAAAACACTGTAAATAGCAAAAGGCAAGATTATAGTCTTGCCTTTTGCCTGGAACTTTCCTAAGTTACTAATTAGGTATTATTTATAAGCATTAATCGTTTGTATAGTACCGTCGGCATTATGCGTTAAAGGTGTCATTTTAACAGTACGCAAATGTGTTTCGCCTGATAATAAACTATCATGATAAAATAAATACCACTGCCCTTTAAATTTAGTAATAGAATGATGATTGGTCCACCCAACTACTGGGTTTAATATCACTCCTTCATAAGTAAATGGTCCATAAGGATTATCTCCTATAGCATATGCAATTAAATGAGTATCTCCCGTAGAGTATGAAAAGTAATATTTATCATTGTATTTATGCACCCAAGCCGCTTCAAAAAAGCGCTTTTCATGATCTCCTGCTAGTATAGGAGTTCCATCTTTATATAGTAAATCAATTTTTTTAGGAGCGTCCGCTAAACTCTTCATATCGGAGTTTAGTTTGGCTATTAATGGCTTCAATGCTGGTTCATTGTCTTTTGGTTCTACTGCATTAGGGTCATATTTCCCTGATTGCCAATTTTGCAACTGACCTCCCCAAATGCCTCCAAAATACAAGTAATAATTCTCTTCATCTTGTAAAACACTAGGGTCCATACTAAAGGTACCAGCTATTGGCTTTTCTTCAGCCTTAAATGGCCCCACAGGAGAATCGCTAGAAGCTACACCAATAGCAAAAATGTCTTTCTTATCCTTTACAGGAAAGTACAAGTAATACTTACCATCTTTTTGAGCAGCATCAGGAGCCCACATTTGTCTACCTGCCCAAGGCACATCTTTAACATCTAAAGCGACCCCGTGATCAGTTACTTTTCCTCCAACTTCGTCCATAGATAAAATATGATAATCTTTCATCGCAAAATGATTTCCCTCATTATCCATTGGAACATCAGTAACTATATCATGGGAAGGATATATGTATAATTTATCATTAAAAACATGTGCTGAAGGGTCTGCGGTATAAATATGACTAACCAATGGTGAAGATATTGGTTTTTTATTATTTAAGTCAATTTCAGGTTCTGGGTCAACCTCAACAACCTCTGTAGCTACAACATTATTGGTGTTTTTATTTTTAGTATTACAACTTGCTATTAAAAAAAAGGCTGCTCCCAGTAAGCTACTGGAATACTTTAAATTTGTGATCATTATATTATTAGTTAAAATTATAAGGTCAAAAAATGACTTTATTGGGTACAAAAAAATGTGGGTGCAATTTACTACAATACTAAAAATAAAATAACATTTAAAAACAAAAAAAACGCTTAAACTACAATTAGTTCAAGCGTCTTTTTTTTAAAATTATCATTCGCTTATATTCTTTCGATACTTACTTCATCTATAAAATATGTACCATTTTCAAAAAACTGGAATTTAAATTCTTCTATCTTCTCCATAGTCTTGAAATCCCATGTGTATTTTTCAAGATCAGTACTTAATTCAAAAATCTTTTCCATGTATTCTTGATTCTGAACTACAGCTTTAAATTTTGATTGAGGAAACCTTGCTTTTGCGTAAAAAGTAAGTCGGTATTCCTTTTTCTTTTTAAGCTTAACCTGTGTTATACTTTGAATATCCCAACTATTAGTTCCTAAACTTTGTATAAAAACCTTAAAAGCTCCTCCTTCTTTAGAATTTCTTTCATCTATTGAAAATTTTGCTTTTGAGTTATTATCGCCTTCAAGAGTAAGCCACTCGCTCAATCCTGCTTCAAAATCACCATTATTAATTAAATTTTGTGAAAATGATCCTAAAGAAATTAAGAAGAAAGCTAAAAACGTAATTTTTTTCATGTTATTTTTCATAATTATTGTTGTTTTATATTAGAATTATATGTTTACATTTTGTATTATTCATAAATCGTGCCATTATAGAAATTACTAAACTAGTTTATTTCTTCTTAATACCGTAAAAATAAGATATTGTAGTATTATAAAACTAAAAAAATTCTTAAGCGCTCCAAATTACGCATACTCCTTAAACACTAGCCTTTGCTGTTTCAGATTCTTTATTTATTTTTTTAACTAAACCTTGTAATACTTTACCCGGACCTACCTCAGTAAATAACGTAGCTCCATCAGCAATCATCTGCTTTACACTTTGTGTCCATTTTACTGGTGCCGTTAATTGAGCTATTACATTTCTCTTAATTTCTTCTGAATCAGTCACTGCTGTAGTGGTAACATTTTGATATATTGGACAAGTAGGTGTATTAAACTTAGTGTTTTCTATTGCTTTTGCTAACTCTTCGCGAGCTGGCTCCATATAAATAGAATGAAACCCCCCACTTACCGGTAAGACTAATGCTCTGCGAGCTCCTTTTTCTTTTAAAACCACACAAGCTTCATTTACTGCTTCTACTCCACCAGAAATAACTAACTGCCCAGGGCAATTGTAATTTGCTGCCATTACCTCGCTTCCTATTGATTCACAAACTTCCTCTACAATAGCGTCTTCTAAACCTAAAATAGCTGCCATAGTCGATTCTGAAACTTCACAAGCCTTTTGCATTGCCTGAGCCCTTTTAGAAACTAATCGTAATCCATCTTCAAAAGACAATACTCCACTCGCTACTAATGCCGAAAATTCTCCTAAAGAATGACCCGCTACCATGTCTGGGACAAATTCTGACCCTAAAACCTTACTTAAAATTACAGAATGTAAAAATATAGCTGGCTGTGTAACTTTGGTTTGTTTTAATTCCTCGACAGTACCTTCAAACATAATATCTGTAATCGAAAAACCTAAAATTTCATTGGCCTGATCGAATAGTTCCTTTGCTAAAAGCGAATTATCGTACAAATCTTTACCCATTCCTACAAATTGAGCCCCCTGGCCAGGAAAAATATATGCTTTCATTAAATTCAAATTTTAGCGCCAAAAATACTTATTATATTACATATATAAGTTCAAAATTAAGATTTATAGCTCTTTAGTGTATTCATTTAGAAACAATATAAATTTTATCACAAGCTTAACTATTGAAACAACAAATAATTTTGTAAAACTAATTCAAAAACATAAATTTATAGAATGATCCTTAAGAAAGTTAATAGTGTAAAAGTTGCTTTGCAAGATGTAAAAAACAATCAATCATTAATGCTTGGAGGGTTTGGTTTATGCGGAATTCCCGAAAATTCAATATTAGAGCTTGTACGACTAAACGTTAATGGATTGACTTGCATTTCTAACAATGCAGGTATTGATGACTTTGGATTAGGATTACTTTTAAAGCAAAAACAAATAAAAAAAATGATTGCTTCATACGTAGGGGAAAACAAAGAATTTGAACGTCAAATGCTTTCTGGAGAATTGGATGTTGAACTCACCCCGCAAGGTACTTTAGCAGAAAAATGTAGAAGTGCTAAAGCAGGAATTCCTGCTTTTTATACACCTGCCGGTTATGGAACTGAAATAGCGATCGATAAAGAGTCTAGGGAGTTTAATAACAAAATACATATTTTAGAATACGCATTTAAAGCTGATTTTTCTTTTATAAAAGCTTGGAAAGGTGACGAGGCTGGTAATATCGTTTTCAAAGGAACTGCTAGAAATTTCAATACTCCAATGTGTGGTGCCGCAAAAATAAATATCGTTGAAGTTGAAGAACTTGTCCCTGTTGGCTCTTTAGATCCAAATCACATACATGTACCCGGAATTTTTGTACAACGTATATTTCAAGGAAAAAATTACGTAAAACCTATTGAACAAAGCACTGTTATTAATGCATAATTGATAAATACATTTTAATAATTAGTAAGCTTTAAACACATTATCACACTAATTATTTTCAATAACAAATTAAATAATAAAAAAATGTCAGTACTTAGATTAGGGGACACTGCTCCCAATTTTACAGCAAATACTTCTGAAGGAGAAATTAATTTTCATGAATGGTTAGGCGATAGCTGGGGAGTGTTATTTTCTCATCCTGCTGATTACACACCTGTATGTACCACAGAGCTAGGAACTGTGGCTAAATACACGGATCAATTTAAAGCTCGAAATGTAAAAGTAGCTGCTTTAAGTGTTGATGGCGTGGAATCACACCATGGATGGATTAAGGACATCAATGAAACTCAAAACACAACTGTTAATTTTCCTATTATTGCAGACGAAGATCGTAAAGTAGCTACTTTATATGATATGATTCACCCAAAAGCTGATAATACATTAACTGTACGTTCTGTTTTTATTATTGCTCCAGACAAATCTGTTAAGTTAATTTTGATTTACCCTGCTTCAACAGGACGTAATTTTGATGAATTAATACGTGTTATTGATTCTTTACAACTTACAGCATACCAAAAACTAGCCACTCCTGCCAACTGGAAAAATGGCGACGACTGTGTTGTTTCCCCTGCTGTAAAAACAGAAGATATTCCTGTTTTATTCCCCAAAGGACACACTATTATTAAGCCTTATTTGCGAATGACTCCTCAGCCCGATGCTAAATAATTAATGTTATCGAAAGAACAAATAGCGCAACGAATAGCTCAAGAATTACAAGATGGGTACTATGTCAATTTAGGAATTGGCATACCCACTCTTGTGGCTAACTATGTTCCTAAAAATATTAATGTTGCTTTTCATAGCGAAAATGGATTGTTAGGAATGGGACCTTTTCCTTTAGAAGGTCAAGAAGATGCTGATTTAATAAATGCTGGTAAGCAAACCGTAACCGCATTACCTGGAGCTTCTTTTTTTGATTCTGCTACTAGCTTTGACATGATTAGAGGACAACACGTAAACCTTACTGTACTTGGTGCAATGGAAGTTTCTCAAAATGGAGATATTGCAAATTGGAAAATTCCTGGTAAATTAGTTAAAGGTATGGGTGGCGCCATGGACTTAGTAGCCAGTGCTAAAAAAATTATTGTAGCGATGATGCATACTAATAAATATGGTGACTCAAAACTACTTTCCAAATGTAGTCTTCCACTTACAGGTGTAAATTGCGTAAAAACAGTTATTACGAATTTAGGCGTGTTTGAAATAGAAAATAATTCCTTCAAACTTACAGAAATAGCTCCTGAAGTATCTTTGGACATGGTAAAAAAAGCTACAAAAGGAAACTTAGTAATATCTAATTCTTTAAAAAAAATTGTTTTCACTGAAAACAACTCAAAAAACTAAGCTATTCTAGCTTTTAGATTATCAATCATAAAATAACTACAGTTTTTAGCGTTATTTATTGTACTTAATCGAATACTATTAAAAAATATTTATATATTTAGCTTAATATTTATCACTAATAAACCCCCAGTAGTATATAGATGGAAGCAACTTTAACCAATGATATAACAGCAGATGCAAACACTTCTCAACAAATAGTAAAAAGCACAAAAACACATAAACAAAACAATTCTAAAGAATTCTTATTCGGTGTACTTTATTTAATAAAAAAAGTTTTTTTACTAAAGTAATTTAATTAATTATTGATTTTGGAATTGCTCTTATGAGCTCCTGAGTATATTTTCTTTCTGGATTGTTATATATAGCATCAGCCTCTCCCCTTTCTTCAATTTGTCCTTCTTTCATTACTAACAAATTGTCCGACATATATTTTACAACAGCCAAATCATGGGAAATAAATATATAGGTAAAATTAAAATCTTCTTTTAATTCATTTAGTAAGTTTAAAACTTGTGCTTGCACAGAAATATCTAATGCACTTACCGACTCATCGCAAATAATTAATTTAGGCTCTAAAGCTATAGTCCTTGCTATACCAATTCTCTGCCGTTGACCCCCACTAAATTCATGTGGATACCTATCAAAATAAGAAGCTTCTAACCCCACTTTCTCCAAAAGCTCTATAACTTTTAATTTTCTACTTTTATTATTGGCATGAAGATTATGAGCGATCATAGTTTCCATTATAGCAGTTCCTATAGTTATTTTAGGGTTTAAACTAGCAAAAGGATCTTGAAAAATCAATTGTATTTCTTTTCGAATTTTTTTTAGCTTATCATTTGAAATATTACTTATATCTTCTCCTTTATAAAATATGCTTCCCTTATCAATATTCGTTAATTTCAAAATTAAGTTACTTAAAGTAGATTTACCACAACCCGATTCACCAACTAACCCAAGTGTTTCCCCTTCATAAACAGAAAAACTAACATTGTTAACCGCCTTAAATTCTTTTTTAGAAAACCAACCTACTCTTGTAAAAAAAGATTTTGAAACATTTTCCACTCTTAACAAAGGTTGTTTTGCGTACAATACCTTATGATTCATTTTACGCTGAGAATTACTGATAGCTTCACTAGGTATACTATTATTTAAAAAATCATTTACTGTAGGCAAACGTTTTAATCTTATAAATTCATTAGGTCTAGAGGAAATGAGTGCTTTTGTATAGTTATTTTTAGGACTTTTAAATAAAGATTTTGTAGGCTGAATTTCTAATACTTTCCCCTTGAACATAACCATAGTATTATCGGCAATTTGACTTACTAAATTCAAATCGTGCGAAATAAAAAGAATACTCATATTAAACTGCTTTTGAAGTTGTTTAAGCAATTCAATAATATCTTTTTGAACAGTGACATCTAAAGCTGTCGTAGGCTCGTCAGCAATTAATAATTTAGGGTTACAAGCTATAGCCATTGCTATTACAATACGTTGCTTTTGTCCTCCGCTTAACTCGTGAGGGTATGCATTATACATGCGTTCAACATTTGGAAGCTTAACGTTATTAAACAATTCTAAAACTGCTTCTTTTGCTTTGCTTTTAGAAATATTTTTGTGTAGTAGTAGCACTTCTTCAACTTGTTTTCCGCATTTCATAGAAGGATTTAACGCACTCATTGGCTCTTGAAAAACCATTCCTATTTCCTTTGCTCTTATTTTTTGATATTTTTCTTCAGCAAGATTTGCAATTTCTTCATTTTTATATAATATACTACCTGAAATTTTTGCTACTTTCCTAGGAAGCAATCCCATAATAGCCATTGAAGTTACCGATTTTCCACTTCCAGACTCTCCTACAATTCCTAGTATTGAATTTTTATTAAGTGTAAAAGAAACATCATGTATAGTTGGGTTATCATTAAAAGATATAGACAAATCTTTTACTTCAAGAAGTATATCATTTTTTTCTGTCATTGCTAATTTACTTTAATCCTATTTGGGAACACTAACAATTTCTCCATCACTTAAAATAGGTAATTGGTTAAATCGAAGTATTAACTGTGCCGTTGCAACGGTATCTTTTTCACAATAAGTCACAATACGATTTATGTTGTTTTCTATATAATACACATCCCTTACTTGACTTCCGTCAATATCATCCTTAGGAGAAGGTATTCCTAAAATAGAAGTTAACAATTTTAGTGACGTGTAATGTTTATAATCCCCAAACTTCCACAAATCTAAGGTATCTAAATGGGGTATTTCCCACGGTTTTTTACCGAATAAATTTAATTTTTGAGGCAATTTGATATTATTAATAATCATTCTTCTTGCTAAATATGGAAAATCAAATTCCTTACCGTTATGAGCACAAAGAACATTTTTTGCTTTATTGAAATGGTTTTCTAATAATTGCTTAAAGTCTTCCAATAGCCTTGCTTCTTCACCATAAAAGGAAGTTATTCTAAATTCTCTTTTATTCTCTGAAATCACAAAATAACCTACCGATATACAAACTATTTTTCCAAACTCCGCCCAAATCCCTGCTCTTTGATAAAACTCTTCAGCTGTAAACTTCTCTTTTCGTTGGTATTCCGTTTTGTTGGCATAAAGCTGTTTTAGGTTTTCTGGTACTTCATCAAAATCCTCATATTGAGGTACGGTTTCTATATCTAGAAAAAGAATGTTGCTTATATCAAAATTCATCGGGCGGCTATATTCAGCATTTGGTATGCTTCATCAATATAAGTAATAAAATCTTGCCCTGCACTTTTCACAGTGGGTATACTACGGTGGTGCCCCAAACGAGTAATTATAATATTATCTTCAGGAATACAAATAACATATTGCCCCAATATACCACGCATGTATGTTACTTTTTTTTCTTTATATTTTGCTAACCACAATCCGTAACCGTATTGAGGGGAATCGGCGAACCTAGGTTGTTGTGCTTTTATTGCTAATACTTTTGGTATTAATTGTTGATTATTGACTTTACCGTTATGAAGCCATAACTGACCAAATCGACTAAAATCGCGGGCATTACTTGCAATACAACAAAAAGCTTTCTCCATACCGCTTTCATCGCTATCAAGCTGCCATTTGGCATTTTGTGACATTCCCATTGGCTGCCAAAAGCTTTTGCTTAAATAATTAGATAGTGTTTGTTTTGTAGCTTTTTCCAAAACCATACCTAGTAGCTGAGTAGCACCGCTTAAGTATTTAAAATTAACTCCCGGTTTTTCAATTACTTTTAAGCCTTTTATTAAAGGCCTTATATTACTATCATAATTAGCTTTAGCTGTTATTGAAAATGGGCTAGAATAACTTTCTTCCCAATTTAAACCTGAAGCCATTGAAGATAAATCACCAACTGTTAATTTTGAAGCATACGCTCCTTCGATATTTGGAATAAATTCATTAACAGGAGTATCTAAATCTTTTATATACCCCTCACTTATAGCTTTAAAAAGAAGCGCCGTAATAACGCTTTTAGCCATAGAAAATGAATTTGTTTTACTTTCTTCATCGTAGCCTTCTGCATAAAATTCATGAAAAATACTGTCGTTTTTAATTATCAAATAAGCGACTGTACCTAATGCTTTGTGTGTAGAATCTATTTTTTTTGATGTAGGTACTTTATTATAGTCTTTATGAAGTTCCCATCTTTTTGAAACACCTTTGTTTATTGTATGGGTATCAAAATAAGGTGTATCATCTATAAATGCAGTTTTATGACCTGTTAAATAAACTACGCGGATACCCTTTAAAATGTAATCGTAATCATAAATATACAGCAATGATGTTATTAAAGAAAAAACAATTAATATACTTATTCCTATTTTCTTTAACAACATTATCAATTCTATTTATTGATCTTCATCTGGCGATGTTTTAATTGGCTCTTTAATTTCTTCCTGAGGAATAATACCCAAACGTTTAGCTCTTCTTTCCCAGTTTTTTCTTGCTAACATTTGCATATCTTCAACATTATCACTTTCGTCCATTATTTCCAAACCTAATAGGGTTTCTATAATATCTTCCATAGTAATTAAACCAATCATATTACCAAATTCATCAACAACAATGGCTATATGTGCTTTATTTTTAACGAGTTTATCAAACAACTCTGGAATAGCCTTGGAACTATTTACAATTAAAATATCTCTTTTAATATCTACCAGTCTCTTTTCTCCATTTTGCTCTACTAATTGCTCTAAAATATCATCTTTTAAAACAAATCCGGTGATGTTATGTGTCTTGTCTTTATAAACAGGTATCCTAGAAAATTTCAAGTTTTTATGTCCTTCGTGAAATTCAAGTAAACTTGCTTCTTCATCTTCTATAACTGCAACAGTAAAAGGGGTCATTACATCTTTAGCTTCAATAAGTTTAAAAGCTAATAAGTTTTTTATCACTGTGGTTTCACTTCCTTTGATTACTCCATCTTCCTCAGCAGTATCGGCAATCGCCATAAACTCTTCTCTACTCATTGAATTTACGTGAGCTGATTTTCCAATTAATCGAGTCGTAAGTTGTAATAACCATAAAATACCTGTCCAACGCAAAGGAAAAATTAAGATTTTCAATGCTAAAGTTGTAAAGCCAGCTAAAGACTTCCAATAAGTAGCTCCTATTGTTTTTGGTATTATTTCAGAAACAGTAAGTATCAAAAAAGTCATTACAGCTGAGACTATTGCCACCGCATTAAAACCTAAAAAATTTAAATCTAAATCTAAATTTTCAGCTTGAACCCCAACTAAAATAGCACCTACGGTATGAGCTATGGTATTCAATGTTAGAATAGCAATCAAAGGTTTGTCTACATCTTTTTTTAGATATTGTAAGTATTCCACATAGCTTTTCCCTTCTTGCTGTTTCATTGTTACAAAACTCGGGGTAATACTTAATAGAACTGCTTCTAAAATAGAGCACAAAAAAGAAAATAAAATTGAAAGTGTTCCGTATAGGAATAATAAAAACATAGTTAAGTTGCGTATATATTAAAGCTAATTTAACCAATTTGTAGTTAGAAAAAACAGAAGTGACAAAAAAAAGCTGACTCATTATCAACAAGTCAGCTTTTGTAATTTATTTTGGGGTAAAATTATTTAATATCTAAGAATATTCCTGCGCTATAAGCTGGAGCATTAAAAACGTTTTGACCAGCTAAAGGAATAGACGCTGATGCGTTTAATCCTATCTTTTCAGTAAGATAGTATGCCAATTCAGAAGTTATACTTGTAGCTTCAGAATTGTTAGCAAATACACTCGCATTACCACCTGCTGAACCTTTATCACCATTTTCAAAAGATTGAATAGTATCTAGTTTACCTACAATCCATAGCTTATTATCTAATATACCAGCTCCTACTTCTAGTCCACCTCTAAATTCATCAGAAAAATCATTCGTACGATTATTAAAACCTGTGTATACATTTCCGTATATATTTACTGTATCACTGTTATAAATAGAGATTCCTAAATCAACTCTTATTATTTGATTAAATTCTCCATCACCTGTTGCAAGCCCTAATGTTTGATCCGAACCGTCGTTACCTAAAGGCAACCCAAATGTAACGCTCCCTGCTAAAGCAAATCTTTCATTTTTAAATAACTGATACTTTACACCTAATTCAGAATCCCCAAACGAATTTAAATCCCCTCCTTCTAAAAAAGGATCATTTACCCCATTTGTTATCCTTTCATTTTGATACGATCTAGAAAAAAAAGGGACATAAGCTATCGCTGTTAATTTATCTGTAAAACCGTATTCTGCATAAATATTCACATTAAACAATCCTGTAGTGACTCCTGAATCCTCTCCACCATTTCCAGAGAAAAAATCTTGAGACTCAACCCACCAACCTGCTACTTTAACATAAGATTTACCCTTCGCTTTAGTCCAGCCTCCTCCAGCAAAAACTGATGAAGAAAAAACAATTAAACTAACAATGCTTATTACTTTTTTAAAATTCATATTAATTTTTCTGATTATTTTATCTAAAGACACTATTATTACCTAACTATTGTTCCAAAACCAACTCTTACTCCAAATCGTCTGCAATAAAGTAGTACAGTACTATAGTTCTCTACATTAACACCACTTGGAACAACTAATGTTTGTGCTCCGGAGGTATTAAATTTAGGAAAATCACTACCTCTAAGGCTAGACACTTCTGCGATAACTGTAGCTCCAGCATTTGAAGTACTACTATTACTTAAATAAAGTACTAAATCTGGAACTCCTCTAGCTGAAAAGTCTTCGTCTAATTCAATCAAAACCCTGCCTGGTTCTTCTACAATTTCAAAACTTCCAGAAACCGTATAAGAACTGTTACTTTGAAAATCTCCTGAACCTATAATATTGTCATCTACGACAACTTCGATTTCTTCAGTCGCCTCTTCTGTTACATTTATAGTTTTACTTACAGAAATTAAATTTTCTTGATCAAGACTACTAGCTGTTGCTGTAATTTGAACAGAACCAACTGCTAAAGGGTTAAGCTCATTATTATCACCTATTTCTAGTATTGATGTATCGGAAGATTCAACATTAAAAATTACATTATTGTTTTCTAATCCGAAATCAGTAAAAACTAATTCTACAGCTTGACTACTGTCGTCTACATTTAATGTAGAAACAGTCCTAGAGAATTGCAACACTTTACCTTCTTGAAAAGCTAGATTTTTCTCTTCTTCAGATAAATCTTTAACTTCATCTTCAGTTATCGTAAAATTCCCTACTCTTATTTCTTGGTTTTGAGTTGCTAAAATAGAATTGTCACTACTAATTACGTCAACAGTAATTTCAGCTTCCCCAGATTGAATTGCATTAATAACTCCATTATTATCAACTTCTATAATACTCGAATCGCTTGAACTCCATACTGTAGTAGCAAAAGATTCTGAAAATTGAGTAATATTAGTTCCTAACTCAAAATTTTGCCCTGAGGCAACTGAAAATAATTCAGAGCTTGGTTGAAACGAAACATTTATTGGTGTTGTAACTACATCTTCACTAACACAAGATGTCAACAAATAGATAAAGGATAATAATATCGGATATTTGATTCTCATAGCTAATTTATTTAATTATTAGATTTAAGTCATATCAAACTTTCAATCCTTACACTCAAAAAACTATTTTAACAATTTAGCTACATCTTTAGCAAAATAACTGGCTATTAAAGATGCTCCTGCTCGTTTAAATGCTAGTAGTTGTTCCATCATAATTTCATCATGGTTTAACCATCCCTTTTCAGCCGCAGCTTTTAACATCGCATATTCACCACTTACTTGATAAACAGCTATAGGAGTTTCTGTTTCATTAGCTAAATCTCTAATAATATCTAAATAGGCTAATCCAGGCTTTACCATTACAATATCGGCACCCTGTTGAATATCTAAAAGTGTTTCAGAAATTGCTTCTTTTCTATTCGCTGGATTCATTTGGTAAGTTTTTTTATCTCCGAAACCAGGGGCTGAATCTAAAGCATCCCTAAAAGGGCCATAAAATGCTGAAGCATATTTAGCACTATAACTCATTATTCCTGTGTTAAAAAAACCTGCATCTTCCAATTCTAATCGAATACTTTCTATACGACCATCCATCATATCACTAGGAGCAACAAAATCTGCACCTGCTTGAGCATGAGATAATGACATTTTTGCCAAAACAGCTACTGTTTTATCATTTACTACATAGCCGTTTTCAACTATTCCATCGTGCCCGTAAGATGAATATGGATCTAAAGCTACATCGGTCATTACCACCATTTCAGGAGTAATTTCTTTTATTTTTCTAATAGCACGTTGCATTAAGCCACTATTATTCAAAGCCTCTGTACCCTCATTATCTTTTAATGATTCTGGAACTTTAACGAAAATTAAAACAGAACGTAAACCCAAATCCCAGATCTCTTTAACCTCACTAACCAACAAATCTAAACTGAATCGATAATAATTTGGCATCGACGTTATTTCTTCTTTTATATTTTTCCCTTCTACCACAAATAGAGGAACAATGAAGTCTGTAACTGAAATATTATTTTCTTGTACCAATAATCGTATAGCTGAACTATTACGAAGGCGACGATTGCGTTGAAGTGGAAACATATCTATTCGTTTTTATTATTTAAAAGCTTAAAAGTAACTACAACTAACAACATCTCAAATAGTAATAGAATTTAAATTTAAAACATACTGATAAAGTCAAAACAAATAGTACTTTTAGTGCTTAAAATGAAAAAACATGAAATCGTTATTTACTTTATTTATAGTTACGTTTATAAGTATTGGGATAAAAGCTCAAAACAATCACATTGTTAAAACTGATGATGGAAGAAGAGTATTGCTAAAATCAGATTTTACTTGGGAATATATTGACCTTGTGGCGCCAATACAAAACAATCAACAACCTGTTAAAAACACTAAATCTTCAACAAAAACAGTAGTTTCAAAAGATAATTGTGGATTAGGATTGGAATTTAAAGAACCTGTATTAAACACAAAAACTCAAGCTCTATTAAAAAGAAGTAGGTCCAGTATTGATCAATTAAAAAAGAAAGTCGCTAAAAAAGAGAATTGTGCTCTCGAAGAAATTATTTTAATTAGCGCTACTGAAACAAAAGCCAAAGGAGTCTACAAATTTTGCACTTGTAATGGCAAAATAAGTTACAAAAGAAATGGAAGTTCTTTTTTTAAAAAAGGAAAAATATTGTAAAACAAAAAAATGGCATACTAATTGATGATTGTAAAATCGATAAGTTAGTTGTTAGTTATAGTTTTTTAAAACCCTGATTTGCATTAAATCAGGGTTTTTTATTTTCATTTCACTAAAAACTAAACTGAGTCTAATTTTTTTTGTATTTTCATTTAAAATTAATAATTAATAAAACTTAAGAAACACATGGGATTATTTTCATTTATTAAAAATGCTGGAGCTGCCATTGGAATTGGTAAATCCGAAGCTGAAGAGGCTGCTGAAGCAGCAGAAGCAACTATTGCTGCCAACGAAGCCGCTGCTACAAAAATGATTGAAACAACTAATGCTTTAGGATTAGCTGTTGAAGGAATGCAAGTAGTTATTAGTGGAGATACTGCTACTGTAAGTGGTCTTGCTGCAGATCAAGCAACCCGAGAAAAAGTAATATTAGTAGTAGGTAATACTGAAGGAATTGCACAAGTAGATGATCAGTTAGAAGTTGAAGTACAAGAACCTGAAGCTACGTTTTACACAGTTAAAAAAGGAGATTATTTAAGTAAAATATCTAAGTCCGTATATGGTGATGCTATGAAATATGAAATTATTTTTGAAGCAAACAAACCAATGCTAACACACCCAGATAAAATTTACCCTGGTCAAGTATTACGTATACCTGCATTATAGATTATACTATTTTGTAACGAAGGGAGTGTGTTTTTACTAAAAAATACACTCCCTTTTATTTTTAGTTTATGATAAGTAATAGAATTTTTAATATTTCTTCTAAAAGAGAATTTGATGCTATTTGTATCGAAGTTTTTAAATACCAATACATAAACAACTTAGTTTATAGGCGGTTTTGTAATTTACTCGGAATATCCAAATCAACAGTAAAAAAAGTAACTGAAATTCCTTTTTTACCCATAGAGTTTTTTAAAAAAGAAAAAATAGTATCAAGTAATAAAACTGAAGATATCATTTTTACAAGTAGTGGTACTACCGGAAACAACACTAGCAAACATTATGTTTCAGATTTAACTATTTACGAAAAAAGCTTCAACAAAGGATTTAATTATTTTTATGGAGATATTACTAATTACTGTGTTTTAGCTTTATTACCCTCATATTTAGAACGTAAAGGCTCTTCACTTATATATATGGCAGATAGCCTTATTAGACAATCTAATCATCCAAAAAGCAATTTCTACTTAAACAATTTAAACGAATTAATTAACACCTTAAAAGAGTTAGAAGAAAAAGAACAACCAACGCTGCTTATTGGGGTTTCTTTTGCTTTGCTTGAATTAGCAGAAAAAAATAAATTAAACTTAAAACATACTACTATTATTGAAACTGGTGGCATGAAAGGTCGTAGGAAAGAAATAATACGCTCTGAACTTCATTCATTACTAAACAAAGGGTTTAAAACAAAAGTAATACATAGTGAATATGGAATGACCGAACTGTTATCTCAAGCATATAGTACTGGAGAGGGGATTTTTGAATGTCCGCCTTGGATGAGAATATTAATTAGAAATACTGAAGATCCTACTGAATTAATCGTTGACAAAAAAACAGGAGGAATTAATGTTATAGATCTTGCAAACATTAATTCTTGTAGCTTTATCGCTACTCAAGATTTAGGAAAAAAAATTGATAACAATAATTTTGAAATCCTTGGAAGGTTTGATAATAGTGACATCCGAGGTTGCAACCTAATGGTTCTTTAATCGAATTAACGATTTCAAAGTCGGAAATGATTTATATATTTTTTAAAAATAATTTTAAACCAAGGTGTATAGTTTTCTGGACTTGATTCTATATCTAATTCTAATTCACTCATAGCAATCCATTTCCAAGAAGCTGCTTCTTGCTTATTTAAAACTGGGTACTTATTATAATATCCAACAAGTACATGATCCAACTCATGTTCTGTTAAACCATTATCAAAAGCGGCTTTATATATAAAGGAAAATTTTTCTTCAAGATTTGTTTCAAAACCCATCTCTTCTCTTAACCGCCTGTTTGCAGCTTCTAATGTAGTTTCTCCGTCTCTTTGATGACTACAACAGGTATTTGTCCATAGCCCTCCACAATGGTACTTATCCAAAGCTCTTTGTTGAAGCATTAGCTCCCCTTTATCATTAAAAATAAAAACAGAAAAAGCTCTATGTAATAAAGCTTTCTCATGGGCTTCAATTTTATTCATTAACCCAATTCTATTATCGTTAGTATCTACTAAGATTACCTGTTCTTCGTTCATTATTTCAAAACTACGTAAGTTGAACATAACACACAAAAAAAGCATCTCAAAATAGAGATGCTTTTTTGTTTTTAATTTTATTTTAACTAAAACCCTTGTTTAGTATTCTAATATAATAAATTCTGATCTACGATTTAATTGGTGTTTTGCTATTGAACAAGGAACGCCATTTGAACATCCATTAACCAACTGTGTTTCTCCATAACCTTTTCCTGATAACCTACTTGATTCGATACCTTTTGAAATTATATATTTGATTGTAGATTTTGCTCGTCTATCTGATAATTGTTCGTTATAACTATCATTACCTCTACTATCGGTATGCGATCTTACATCTATTTTCATCGTTGGATATTCTTGCATTACTGCTATAACCTTTGCCAATTCTACTGATGCATCGTATCGGATATTCGATTTATCGAAATCAAAGTATATAGGGTTTAAGTTTAATACTTTTCCTAAATCTTCCCCTATCTCAACCTTTTTAACTGTGCGCTCTAACGCCAATGGAACATCCATTGTTTCACTAACTGATGGTGTAGTTAATAACTCTTCTGTTGAGTTATAATCGTCTTTGTCGGCTCTTAAAAAATAATTCTTATCACACTCGACCACAAAAGCAAAATTTGCTCTTGGACCAACTACCATTGTTTTTACTATCGTATTATTAGAATCAAATAATGTTACTTGAGAGTTTGGTAACACCTCACCAGTATCTTTATCCGTTACTACTCCTGTTAAAACTATCTCACAGTCTTCTTTTACTTCTTCTAATTGTCTAAACTTATAGATATCATCATCTCCTTTTCCTCCGTTTCTATTGGATGAAAAATAACCAATTTTAGTATCCTCGTTTACTATAAAAGCAAAGTCGTCTTGTGGCGTATTGGCTGGCTCTCCTAAATTAACGATAGCTCCTACATTTCCTGCTACATCAATCGAGGTTACAAATAAATCCAATCCTCCTAATCCTATATGTCCGTTGGATGCAAAGTATAAATCACCACTTTTACTTATAAATGGAAAACTCTCTCGGCCCTCTGTGTTGATTTCTGCTCCTAAATTTCTTGGGTCTCCTAGCGTTCCATCTTCAGCTATCGTAGCTTCATAAATATCCGATCGTCCAAATCCCCCTGGCATGTCTGATGAAAAATACAACTTCTTATTATCTGGACTTAAGGCTGGATGACCAACACTGTACTGATCATTATTGAATCGTATTGACTCTGCCGCTGACCATCTCCCGTTTTCATCTATCGTTGCCTTATAAATCTTCAACTTATTGGTTCCATCATCATCTTCGCGATACCTACCCTTGTTGTAATTATTTCTTGTAAAATAAACTGTTTTTAAATCGTTTGTAAAAACAGGCGTAGACTCATGAAACTTGGTATTTAATCTCCTATTAAACTTTTCTAAGCCTGATACTTCTTTTGACTTTTTTTTAATCTGCCCCTTATATAACTCTAAAAATGGCTTCTCATTCCACTGGTGCACTCGCTTTGCGATTACCCCTGTATCTCGTGCCGAAGCAAAAACTAATTCATCGCCATAAAAAGCTGGTCCAAAATCTGAATATTCCGAATTCGCTTTTAAATTTGCAATTTTATACCTACCTGACTGAAAGTTTATAGCTTTTAAATACTCGGGCTGATCTTGATATCGTTGTGCTCTTGAATCATCTCCTTTGAAAGTATAAAACTTACTCATCATTCGATCCGACTCCTCGTACTGCTCAGTAGATTTTAGTGACTGTGCGTAACGAAAATAATATTCTGGCGTAAGCTCATTTGCATGGTCTGCTAATAACTCCGAATACCACTTATTTGAGTTTGCATAGTCCGCTATGAAATAATAACTATCCCCTAACTTTTGAAATAAATCTTTACTCCTATAACCTTCCTGTGCTACTTTTAATAGAATTTTTTGTGCATCTATATAGGCGTATTGCTTAAATTTCTTATCTGCCTTCTCTAGTCTTTTTTCTTGCTGACCAAAACTTAACATGGAAAAGAAAACTGCAAATAGTAATGTGTATAAATATTTTTTCTTCATAATATAATCTATAATAGCATTATTATAAAACCTATATATCTCTTAAAAGAATCTTGGCGTTAACAATCGATTGTATTTCTTGAACAATTCAAAACGCAAAGTTAATTCAAAACTACCATCGTTAAACTTTGTATTACCCAATTCTGTAGTCTCTCTATCATATGCAAATCCGATAAGGGTACTATCGGAAACTTGAAATGCTACTAAGCCACTAAATGCTGCACTCAACCTATAAGCAACTCCTAATGTTAGCTTCTCATAAAATAAAAAATTGGCTGTTACATCTAATTGCAATGGTGCTCCAAAAACTAACTTCGTGAAAAATGCCGGCTTAAAATCAATATCATCATTTAAGGCAATTGTATAGCCTCCTATCAAATAGTAATTGATACGCTCTTTGGCTAAAAACTCCGTATTATTACCCACATTTTCATTCGTAGTATCGTAATGTTCCGTCTCTAATAAATTTGGAACACTTAATCCTAAATAAAGCTTTTGGGTATGGTAATAAAAACCTATTCCTACCGTTGGACTAAATTGATTTCTGATACTATTCTCAAATAATGCATCTCCCGCTTCTATATCAAGTTTTGTAAAATCAACATCCAATAAACGCCCTCCAGCTTTTAAGCCAAAACTTAACTTCCCATTTACCGAAGTAGGTATAGTATATGAAAAATCAGCTGAAAAATAAGATTCCTGAGAAGGACCAATCTCATCTTGGATAACTGAACCCCCCACTCCCACACGACCTAAGCCTATAGGAGAATGAATCGATAAAGTTTGTGTGCGAGGAGCTCCATCTAATCCCACCCACTGACTCCTATGCAAGCCTACTACACTTAAAACTCCACGGGTTCCTGCATAAGCAGGATTAACCGATACCGTATTGTATATATACTGAGTAAACTGCGGGTCCTGCTGACCGTAACTCAATGTACAACATAACAGTAAAATTAAATAAGATAGTCTATAATATAACTTCATATAATTAATTTAAACTTTAACAAATATAGATTATCTATTGATATATAAATAACCCGAAAGACATTTTTCTCCTCCTCTTTCAGTTGAAACATATGTTATCACATAAAAATAAGTACCTACAGGTAATAATTCATCAGCTGCAACAGTTAACCTTCCGTCAGAAACTCCTCTAAATGCATTTGTATCATTATAATTAGTAGTACTAAACACTTCAACTCCCCAACGGTTGTAAATTGTAACTGTATGCTCAAAGGTATTTTCAATATTAGAGATTCTAAATATATCATTAGTACCATCACCATTTGCCGTAATACCATTATTATCAACTGTCACTCCTGCTGGTGAAGCATCATTTACTGTTTGACTTACAATAGTTGGATTATCAATTTCAGCATTATTGCTAAATAACCTAAAATCAACATCTATTTCAGATAAGTCATCAGAAAGATTATCAACTAATCGTGTTCCTCCATTTCCTAAATCTAATATCCCTTCAACAAATGCTTGACTCTCTACATTTAAACTTATAGTTCTATTAAAATTGTCTGTTGTGATATCTTCAGGTCTGATTTGATACGTTGATGTAAATATTATCTCACCACCTGGTGATAAGGAACTAGCTGTATTACCATTGTTTCCAAACACAACTCCTCTATCAATAATATTATCAGTTAAAACAATAGTATTTAAAGGTGTAGAGCCTTGATTAACTACTCGGTAAGAGTAATTGATAACATCATCTACATCAGGTATACCATTATTATTAGCGTCAACATATTCACCAGACTTAAATAATATTAATCTAGGTGCAAAACCATCTATTGAAACAAAACCATCTACTCTTGGAGTAAAGTCCTGAACATCAACAGTACTGGTTAGCATATTTGCTAACTCCTCTCTTTCTTCTTCACCTTGCGTATGAAAAACACCTAATGGTAACGTACTTATATCTATTGATGAAGTTGTATTTCCGAATGGTATATTTTCAACTATCCAATCTCCATTTTCATCAGTAACTACTGTAAAAGAATTTCCATCTGAATCAATTACATTTACTGTAACCCCTACCAAATCAGCTTCATTAGGGTCTTGAACATCGTTCATATTATAATCTAAGAACAAGTGTCCGGAAATATTACCTAATGCTACTGGTGCCTCATCATTATCCTCGATCGTTACACTTCCTGCTGGATCTATATTAGCAGTGTTATCACTTGTAACTAATCCGTTTACAATTAATAACTCATCTTCTTCAACTTCTTCATCCTCTAATACTGGGATAGTTACTGTTGCTTCTGTCTCTCCTGCTGGA
>CANNCQ010000019.1 GCA_947503135.1 uncultured Aquimarina sp. | reverse complement strand
GAAAAAGATTTAACTTTGATAATCCAGTAACCATTTTTGCTAAAAAAGTAAACGAAATTAACTTTTTGCACTTATGAATTGAATGCAGGACATTATTACATACTATTGAGTCATCAAAAGAAAAAATATATGTATAAATAAATCGTTCTATTCAATTAAGAATAGAACGATTTTTGGTGAAATATAATGGTTTATTGAATGTTTAATACAAAGGTTAATTCAAAATCCGTATCACCATCATCAGCACCTGTAGTAGCTGATTTTAACTCTGGCTGATGCTGAAGTCTTACAGTGAATTCAGCTCCTTCTGAAGCAGTATTCACTGTAGTCCAAACTGTTTCTAATCCAACAGGATTTCCACTTTCATCTTCATCTTCATAGTTAATTGCGTCCGACGCATTATCTATATTTCCATCGCCTACTGGAGTTGTAAAAACACCTTCGGTAAAGCCGAAAAATATTTGATGTTCATCCGCCTCTTCTAGTATTTCAGCGCCAATATTCTCAGAATCATCTGGATCTAAGTTATTAAAAACTTCAAATGCTAATTCGTATGTAGCGCTTGCTCTAAGTGTAATTTCATCTGCAATAACCAGCTCACTATTACCTTCACCATCAGGGTCTTCTGCAGTAGCTCTTACCACATCGGTAGCATCTTCTAAATTAGTAAAAACTAGGGTTACATCTGTAATTACCTCAGCTTCGTTTTCTTCTGGTGGCACATCATTACCGTTATCATCATCGCTACTACAGCTTACTAAACTTACAGAAGCAGCTATTAATAAAGCGGCTAAATTGTGAATTCTAAAATTTTTCATTGCTTTTATGGTTTTAGTGTTTATTGAATTGAATAATTTAAATTTAAAAAGACGTTAGTACCAAGCTCATCGGCAAAATAACGTAGCTGATTTAAGTTACTTCTGTAAGAAGTATTCAGTAAATTGTTAACTGTTAAACTTGCCGATAATCGCTTTCGCTTTATACTCCAACTAAGGTCTAGCAAAAAATAACCTTCTGGTGCATCTTTAAAATCGAAAATTTCGTCTCCAGGATTTAAAGGAATTGACCCGTCAACCAAATTTTCAATAGGAATGGTTCGTGGAGCATTGAATTGTTTAAAAGTATAGCTAGGTTTTATTTGAATAGTTGAAGAATCTAACTTCCATAATTTTTTATGCATCCAATCTAACTGGTAGTTAAGGGTTATAGGCGGTTGGTTAATAAGCGGCTCGTTTTGACTAACATTTTTTGACCATAGGTAACTAAAACCTAAAGTACCAAGCAATTTTTCTGTCCATTCTTTTTTCCAAGTATAATCTATTCCAATAAAAGCTGAATCGGCCTGATCAAAGAAAAAGGCGGGTGTAGCCCCTCTGATGCTTCCTAATACTCCTAGAGGCCTGTCAAATACGTAATTTTCAATATAATTGGCATAAAAGGTAAATAAATGAGCATCTTTGCCTCTAGCAATTTTAAATTCGTTTGTTAGCTTGTAGCCTACCTCGGCCTTAACATCACTATTTTTAAGTGTAGTTACTTGTGCAGTAGAAAACACTCCTTGATCGTTAGTATTAAATCTAAGCAAACCGTAACGAAGTGCAAACCCATTTTGTCCAAAGCTAAATAGTTCTGCTACGTTAGGGGTTCTCCAGGCTGTGCCGATATTGCTCCTAAAGGATACATTTTTAGAAAATTTTGTTTTTAAACCCAATGAGGCTGTTACGTTGTTAAACTGATAATTATCCCTAAAAATATCTTGGTTGGTCTCTCGTCCTCGGATATCATTATTTTCGTGATCAAAACGAACTCCAGCTTCTAAAGTGTTGTTATTAAGTTTTATTCTTTCAATAAAAAAAAGACTAAATCTATTAATATTATAATTGGGAATAAACGCTGTAGTGTTTGTACCTGGATTATTATCATTATCCTGGCTAAAATACTGAATCCCCATTAAGCCATTTAAAGATAAAAAAGTAGGGTGCTTCCATTCTAATTGGTAATCTGTAGTGTTTAAATCTAAATTAATGATAGGCTTTTCTACGTTACGCCTAACATCAAATTCTTTTCTTTTATTAAGTTGGTGCCCTGCTATGAAAGTTAATTTTGCTTCGTCAGAATACCACCATTTAATTTCTGCCTTGGCAAGGTGGTGCTCTGAACGTTGATTAGGGGCTTTAATTTCATATGAAAAAGGGTCTACAATAAGTGGTCTGTTAGCGTTAAAAGCCCTAATAATAGCATTAGTACTAGTAACAAATGAAGATCTTAGTACAGCTAAATTTTGATCTACATAGCTGTAATAGGCTTTAAAATCCCATTTTTTATGGTGATATAAAGATCCCAAACTAAATGATTTTTCTTCTTTACCGGTATTTGTCAAATTATAATTTGGAGCTCTTCTATCTCCAATTTTAGTATAATTTCCGTTTACAAAATAGCTCCATTTTTTAAGCCCTTGTCCAATTTCTAAATTAGCGTTAAGTCCAGCGCCATTACTTTCTATACCAGTTCCCAAATTAGCGTAAAAAGGATCATTAAATTTTAGCGGATTGGACTCTATTACAATAGCTCCACCAAGTGCTTCCGGACCAAAACGAACCCCACCAGCACCTTTTATTGTAGTTATATTATGAGCTGAGTTAATGTCTATTTCAGGAGCATGATCGGCACCCCAATTTTGAAAACCGTGCTTTAAACCGTTATTTAAAAGTAAAATTCTATTTCCCGATAATCCGTGGATGACAGGAAGTTGCACATTAGCGCCTAAAGATGTAAAGGTAACTCCTTGTTGTTTGGACAGTACAGCAGCTAAGCTATTAGTCGGATTACTTCTAATCTCAGATTTTGATATTTTTTCTTGCGCTATGGTTTCGGTACCTAATTTTTCTTTTTTTTCTGTTCTAATTAATACTCCTTCTAGGTCCGAAACTTTTTGCGCAATAAATATGTGACAAGTATTACCGTGTTCATGCTGATGGTGCTCAGTTTCGGTATTACAATAGCCAAGGCAGGAAACTATAAGTGTATTATTTTCAGAACAAAGACCGTTTATTTTAAAATAACCATTCGCATCAGAAATAGCATATTTTTCACTATTACTCACTTTTACCGTTACGTAAGGTATCGCTTCTTTGTTATTTTTATCTAAAACCCTTCCACTAATAGCGTAAGAGCATGCATCGTTTTGAGCTGTTATTGTATGACTCCAGAATACAAGTATTAGCGCTACTACAAACCAATGTTTTGTTTTTTGAACAAAAAGAGATATTTTTTTAAATAAAAAAGAAAGCACAAACTTCAAACCAATCGTTTTATTACAGATTGCAAATATATAACAAAATAACATTAACGCAACTAAATTGCGTTTAATTGTATTATATTTGTTATTAAATAAAATGAACTGCTTAAATGATTAACATTGAATTAGTATTACGAGAACATGGATTAAGAAAAACAACTTTTCGAAAAGAGTTGCTTACTATGTTTTACAATACTAATTCTTCTTTAACTGTTGAAGAGATTCTGAAAAGCATAATTTCAAAAACGGATAAAGTTACAGTTTATAGAGCTTTGGAGGTATTTGAAAAAAAAGGCTTAATCCACAAGGTTCCCGATAAAAATAATTTAACGCGATATGCATTGTGTAATAATGAGTGCAGTAGTGAAAAGCACGTTCATAATCATGCACATTTTATTTGCAATAGCTGTAATGGTACGTTTTGTATTAAAGATATCGAAGTGCCTGCTGTTCAAAACGCTCAAGGGTTTCTCATAAAATCTTCAAAACTTACTTTAGAGGGTGATTGTCCTGTTTGCATATCTTCATAAATAATAATTTAGAGCTTAAATAGTTTCTTTTTAGATATTTGAATTACGTATTTCTCATAGAAAAAATTAATTTAATTATTTACTAATTGAGCTGTATTGTAGTTAGGCTTTCTAATTTTCACATTAATTGAAATTTAATTAGGCTAGTTATTTTACTTCATTAATTAAGTCAAAAGACATTTTTTAATATTTCGATTCATAAATATTAGCTAGATAAAACGTCGCCAATAAAGGGGTTGAATTTTTATGGTAGTGATATGAATTTTTACTCCTTCATTATTTTTTACTTTAGTTGAAGTACATTGCTAAATATTTGAATATCAGTACTTAAAATTTATTTTGTAATTATTTAGATAGAATGTACTATCACAACACTTAACATAACAACTAAATTTTTAACTAATGAAACGCACAAAAATTTGTCTATCCATACTTTCGGGTATGTTTAGCTTAGCAAGTCTTGCTCAATTCAATTATGGCGAAGCACTTCAAAAATCATTATTATTTTATGAAACACAACAGTCCGGTGTATTACCAGATTGGAATAGAATTAACTGGAGGTCAAATTCTGGAGTTAATGACGGGGCCGATGTAGGTCTTGATCTTACAGGCGGTTGGAATGATGCCGGGGATCATGTGAAATTTGGTTTTCCTATGGCATTTTCTGTCACTGCTTTAAATTGGGGTTTTTTAGAATATAAAGAAGGCTATGACGCAATAAATCAAACCGAAATTTATAAGAGAAATATTAAGTGGGTAACCGATTATTTTATAAAATGCCATCCTGCTCCAAATGTTTTTTACGCTCAAGTTGCTGATAGCAAATCTCAAGACCACAATTTTTGGATGCCAGCAGAAATGGTAGACGTACACCCACAGTACGGAGTGCGAAAATCATATGCTATTACAGCGAACAATCCAGGTACAGACGTAGCTTGTGAAACAGCCGCTGCATTAGCATCGGCGAGTATTGTTTTTAAAGATAGTGACCCCACCTACAGTGCTCTTTTATTACAACATGCTAAAGAGTTGTATGAATTCGGAGATACTTATAGAGGTTTATATACCGATGAAAATGCTGGTGGAATTCCTGCCGACGGCACCTATACTTCTAGTAATTTTCAAGATGAACTCACTTGGGGGGCATTATGGCTTTACAAGGCCACAGGAGAGCAACAATATTTAGACAAAGCCGAGGCAACCTATTCGGAGCCTGATTACTTATGGAGTTTAGTATGGGAGGACAAATCCTATGGTAACATGGTACTCCTATCAATAATTACCGGTAAAGAAAATTACAAGCAAAATGCGGAGCGCCATTTGGACTGGTGGCAAAAAGGAAACGATGGCGTAAGTTATTCTCCAGGTGGACAAGCAAATTTAACTCCGTGGGGTTCGTCCAGACACGCAATGAATGCTTCTTTAACAGCATTAATTTATAGCGATAATGTAGAAACATCAAAAAAAGCACAATATCATGATTTTGCTGTGGATCAGTTAAACTACATCTTAGGAGATAATCCTATGGAAAGAAGTTTAGTTACAGGCTTTGGAGTAAACCCTCCTACTATGCCACACCACAGGGGACAACATTCTAGTTGGACAAGAAAAGAAGAAAATCCTATAGAGTCAAGACATACTATGTGGGGGGCTCTAATGGGAGGGCCATTAGGACCTAACGATACGTTTGTGGAAGATAGAGGTGATTTCCAAGCAAACGAAGTTGCTACTGATTACAATGCTTGTTATTCAGGAGTTTTAGCAAGGATGATTATGGAGTTTGGAGGATCTGAATTGCCTAATTTTCCTCAGCCAGAGCCAGCAGGTTTAGAATATGTTAATGAAGTAAAAATTAACAATGATCAGTCACGATTTACTGAAGTAGCCATATGGTTAAATAACCGCTCAGGTTGGCCTGCTAGAGTACCTAACTCCTTAAAAGCACGTTATTTTGTAGATATTACCGAAGGTATTGCTGCTGGTTTTGATGTAGACGACTATACTATTACAGCTAGAGGAGCTGGAAGTGCTACCTCAACAAGCCTTCAAGAATGGGATGTAGATGGTAATATATATTATGTTGAAATTGAGGTTGATCAAAATGAAATGCCTTTTCCTGGAGGTCAAGGAGAGTACAGAAGTGAAATCCAATTACGAGTAGCATTGCCAAATGATGCTCCATTAGAAGCGTGGGACGCTTCTAATGATTTTTCCTATCAAGGGCTTGATGATAATCTGAAAATTTCAAATAACGTGCCGATTTATGAAAATGGGATATTAGTAGGAGGTAATGAACCTAACGGAGGAGAAGTACCAATAGCTTTGTTTACTACTAATCTAGTATCTGGAATTGCTCCTTTGCAAATAGCTTTTGATGCGACCACTTCTTCAGACCCTAACGGAGATTCACTAACGTACAATTGGGATTTCGGAAATGGAGAAACTTCAACAGAAATAACCCCTGCGGTTACTTATACTGAAGTAGGTTCTTTTTTAGTAAGTCTTACTGTTAGTGATGGTACAAATACGTCTTCATCATTTTCAAAAACTATTGAAGTAACTGACGGAAGTCCAGTAGCCTCTTTTGAAATTATTCCACAAATAGCAACACAAGGAACAGAAGTGCAATTTGATGCCTCAGCATCAGTAGATCCTATGGGGGGAGATCTTTCCTACATCTGGGATTTTGGAAATGGGCAAACAGCTTCTACAATTTCTGCCTCTACTACTTTTACAGAGATAGGGCAGTTTACAGTAATGCTAACAGTTACCAATATGGCAGGAGATAGTGATATCGAAACCAGAATAATTAATGTGACTGATGGGACTGTAAGTTGTGCATTTGGAACTCCTGCAACTTCAGCATTGCTATCTATTGATACCATTTTTGAAAATGTATTTGTATTAGGAAGCGGTGGACCAAACTTAGATAATGTTACGAAGTTTACAATTAATTGGAATTTACCAAATAATGGATTGTATCAATTTGCAATAAACACCAATGATAATAATCCGGGGTGGTATGTTAATTTGAGTGATCATTTAACTTATAATTTTAATGTTCCACAACCTGAGCTAATATTGTCAGGAACTCAAATTGCTGGTTTAGATGGCGCTTATTGGGTAAATGTGGATCAAGGAAATTTTGTAATGGCTTCAAAAGCTGGTGGGTTTACTATTTATTTCAGTAATGTTTCGACTCAACCTAATTGTGGAGACGTTGCTGTTTCAGTAAATGGAGGAGTAATTAGCGGTGGACCATTTGAGTTTACAGTAGGAGATAATACTGCGGATACTGTTTCGGGTATTAGCCTGACAGGAAATGAAGGGACTAATTCACAATGGGTGGTTACTGATGATCAAAACAATATTTTAGGATTACCAGGAGCTATAGAAGCTGTGGATTTTGATGGAGCAGGTCCGGGAACTTGTTTGATTTGGCATTTAAGTTATGAAGATGGTTTACAAGGCCTGGCTGCGGAGAGTAATTTAGCTGACTTAGTTGGGGATTACGATTTATCGAATTCCATAGCAGTATTAAGAAATCCAGTGGTTCAAGTAGAAGTTGATGGAGGAGTAATTTCAGGAGGTCCTTTTGAGTTTAATACAGGAAATGGAGCAGCACCAGATATTTCGGAGGTATTACTATCAGAAAATGAAGGATCCAATTCGCAGTGGGTTATTACCAATTCGCAAAATGATATAGTAGAATTACCAGGGATTTTAGAAATTTTCAGTGCTCCTATAGGAGTCTATTCATTAATGCACCTGAGTTTTGAAAATGGTTTGGAAGGTTTAGTCATTGGGAACAATATTTTGGATTTAGCTGGAGATTTCGATTTTTCAAACTCAATTTCTATCACAATAAACCCAAGTGATCATAGCGAAACTTGTACTTTTAATACTCCTATTAATTCGGCTTTACCATCTGTGGATGATCGATATGAAAATATATTTGTTTTGGGCTCTGGAGGTCCAGATTTATCAAATATTCGTCAGTTTTCAATTAATTGGAATTTAATAGATAATGGTTTGTATCAATTTGCAGTAAATACTACCAATGGTACTCCAGGATGGTATGTGGATCTTAGAGATAATTTAACGTATAATTTTAATGGCCCGCAACCTGAAGCAGTGTTGTCAGGAACTCAAATTATTGGTTTAGATGGTGCTTATTGGGTAAATATTGATGGAGGTAATTTTGTGTTGGTTTCCCAAACAGCAAATTATTCTATTTATTTTACTAATGGTAATGCCCCTAATTGCGATGAAAATAGTCCAAAATCTTTATCAATTACAAAGGCTTCGACGTTAAATATTTATCCTAATCCAGCAAGTAATTTTGTAAATATCGATTCAGGATTAATTAATTCGAAACTTGTTTTATTATCGCTTACTGGTAAAATTATAGCACAAAAATACACTAACGGAAAACAGGTAACTTTTAATGTTAGCAACTTGCCTTCAGGTATTTATATATTGCAAAAATTCAATAAAAGAAAGCTTGTGGAGGTTAAAAAAATAATAGTAGAGTAGTTTTTAATTTTTTATTGTTGACAAGCGGGTAGGCATTATGTCTGCCCGCTTTATTTTTAAAAAAGAAAATTTTGCGTAAAGAATTTGAACCTTGAAAATTAAGATTTGTACTATCAAACAATAAACTATCTTTGCAAAATAAGTTTCGAGCAGGGATAGTAGAGGAAATTCCACAGCCTGAGTGGAACGAAGTGCGAGGAATTGAAACGGATAGCCCGACCCTGAGCTTGTTGAAGGGAGCTCGCCAAATAAAAAAGTTTTGAATAGTATATATGAAGCACATACGTAACTTTTGCATTATTGCACATATTGATCACGGTAAAAGTACTTTAGCCGATCGTTTATTGGATGAAACAGCTACGGTAACTAAGCGCGAGGCTCAAGCTCAATTACTGGATAGTATGGACTTGGAACGCGAGCGTGGCATTACAATTAAAAGTCATGCCATACAAATGGAATACACTTACGAAGGTCAGGAGTATATATTGAACTTAATTGATACTCCCGGTCATGTTGATTTTTCGTACGAAGTATCTCGCTCAATTGCTGCATGTGAAGGAGCTCTGTTGGTAGTAGATGCTGCACAAAGTATTCAGGCGCAAACTATATCTAATTTGTATTTGGCTTTAGAGAATGATTTGGAAATTATTCCGGTGCTAAATAAGGTGGATTTACCAAGTGCCAACCCAGAGGAGGTAACTGATGATATTGTAGACTTATTAGGGTGCGACCCAGAAGAAGTAATTCCTGCAAGTGCTAAAACGGGAATTGGGATTACAGAAATTTTAGAAGCGGTAATTCAGCGAATTCCTGCTCCAAAAGGAAAAGAAGATGCGCCTTTAAGAGCGCTTATTTTTGATTCGGTTTACAATCCATTTAGAGGGGTGGAAACCTACTTTAGGGTAATGGATGGAGTAATTAAAAAAGGACAGCAAATACAATTTGTTGCTACTAAAGGAAAATACTCAGCAGATGAAGTAGGTACCTTGAAATTAGAGCAAGTTGTAAAAAAAGAAATAAAAACGGGTGATGTAGGCTACTTAATTACAGGTATTAAAGATGCCCGAGAAGTTAAAGTAGGAGATACAATTACTGATGCTAATGAGCCAACTCAAGAAATTATTGGAGGGTTTGAAGATGTAAAACCAATGGTATTTGCAGGGATTTACCCGGTAGATACTGAGGATTACGAGGATTTACGTTCTTCAATGGAAAAATTACAATTAAACGATGCTTCGTTGGTGTTTGCACCTGAAAGTTCGGCGGCCTTAGGGTTTGGTTTTAGATGCGGATTTTTAGGAATGTTGCATTTGGAAATTATTCAGGAACGTTTAGAACGTGAGTTTGATATGACGGTAATTACCACGGTACCTAACGTATCGTACCATGCCTTTACCAATAAAAATCCTGATGATATTATTTTAGTAAACAACCCTACCGATTTACCAGATCCTTCGGGAATGAATCGTGTAGAGGAGCCATTTATTAAAGCAACTATTATTACCAAATCCGATTTTGTTGGTAATGTAATGTCGTTATGTATAGAAAAGCGTGGTGAAATTTTGAATCAAACCTACTTAACCACAGAAAGGGTAGAATTGACCTTTGATATGCCGTTGGCAGAAATTGTTTTTGATTTTTACGATCGTTTAAAAACCGTATCTAAAGGATATGCTTCTTTCGATTATTCGCCAATAGGCTTACGAGCTTCTAAGTTGGTTAAAGTAGATGTTTTATTAAACGGAAGTCCTGTAGATGCGCTCTCTGCATTATTACACCAAGATAACGCGTACGATATTGGTAAAAAAATGTGCGAAAAGCTAAAAGAGCTTATCCCACGTCAACAATTTGATATTCCGATACAAGCAGCCATAGGAGCAAAAATTATTGCTCGTGAAACGGTAAAAGCATTACGTAAAGATGTTACCGCAAAATGTTATGGAGGTGATATTTCTCGTAAACGTAAGTTGTTAGAAAAGCAGAAAAAAGGTAAAAAACGCATGCGCCAAGTAGGTAATGTTGAAATACCGCAAGAAGCATTTATGGCGGTATTGAAGCTAAATGATTAAATAAATTAATCTTTATTAAGAGTTTTGAAACTGATTATAACTAAGCCTTTCGTTTGAAAGGCTTTTTTTGTTTTACTATATTGTTATGATTCTATTATAATAATTTTAAGTTTAATTATTTAAGAGTAAACAATTAGTGGAGTTGAATATTTTTACAAAAAACAACACTACTAAGAAATTACTATGAGAAAATTATTACTAATTTATTTTGCTCCATTTTTCATGTTTTCCCAAACTTATGTCGATATGACCGAAGACTTGGCCGATGTTAATGGAACACTTTTGATTGATGGAAATTTATTAAGAAAAAAAAATGATACCCAGGGAGAAATAATTATTTTAGGAAGAAATATGTTAATTAAAAATAATGCCAGAATTATATTAAATAACGTAATTATCCAACTTTCGGGAGATGTGATTTTAGAAGATGATGCCCAAATTTATCCCAAACTTATAGAAAGTTACATTTTTTGCAAAAATTCAGATCAATGGAATTCAAAATACATTATAGTTAAATCGGGATATGAGGATGTTAGTTTATCAAAAATAAAACATATAAGAAAGATAAAAGGAAATCCTAAAATACATATTTATGCCCCCTCTGGTAAAAAAGTGTATTCGGGTCGTAAGGACGAAATTAAAGAAATTAAAGTAGCCATTGGAAGGTATGATCTTCGTGTAGAAGGAAAGTCTTTTGAGAGTGATTTACTTTTTTACTAATAAAAAATAACGTTCAATAGCTAAAGTAGCATATAAAATTTAGAGAAAGGTTTAAGGTGTGTATGTAGCGATGTTATTTATCTTACATAAAAGTAATACCTTTGCAATTGTAAATTTTATATATTTTAAGTGGCTAAAATAGGAGACATAGATGTAGGAGATTTTCCGTTGTTGCTAGCGCCAATGGAAGATGTAAGTGATCCACCATTTAGAGCTTTGTGTAAAGAACAAGGTGCCGATGTAGTATATACTGAATTTATTTCTTCTGAAGGACTAATTCGTGACGCAGCTAAAAGCGTAATGAAATTAGATATCTACGAAAAAGAACGCCCTGTAGGAATCCAAATTTTTGGTGCTAATTTAGACTCCATGCTACGTTCGGTAGAAATTGTAGAAGCATCAAAACCCGATATTATAGATATTAATTTTGGCTGCCCAGTAAAAAAAGTAGTGAGCAAAGGAGCTGGGGCCGGAATATTAAAAGATATCGATTTAATGGTAAAGCTTACCGAAGCGATGGTAAAGCACACTCATTTACCAGTTACCGTAAAAACCCGATTGGGATGGGATCACGATTCTATTCGAATTGTAGAGGTTGCCGAACGTTTGCAAGATGTTGGCTGTGCCTCTATAGCAATTCATGGTCGTACTCGTGCACAACTATACAAAGGGGAAGCCGACTGGAAGCCGATTGCCGAAGTTAAAAACAATCCAAGGATGCACATTCCAGTATTTGGGAATGGCGATGTAGATAGCCCCGAGCGTGCTGTGGAAATGCGCGATAAATATGGTTTAGACGGAGCCATGATTGGTAGGGCTAGTATTGGTTATCCTTGGTTTTTTAATGAAGTAAAACACTTTTTTGAAACAGGAACGCATAAAGCGCCACCTACTATTGCAGAGCGCGTTGCTGTAGCCAAAAGGCATTTAGAAATGTCGATAGATTGGAAAGGAGAAAAACTGGGTGTGGTAGAAACACGCAGGCATTATACTAATTATTTTAAAGGAATACGTGATATTAAACCATACCGCCAACGTTTGGTAACTACGGATGCTCCTGAAGACTTATATGGTATTCTTGAGGAAATTGCAGAGAAATTCGCAACTTACACCTTTTAATTACACAAAATAAACCTATTTAGCACTGAATTTGTTTCAGTGTACTTTACTATACAATGAATTGACAGGATCTTGAAAATAAATTCAGGACGATGAATTTTAGAATTATGACTGATAAATCAAGACCCAATACCAAATCAAAATTACACTCTCGAAACAAACATAACGAACGTTATGATTTTGAAGTGCTCACTGGCATATTACCTGAATTAAAAGAATTTGTACGACCAAATCAATATGGGGATTTGTCTATTGATTTTTCGAATCAGGAAGGTGTAAAAGCATTAAATAAAGCGTTATTAAAACAACATTATGCAATAAATTATTGGGATATTCCACAAGGTTTTTTATGCTCTCCCATTCCTGGGCGTGCCGATTATATACATTATGTTGCCGATTTATTGGCGGAAAGTAATGAGGGGGAAATTCCTAAAGGAAACGATATAAAAGTTTTAGATATTGGTGTAGGAGCCAACTGTGTATATCCAATTATTGGGGTAAGTGAGTATGGTTGGTCTTTTATAGGTTCGGAAATTTCGGCTGTTTCTTTAGCTTCAGCGCAAGCTATTGTAGCTAATAATGAACTATTAAAAAATACTGTTGATATTCGGTTGCAAACAAATCCAAAATCTACCTTTAGAGGTGTTTTGAATGAAAATGAGAAAATAGCACTTACTATTTGTAATCCTCCATTTCATAGCTCTGAGGAAGCAGCGCAAAGTAGTAATTTTAGAAAAGTTAAAAACTTGGCACTTCAACAAAATGAAAATCCTGACTTAAACTTTGGAGGCCAGCACAACGAACTTTGGTGTGAAGGTGGGGAATTAAAGTTTATTAAAAATATGATTTTCCATAGTCGAGAATTTAAAAATAACTGCCAATGGTTTACTTCGCTTGTTTCCAAAAAAGATAATTTGCGCTCACTAAAAAAAGCCTTAAAAGAAGCTGAGGTTAAAGAGTATAAAGTAATCCCTATGGGACAAGGAAATAAAGTAAGTCGTATTATTGCTTGGAGGTTTTAAAAAAACAAGAAATACTAGGCAATCACTATTTTTTAAATAAATCTGTAAGTTTTGTTTTGTAATCTTGTTAATAAATTAAGTCCTAGAGGTAAATAATCTTTAAAACACGATATAATAAAAAGTAATTTAAAATTATATCAACACGATGTTTTGAAACAGTTGTGTGTATTTGTAAAGCCCTCCCAGTGTTGAAATGTGGATTTTAAAATGAATAAGCCAATATAGTAAAACATGAAAAATTATTTTGCGTTAATCCAAAAAAGTAATGTTTTACATAGCTTAAATATTACAAACAAGGAGTTGTGCGGTAACTATAATTTATTGATAAGCAGTTGAATATTCATTTTTTTTGGATCCTTCCCTTATGGATAATTTATTAAAGTACTATATTTGAACAACAATCAAAACTATTTTCATGAAAAAATACTTGCTATTATTTTTACTTTTATTGAGTAAAATAGCCTTTTCCCAAGTTAACACATCGTTTAATTCTTCGGAACTTAGGTTTAGGATTATAAGTGTAGACCCACCTACTGTAGAGGTAGTTAGGGCAAACTCTTTTCAAGATGTAATTCCTGCTTTATCGATACCCGAATCTGTAGTTTACGACGGTGACCAAAGGAGTTATACCGTTGTACGAATAGTAGAGGAAGCCTTTAGAGATAGTCAAATAGAAAGTGTAATTATCCCTTCAACTGTTACCAGTATTGGAGCATTTGCTTTTTCGGGCAGTGGTTTAAGGGAGCTAACACTTCCTAATAGTATTACAGAAATAGAAGATCAAGTTTTTCAAAACAACCGATTAACAGCTGTAGAAATACCTGCTAGTGTAGTAACTATAGGCGCTAATGCATTTTTTGAAAATGATATACGAACACTTACTTTTTCTGCTAATTCAAATTTAGAGACAATTGAGATGTCTGCTTTTGCTAGGAATACTGAACTACAAAGTATAGAAATACCTGCTAAAGTAACTCGGGTGGTCAATAGTGCATTTGCAGAAACCGGCATAACTTTAATTACCTCTTTAAATCCTAATCCAATTAGAATATTACCAAGCTCCTTTTCTGGAAGAATAAGTGAAATTACTTTAAATATACCTTTTGATAGGTTAAGTGCTTATGAAAGCCAGGGATGGGTAGGATTTAGTAGGGTTAATGAACTTCCTTTAAGGGAAGGCGATTTAATTTATGATCGAATTTCGGGAGATAGCGATAATAATTTAAGAGTATTGGGAAGGGCAGAAGGTGTTACCAATTTGGATATAGTAATACCAGAAACTGTAATCGACCCCAATAGTGGTACTGAGTATACAGTTACTTTTATAGAGAGGACTGCTTTTTTTAGTGACCAATTAACAAGTGTTGTTATGCTAAACAGTATTACTGGTATCGGTGATTTTGCTTTTTCTCAAAATAATTTGGAAGAAGTAGTTCTTTCCTCAAATCTTACTGATATAGGCGACTTTGCTTTTCGATTTAATAATTTAACAAGTATAGAAATACCTGATAGTGTAGAACTTATAAGGGAGGGAGCTTTTCAGGATTCTGGTTTAACCGAATTAAATATATCACCTCTTTCCAATTTAATGTCTATACAAGCCGAAGCCTTTGCTGATAACGCTATAACAAGTTTAGAAATACCTGCTAGTTTAGAATTGATACGTGTGTCTACTTTTGCTAGAAATTCCATACAAACAATTACTTTTGCACCTGACTCAAGACTTAGAGGTATTGGTGTGGATGCTTTTCTTAGTAATCAGTTAACTTCAATAACTTTACCGTCAACATTAAGAAACCTTGGAAATAGAGCCTTTTCGGGTAATGATAACTTATCATCAATCATTTCTTTAAGTACCGATCCACCACTTTTAAATCGTTCAATTCCCACATTGAATTTTGTTGATCCTTTCTTAGGTTTAGATAGGTCACAAATTACATTAAGTATCCCGCCAGGTACAAGGGATTTATATGAAAGAAGAGATTGGACTGATTTTTTAATTACCGAGGAAGAATTTGTTTTAAGTACAGAAGAAACTGTAGCTTCTTTGTTCGATAGTATTATTATAGATGCTTACAGTACTCCTAATAGTATCAGTATTAAAAACACTAAAGATTCGGATTTTTATCAGCTTTCCATATATAGTATTTCGGGAGTTAAAGTAGCCGCTAGTGATCAAACAACTATTTCAACAGCTGGTTTATCCAAGGGGCTTTATATATTACAAGTAATTTCTAATAAAGGAACTATAACACGTAAATTTGTGAAGTAATTTTATGTAAAATTCAATTACAAAAAAAGGTCGTTTAAATTTTTTAAACGACCTTTTTTGTGCATAAATAGGGCTGGGCAATTTGTTTTGTGTAAATATTTTTCTAGTCGCTAAGTCTTTAACACCACGTAGGGTGCAAAAAACGGTCTCAAAAAGTGATATACTTATCACTTTTTGAGACCGTTTTTTATTAAGGCTTTTGGTAAGAAAAGGTTATTTTTTTTGAGCTTCCAAGTTACGCTCAATAGTATGCTCAGGCCTAGTCCATTTTGGTTTTTCACCTAAAGATTCAAAGTTAGAATTTTCGGCTTCTACAGTTTTAGGCTGTGATTTTTTTGTAAATGGTTTTTGCGGATTTAAACCAAGCATTTTAAACATTTCCATATCCTCATTTACATCTGGGTTTGGAGTAGTAAGTAGCTTATCGCCTGCAAAAATAGAATTTGCACCTGCAAAAAAGCACATGGCTTGTCCTTCGCGCGACATTTGAGTTCTTCCTGCCGATAATCGCACTTGTGTTTCTGGCATCACAATACGTGTAGTAGCTACCATTCGTATCATTTCCCAAATAGAAATAGGTTGTATTTCTTCCATTGGTGTACCTTCTACAGGTACCAATGCATTAATGGGAACAGATTCGGGTTGCGGGCTTAAACTAGCTAAAGCCACTAACATACCAGCTCTGTCTTCAATAGCTTCTCCCATTCCAATAATACCTCCGCTACAAACGGTTACATTCGTTTTTCGAACATTACCAATAGTATCTAATCTATCTTGAAAAGCTCTTGTAGAAATTACATCTTTGTAATAATCTTCACTAGTATCTAAATTGTGGTTGTAAGCATACAAGCCTGCTTCGGCCAAACGTTGTGCTTGGTTTTCGGTAATCATACCTAAAGTACAACACACTTCCATATCTAGTTTGTTAATGGTACGGACCATTTCTAGCACATTATCAAACTCAGGACCATCTTTTACATTTCTCCAAGCCGCACCCATACATACGCGAGAGCTTCCCGATGATTTAGCACGCAGTGCTTGTGCTTTTACTTGCTGCACACTCATTAAATCGTTTCCTTCAACATCGGTATGGTAACGTGCCGCTTGTGGGCAATATCCACAATCTTCTGGACAACCGCCTGTTTTAATGGATAGTAATGTGGAAACTTGTACCGTATTTGGATCGTGAGATTTTCTATGAATTGTAGAAGCTTCATATAACAAATCCATTAATGGCTTATTGTAAATTTCAAGAATTTCTTCTTTCGTCCAATCGTGTCTCATCTTTCTTTCAAATTGAATATAAAACCAAAAATAGTGAAAATTTATACGTTTTAATCCAATATGGATAATACATTGAGTAATTCGATTTTTGCTGTTTTAATCTGTGGAAATTTCAATTTTTAAACGTGTAAAAAATAGCTAAAAGCTAGGGCTTTGTATTTTTACAGTAACCGCATTACCTCCAAAGCCTACTGCGTTTACCAAAATGGTTTTTAAAGGTTTATTTTTAATATTATTTTTTAGAAAAGGAACAGGGATAAATTTTTGATGTACTAGCATTAAAATGGCAAGCTCCATACTTAGTGCTCCACTGGCACCAAAACTATGTCCAATTTTCCATTTGTTAGAAGTTAATAAAGGGAGTTTTGTACCAAAAATTTTTGAAATGGCATTGTATTCCGAGGTGTCGCCTTTAATGGTTCCGGGTGCATGCATTACAATAGCATCAATTTCAGTAAGCGGAGTTTTGGCTATAGCCATTTTCATAGAAGTTTGGAAGCAATCGGCATTTGTCGATATTGAAATATTATGTTTCAAAACTTCGGTACCATAACCAATACCGGTAATTAGTGCTTTTGCATTTTTAGAAATACCACCTTCCAAACAAAATACAGCCGCGCCCTCTCCTAAAAACATTTGATTTCGTTGTTTTTCAAAATCCAATGTTCGGCAAGGGTAGGGAGCCTCTGTTTGAGTGGAATAAATTTTTAGAGCCCTCATTTGGGCAACGGTAAAAGGGGTTAAAGGGGCTTCGGCACCGCCAACAATAAATTTATTGGTCAAGCCAGAATTAATCCAAGCCACACCGTTTAAAAAAGAATGTAGGGCAGTAGAGCAGGTAATAGAATGGCTAATCTCAGGACCTTTACTCTGTAATTCATGCGCTATCCACGAAGAAATGTTTCCTAAAGTAGTTGTAGGCGAGCTTAAAGTGCTTGTTTTTCCAGTACTAATAAATTCACTGTGGTATTTTTCAAACAATGCTGTAGCTCCGCGAGAACTTCCCATATTAATCCCAAAATGATCGTTGAAAGTCCATTTTGATGCACTAAATGCTTGTTTGGCAACTAAAATTCCCATTAAAACAGAGCGATCTAAGTTTTTATAATGTGCATCGTTATTTTTTAAATCGAGCAAGCTTTTATCCCCTTGTGATTGTAGTTTTGAAATGGGGGTGGCCAATCCTGAAAAGTCTTCTAAAGTTATAGAATGTTTATTTATATTTAAATAAGAATTCCAAACCTCTTTAGCATTATTGCCTAAAGCAGAAATGGAAGCAAAACTTGTTATGGAAATTGGTGTTTTCATTGATAAGTTAAATCAATTTTTATGAAATTTATAAAAAATATTGGTCACTTAGGATTACGAATTTGGTTTTACATCCTTATGGCATTACCCATAATTATTTGCTTTCCATTATTACTTGTTTTAGTATCTAAAGAAACTTGGTATGGTTATTTTTTTAAATGGGCTCGTTTATGGGCCACCTTTGTGATGTATGGTGCGGGTTTTATTCCGATCCGCAAAAATGGCACTTTTAATGTTCCTAAGCAATCTTTTATGTTTGTAGCCAATCATACCTCGATGTTAGATATTATGTTAATGTTGTATACCGTTAAAAATCCTTTTGTTTTTGTGGGAAAAAAGGAGCTTACTAAAATACCTGTGTTTGGTTTTTTTTATAAGAAAACGTGTATTGTTGTAGATAGAAGTAGCCCTAAAAGTAGAAAAGAAGTTTTTACACAAGCCAGTCGAAAAATTAGTTTGGGTTATAGTATTTGTATTTTTCCTGAAGGAGGGGTGCCAAATGAATCTGTAATTTTGGATGAATTTAAAGATGGCGCTTTTAGGTTAGCGATCAATCATAAACTCCCTATTGTTCCTTTGGTTTTTCCAGATCATAAAAAACGATTTTCATATACCTTTTTTAGCGGTAGTATAGGTCGGGTAAGAAGTTATATTTTAGATGTAATGCCAACATTATCTCTAACTTTAGAAAATAAAAATGATTTAAAAGTTAATGTTAGAAATAAAATATTAGAAAAACTTCTTGGAAATAGTAAAGCCGATTAATAAAATCGGCTTTACAACGAAAAGTTAGTTGTTATTTTCGACTCAATATAATTATACTCTCAGTTGTTGTTGTTCGTTTTAAATTTTGTTTGAGCAATAATTATTAAAACGATATAGTGTTAGTTTTCCTGAAAGATTATAAAAATATCACTACAAATATATAAAAAATATTAATTATGTAATTGATTAAGGAGATTCGTTGCGGTAAAATTAAATATTAATTCTTTTTGAAGGCTAATATTATTTTATTTAGAGAAATATGGCAACTAGTTTTTTGATTTAATTTTTGTAGTATTCTATTAATGTGACTGTTAAAAATGTTTTTTTAATTTGAATTAATAATTCCTATTGAGTAATTTCATTGATTTTTTTTAGAATAGTTTGACTAGAAATACTATTTATAGCTTGGTCGTAGCCTTTAGGATATTTATTTCCATAAATAGATGTTGGTATTTGCGGATAAATTTGTAAATCGGGAATGAGACTGTTTGAAAAAGGTTGATTATAAGGTGTAAAGCCAGCATAAGGATGAGTAACTCCCCAGATTGTAATTACAGGGATGCCATACATGGCAGCTAAATGTCCGTTGCCACTATCCATAGAAACCATTACGTCTAAATTAGAGATAAGCTTTAATTCTTCTTTAAAAGATAGTTTTCCTGCAATCGATAGTACATTGTTAAATTTACTTTCTATTCCCGAGAGTAATTCAATTTCGTTTTTCCCCCCACCGAATAAAACAATTTTATAATTATCACTTTGATCTAATTCTTCAATTATTGCAGTTAATTTTTCAAGGGAATAAATTTTTCCTTTATGCTGCGCAAAGGGAGCAATTCCTATCCACTTTTTAGTGTCAAAGCCAATTAAATCTTGAGTTTTCGTTGTTATTTTTTCTTTTTTTAATAGCGAGGAAGATACTTCAAGATTTAGTTTGAAGCCTAGTTTTTCAAAAACATCACTATACCGTTGATGAGAAGTTTTTAAAGGTTTGAAAGTTTTATTTTCCCAGCTGGTAAGCGCCTTTTTTTCAGCTCTTCCTTTGTTAATTTGAATAAAAGGAATGTTGTTAAAAAGAAAGAATTTTTTTAACAGATGTGTTCTCAAAACTCCATGTAAGTCTGCAACGGCATCTACATTCATCAATTTTAACTCTTGAGCTAATTTTCGAATTCCAAAAACCCCTTTATGTTTTTCTTTAGTTTCAAAAGATTTAACTGTTAAATTTGAAATCTGTTCGAATATGGGAGAAAAAAAAGTATTGGTAAGGAGTGTTATTTTTATGGTTGGATAGGCCTTTCTAAATGCTAGTAAAATAGGGGCAGCAATGGCAACATCGCCCATAGCAGATGTTCTAATAACTAATAAGTGCTTTATTTTTTTGGGCATCACAGCTCGTTGAAAAACAATAAAAGTTTTTTGGATTGATGAGATTGTATTTATAACTACCAATCCAAAAAACGAAGGAATTTACTTTTGTGCTCTCAACACAGGGTTAAGCTCATCATCATTGTACATCTTCATTTGCTTATACACTTTCATGTATTTTTCACCATTTTTTATATCTTCCAATAATTGATCGATGGCGGTAGATAAGTCTACTCGTTGTTCTAAAAGAATATCTAGTTTTTTCTGGCAAGCTTCTCTGTGGTTATCATCGGCATCGGTGCGAGTAGCTTCTTCGTTCATGTGATAAATTTTTAAAGCCAAAATAGAAAGCCTATCAAATGCCCAAGCTGGGCTTTCTGAATTAATTCTAGCTCCAGGCTTAGCGTCTACATTTTTGTATAATTCTAAAAAGTAGCTGTCTAAATATTCCACCATATCGGTACGCTCTTGGTTTGAGGCATCAATTTTACGTTTTAGTGTTAATGCAGCTACAGGGTCAATTTGAGGATCACGAATAATATCTTCATAATGCCATTGTACGGTATCAATCCAGCATTTTTTATAGAGTAAATGCGACAATAAGTCGTCTTCGCTTTGGTAGGGATTCGAAAAATCTTGAGCCACATCGTCTTTAATATGGTAGTGACTTATAACTTCTTGAAATATCTTATTAGCGTTTTCAGTAATCATTTTTCATGTATTTATGGCAAATATAAAGTTTTTAGACATTTCGAAGTTGTGAAAGCGTTTTGTGTTTCTTATTTTTGTTGTAGAATTAAACCTTTTTGGTATTATGAAGAAGTTATTAGACGGAGTTCAATTTTTATTTGAAGAAGTTGCATTTGCTCCAATGAACATATTAAGAGAATTAGAGTTAGAAAATTGGTGGGCAGCAAGTGTTTTTAACTGGTTGTTTATGTTTATAGGAATGGCTGCATTTGTATATTGGATGTTGCAATTAAAAAAGCATAATGATAATAATGAAGAAAAAAGATATGTAGTATCTCACTCATTTTTAGCAGAAGACAAGCAATAGCCTTAGTTAAATACTATAAAAAAAGCCCCAACTATTTTAGTTGGGGCTTTTTTTTGGTGAAAATTATTTGGCGCTAATTGAAAATGCTCCTATTTCTAAAAGAAATAAGAGCATTTAACAACAAACTTAAATAGAATCACTAAACACTAATTTATTAATTCGTTGGCTGACCGTATATTTTATCAATACCGTTTGGCCCTGGTTGTGAAATTACTGGACAGTTAATAATAGCTCCTGTAGGTGTTAACCTGTTAGCACCAGTAGATAAAACATTATCTCCATCATCAGTGGCAGGGGCATTTCCGTTTCCATTATTTCCTCTAAAAGGAATTAAAATACCATCAGTTAACAATTCATTAATTTGATTAAAACTTTTTAAGATAACACGATCTTCAGCAGGTACCGTAAACTCAGTAATGTGTGCATCCCACATTGGTGAATACTGTGAACTACTTGGGTCAATTGGGAATGTATTTGTAGGATCGTTTACTTGGCGAGGACTAGAAGAAGGTGTGTTTAAACCTTGGAATCCATCAGGGTTATTTGCTTCAGGTAGCACTCCATTAGCTGTTGGGCTAAAAGGTAACATTGCACCCCCAGGGAATAATCCAAAAGTTGGGATTTGACCTAGTCTTGGTGCTAAAACACCTAACTCAATTGCAGCTGGTCCATCAGCAGAAGTATCGGTTACAATATGGAAGTAATAAGGCCTTCCGTCATGCCACCCATCTAATAATTGAAGTACTACAGCACCACCATCTCTGTCTAAATTAGGGTTGTTTAAGTTATCAGGGTTTTCCTGATCAGTACCATTACCGTGAGGTATTCTATCGTGTGTACCAGTGCTATTTGCCATTACCTGAGCATTAATAACTACACCACTAGGTAATTCTACATACGAAGACCATTGTGCATCAGCTACTGCTCCAGGAGTTACTGCTGCAGGGGGGAAACTAAATAATTCAACACGAGCATTAATATTATTTTCTTCGTCAGCTTCAACGGCTGGTGCTCCACCAGGGGTTAAAGATCTTGTTGGAGAGAAGTCTACTGATCCTTCAAAAATTAGTCTTCCATCTTCGGTCCAAGTTGATGTTTGCACACCATTACCTCCTATAGCCTCCGCCATTCTTGGAGCCCATATAATTCCCAATGCTTCCGCTTGTGCTCTATCTGAGGTTTCCGTGATTATGTAGTAGGATTCTCTAGGCTCTCCTCCTTCAGGAGTTTCCCAACCTTGGAATAACGGGAATCTTACCGTTGGTCCTTCGGGAGCCTCACTTCTTGAAGTACGGTGGTCAAGTCCCAATACACTTGGTATAAATAAATTCGCTTCTGCTGCTTCAGCAGCAGTTAACGCAGGGCTAGCAGGGTCATAACGAACCGCTTCAGGAAGGCTGTTTAATAATAAATTAGCTTCAGCTAAGGCTGTTGCTGTTTGCACATCTTCTGTAGGGTCAGGATTGTTCCCTAATTGTTGAGCAGCATCGTCATCACTACAATTTACAAACAACATACTTGCTGCTAGTGAACCTATTAGTAATAAATTTTTGTTTTTCATCTTGTTTAAAATTTAATGTTTTTATGTTACGAATAATTACTAGCAGGCCTGCTCAAAATAATCATTGAATTTTCATGAATTGATAGTGCAAAAGGCTTTGAACTACTTACAATTTTTTTTAAAAAAGTTTTTTTTAATAGGTGTTGTGGGTAATTTGAACCCTAATTTTTACAATTAACTATTTGTAAACCAATATTTTAAAATATTATATTTTATTTTTTTAAGATGAATTTTTTTTAATTTTATTGTGAAATAAATGAAGAAAGGATTTTTGAAACATCTATTTTATGTTAGATACATTACATAAAAAGAGATCAATAAGCATCGTGAAAACAAAAAAAGAGCCGATTTTCAATAAAGAAATCGGCTCTTTTGAAGGTTGTTATTATTAAAAATTATAAATCAAACCCTAAATCGTTACGGTAGTTTATGCCTTTAAAGTTAATTTTGTTTACGTTTTTATAAGAAACAGCTAAGGCTTCTTTAAAATTATCTCCAAAAGAAGTTATTGTAAGTACACGCCCGCCATTAGTTACAATTTTTCCGCTTTTATGTGTTGTTCCTGCTTGAAAAACAATAGAGTCTTCTACATTATCTATACCTGTAATTTCGTCGCCTTTGTTGTAAGCTTCAGGGTAACCACCAGCAACAGTCATTACTGTCACTGCGGTTCTAGGATCTAAATCGAGAACTACTTTGTCCAAGGTTTGATTAGAGACATGTTTAAACATATCAAGCAGATCATTGTTAACTCGTGGTAATACTGCCTCAGTTTCAGGGTCACCCATACGTACGTTGTATTCTATAACCTTAGGTTCTCCATCTACTTTTATAAGGCCTATAAATATAAATCCTTTATAATCTAAATTATCTTTAATGATACCCTCTACTGTTGGTTTTACAACTTGAGTTTCTATTTTATTCATAAAAGCGTCGTCGGCAAATGGCACGGGGGATATGGCTCCCATTCCGCCAGTATTTAATCCCGTATCTCCTTCGCCAATACGTTTGTAATCTTTTGCAGTAGGTAGTGTGATGTAGTTTTTCCCATCGGTAAGTACAAATACGCTGAGTTCTATGCCGTCTAAAAATTCTTCAATAACAACTTTGTTACTCGCCTCACCAAATTTATTATTGGTAAGCATTTCGGCTAACTCTTTTTTTGCTTCTTCTAAATTGTCGATTATCAACACTCCTTTTCCGGCGGCAAGGCCATCAGCTTTTAGTACATAAGGAGCTTTTAGAGTTTCCAAAAAAGCTTGCCCTTCGCTTACAGTTTCGGGAGTAAAGCTTTGGTAGGCAGCAGTAGGTATATTGTGTTTTACTAAAAATTCTTTAGCATATTCTTTGCTACCTTCTAGTTGTGCAGCTTCTGCAGAAGGTCCGATAACAGCAACTTCTTTTAATTCAGAATCGTTTTTGAAATAATCATAAATTCCTTCAACCAAAGGTACTTCGGGGCCAACAACTACCATTTTTATGGCTTCTGATAAAACAAGTTCCTTAATTTTATCAAAATCAGTAACACCAATATTTACATTGGTTGCTATGTTAGCTGTACCAGCATTACCAGGCGCTACAAATAGTTTTTCACATTCCTTACTTTGTGCTAATTTGTATGCAAAAGTGTGCTCTCTTCCTCCGGCACCTACAATTAAAATATTCATACGATACTTTTTCTAATGAAGTGCAAAAATACAGATTTAGTAGGGATTTAAGGAATTGAAGTTATTAATAAAATTTTTAACTGAACAAGAAAAGAAATGGAACAAAAAAAAGGCTTTCACAATTGAAAGCCTTTTTAAAGAAATATTATTTTTTTTGCATGTTCTTAGCTTCAATGCTAAGGGTCGCATGTGGAACTAATTTTAATCGTTCCGGGTTAATAAGCTTACCCGTTACGCGGCAAATGCCATAAGTTTTATTTTCAATGCGATTGAGTGCATTTTTTAAATCACGAAGAAATTTTTCTTGACGAATAGCCAATTGAGCATTTGCCTCTTTTGACATAGTTTCACTTCCTTCTTCAAAAGACTTAAATGTAGGAGAAGTATCTTCTGTGCCATTATTTTTATCATTTATATAGCTGCTTTTAAGCATTTCTAAATCCTTTTGGGATTGCGCCATTTTTTCTAAAATGATTACTTTAAACTCTGCTAAATGTTCGTCTGAATATCTTTCTGTGGTTTCTTGCATTATAATTACACTTTTTGAATTTGAATCTTTGTTTTTATATCATCAAATTCAATTAATACTCCATTTTGTAAATTAGCTTCAAAAGCAATGTTATTTGCTAAAGTTTCTGCTTTAATGTATTCGCCATTATCAGCAATAGCTTCGGCTACGATATCATTATTTTCAAAACTAATATTAATAGTGTCTGTTACTTCAAAATCACTGTCTTTGCGTAAATTTTGAATACGATTCACTAATTCTCGAGCAATTCCTTCTTTCTTTAGCTCGTTACTGATTGTAACGTCTAGCGCTACTGTTAGCCCATTAGCATTTGCAACTAACCAGCCTTCAATGTCTTGCGATGAAATTTCTACATCGCTGAGTTGCAATGTAATATTTTTCCCGTTAATTTCTAAAAGATATTCTCCATTTTGTTCTAATGAGCTAATAATTGTTTGGTCGAAAGATTGAATCTCATTAGCGATTAATTTCATGTCTTTTCCAAAACGTGGTCCCAGTGCTTTAAAATTAGGTTTTATTTTTTTTACTAAAATTCCCGAAGCATCATCTAAAAGTTCTATTTCCTTAACATTTACCTCGTTTTTAATTAGGTCAGAAACAGCTTCGATAGCATTTTTTTCTTCTGCGTTAAGAACCGGAATCATAATTCGTTGTAGTGGTTGGCGCACCTTAATTTTTTCTTTTTGACGTAATGAAAGTACCAAAGAGGAAATAGTTTGGGCTTTACTCATCTTTTCTTCTAATGTTTTGTTTACAAAAGAAGCGTTGTAAGTAGGGAAGTCTGCTAAATGAACACTCTCGGAGGTTTCTTTACCGGTGCAGGCTACTAAATCCTTATACAAGCGATCCATAAAAAATGGTGCTACTGATGCTCCTAATTTAGAAACGGTCACTAAGCAAGTGTATAGTGTTTGGTAAGCCGAAATTTTATCTTGTGCATATTCTCCTTTCCAAAACCTTCTTCTGCATAAGCGCACATACCAGTTACTTAAATTTTCTTGTACAAAGTCCGATATGGCACGCGTGGCACGTGTAGGTTCATATTCATTATAATAGGCATCTACCTTTTGGACTAGTGTGTGTAATTCACTTAAAATCCATTGGTCAATTTCGGGTCTTTCGTTTAAAGGAATTTCAGCTTCGCTGTAATTAAAATTATCGAGATTGGCATACAATGCAAAAAAGGAATAAGTGTTGTACAGTGTTCCGAAAAACTTTCGGCGTACTTCGGCAATACCTTCTAAATCAAACTTTAAATTATCCCAAGGATTGGCGTTGCTTATCATGTACCAACGTGTAGCATCGGGGCCGTAGGTGTTTAAGGTTTCAAAAGGGTCGGCAGCGTTTCCTAAACGCTTTGACATTTTTTGCCCTTTTTTATCCAATACCAACCCATTTGAAACTACATTTTTGTAAGCCACATCATCAAAAATCATAGTAGAAATTGCGTGTAGGGTATAAAACCAACCACGTGTTTGGTCGACACCTTCTGCAATGAAATCGGCTTTGCGTGCACCAGCTTCTACTTTTTCTTTATTTTCAAAAGGGTAGTGCCATTGCGCTATAGGCATGGATCCGGAGTCAAACCAAACATCTATTAAATCGCTCTCGCGTTTCATTGGTTTTCCAGAGGCAGAAACTAGGGTGATTTGATCTACAATATTTTTGTGTAAATCTATTTTAGCATAATTGTCTTCCGACATGTTTCCTGCTTCAAAATCAGCAAAAATATCTTCTTTTAAAACGCCAGCATCTAACGCTTTTTTCATTTCCGCTTTAAGTTCTGCAACCGAACCTATACAAACTTCTTCAGTTTTATCTTCGGTACGCCAAATAGGTAAAGGAATACCCCAATAGCGAGAACGCGATAAATTCCAATCGTTAGCGTTGGCTAACCAGTTACCAAAACGACCTTCGCCAGTGGCTTTGGGTTTCCAGTTAATGCCTAGGTTTAGCTCGTGCATGCGGTTTTTAATATCCGTCACTTTAATAAACCAAGAATCTAATGGGTAATATAAAATAGGCTTGTCGGTACGCCAGCAATTAGGATAACTATGTACGTATTTTTCTACCTTAAAGGCTTTATTTTCTTCCTTAAGCTTAATCGCTATTTCTACATCGGCAGAGCGTTCAGGTGCTTCACCGTCGTTATAATATTCGTTTTTAACATATTTTCCTGCAAATTCTCCCATATTGGAAGTGAACTTCCCTTGAAGGTCTACAAGTGGGACTAAGTTGCCATTTGTATCTTTAATAAGCATTGGCGGTACTTCGGGAGTTGCTTGTTTGGCAACTAAAGCATCATCGGCTCCAAAAGTTGGTGCGGTATGTACTATACCTGTACCGTCTTCGGTAGTTACAAAATCTCCTAAAATTACACGGAAAGCATTTTCGGGGTTATCGTTAGGCTGCGCGTAGTTTAGCAACTGCTCGTAACGGATATTGAGTAAGTCTTTTCCTTTAAATTCAGCTAAAATTTTAAATGGAATTACTTTATCGCCAGCATTGTAGGCTGTTATTTCTGAATCTTCACTGACCTGATTGAATTTTTTTCCAGCAAATTGTTTGCCAACAAGATTTTTAGCTAAAATTACTTTGGTGGCTTCAAAAGTGTACTGATTAAATGTTTCGACCAATACATAGTCTATTTTTGGCCCTACTGTTAATGCGGTATTACTTGGTAGAGTCCAAGGAGTAGTTGTCCAGGCTAAAAAATAAATGGTTCCGAAGTTTTGCAAAAAACTAGGTAAACTGTTTTCAACAGCTTTAAACTGAGCGACTACTGTAGTATCGGTAACATCCTGATAGGTACCTGGTTGATTTAATTCGTGAGAACTTAAGCCGGTACCTGCCTTAGGAGAATAGGGTTGAATGGTATATCCTTTGTAAATGAGACCTTTTTTGTACATTTCGGATAATGCCCACCACACTGACTCCATGTATTTGGGTTTGTATGTAATATAGGGATCTTCCATATCTACCCAATACCCAATCTTTTCGGTAAGGTCGTTCCAAACATCAGTATAACGCATTACGGTTTTGCGGCAAGCGGCATTGTATTCTTCAACCGATATTTTGGTGCCTATATCTTCCTTGGTAATACCCAGTTCTTTTTCGACTCCTAATTCTACAGGAAGTCCGTGCGTATCCCAACCTGCTTTTCGTTTTACTTGAAACCCTTTTTGGGTTTTGTAACGACAAAAAATATCTTTAATAGCGCGCGCCATTACGTGGTGAATACCAGGAAGGCCATTAGCGGAAGGAGGTCCTTCAAAAAAAACGAAAGACTCTTTGCCTTCTCGAGATGAAATACTCTTCTCAAAAATGCGTTCCTTTTTCCAAAATTCTAGTACTTCTTCAGCTACTTTTGGAAGGTCTAATCCCTTATAATCTGCGAACTTAGTGCTCATGGGTATTCACTTATAATTTAGTTTGCGAAAATAAGGAATTTTTAAGAGTTTTTAGTTGAATAAATAAGGATGCATAATTTGTTGATAAATAGTGCTATATTTAAGGCGGATTTTTAAAATCAACAATAATGATTGACCTAATTAAAATAACTAAAAAGTTTTCTCTTTTAATTTTATTTGCTGCCTTCATGTTTTCTTGTAGCTCTAGTGAAGATGATATTACAACTGATATTAACGATAATACGCAACAAAATGAAGAAACCAATAATACCGATACTACGGTTGACGATGAAACTAATGGCGACCCTGAGGAAGTTATTAGTACCGTTTTTAGACCCTTTATTACTACTTGGAAAACAGATAACGAAGGCGCCAGTGCTGATAATGAATTAGAAATTTATACCCTTGAAAATGAAGTATACGATTATGTTATAGAATGGGGAGATGGTAATAGGGATGTAAATGTTACGGGAAACATTACACATACTTATTCTCAGCCAGGTACATATCAAGTGGAAATATCTGGTGTTTTTCCTGCGATTATTAACGGTGATTTTGCTAGTCAAGAGGGCTCAAATATTGTAATTCAAAGAGATGGGCGTAAGCTATTAACTATTGAGCAGTGGGGAGATATTGAATGGTCTACTATGCAAGGGGCATTTAGCAATTGTACTAATTTAATAACAATATCTTCAAATGATAGCCCTGATTTAGAAAATGTAACAAGCACAGAATTTATGTTTGCTAGTGCAACTTCTTTTAATCAGGACATCGGTAGTTGGGATGTTTCAGGAGTAACTAATATGTCAGGAATGTTTGCTAGCGCAACTTCTTTTAATCAGGACATCGGTGGTTGGGATGTTTCCAATGTTGCTGATATGAGTTTTGTGTTTGCTGGCGCAACTTCTTTTAATCAGGATATTGGTGGTTGGGATGTTTCCAATGTTACTGATATGAGTTTTGTATTTGCTAGCGCAACTTCTTTTAATCAAGACATCGGTGGTTGGGATGTTTCCAATGTTACTGATATGAGAGTTGTGTTTAATGGAGCCCAACTTTTTAATCAAGACATCGGTGGTTGGGATGTTTCCAATGTTACTGATATGTTTTCTATGTTTAGTTTTTCGGGCTTAACTACGGCTAATTATGATGTTATATTGGATGGATGGAGTCAATTAGAGCTGCAGCAAAGTGTTACTTTTAATGTAAGCTCAGTACAATATTCACCATCATCACAAGCTGCTCGAAATATTTTAACTGATAGATTTGGATGGGACATTACCGATGGAGGAGTCGCAACGCCATAAATTTTCTCTAAATACGAATTCAATAAAGCCACTTTTATTTTATAGTAGTGGCTTTATTTTTATAATTACATTTAAGTATGAAAAAGGAATTACATATTACCACCCTTCAAATACCATTAGAATGGAACACTCCAGAGGTTAATAGAAAATCGGTGGAAAGGTACCTAAGTCAAATTTCATATACTGATATTGTAGTTTTTCCTGAAACCTTTACAACGGGTTTTGCAGTAACTAGTTTTGATGTCGAGACGATGCAAGGAGCAACAGTACAATGGATGCTTCAAATGGCAAAAAAGCATGGTTTTGCTATAGTAGGCAGTTTGTTTATAGAAGAAAATACTAAAGTATTTAATCGAATGGTTTTTGTAGCACCTGATGGGCAGCTTCAACAATATGATAAATGGCATTTGTTTGGTATGGGAGACGAAAGTAAGTTGCTAACAAAAGGAAATTCGCTTCCTGTTTTTGAATATATGGGTTGGAAAATAAAACCTCTTATTTGTTATGATTTACGCTTTCCTGTTACGGCAAGAAATACATGTGATTATGACATAATTATTTGTATTGCAAATTGGCCTAAAGCTCGCGTAGAAGCTTGGGATGCCCTTTTAAAAGCACGAGCCATTGAAAATTTATGTTACGTTGTAGGTGTGAATAGGATTGGAAATGATGCTAATAATTTAGAATATTCAGGACACTCCTGTGTTTATAACCCGCTAGGAAAAGCATTAATGGAGGTTTTAGAAATAGCGGATATACAAACCACAGTAATCGAAAAGCAAAAACTAAAAGCGGTACGAGCTAGCTTTCCTTTTTTAAAGGATCGAGACTTATTTACGATTCTTTAAAATTAATCCAATACAATATCTTTATTAACATCCCAATTCGCTCTAACGGTTACAGGTTTTTCATAAAAGAAAATAGGTTCTGGCTGAAGCTTTTTTAAATAATTACCAGTATCCCATTTTCCGTTATTATTTAAGTCATAAATTACTTTTACAATATAATCTCCTGGAGATAATTCAGAAAAATTTAAGCTGTTAGATCCCTTTAAAGCGATTTCTTTTTCAATTTTATCCCCTTTTTGTAATTGAACGATCAATGCATTTTCTTTATTCTTAATACTAAAATTTAATTTTAAATTACCATATGCAGCGTTTTCAAGAGTAGTTAACGTATACGTTATTGTGTCTTGATTGGTATTGCCTAAAAAATCACTAAAGGCATTAGGTAAAACTTTCATAGTGTAACTGTTATTCTCTTTTTTTGGAAAATCAATTTTAATTTGGTTTTTGAAGCTTTCCCATTTTTGAGTGAAATTTACAGGTAAGGTGTCGGCATCAAAAATAGAGACTAATGTTTCGTCTAGCTTATTTAAAGGTGTGTTTGCAGAAATTTCAAAAGCCTCTTGTAACTTAAGTTTGGTTCCGTTATTAGTAAGTTTTAGAGAGTCTTTATTTTGGTCTTTATAGCGAGCAATAATAGTATCTGTAATTTTTCCGGAAGCAGCTTTAAAAATTAAAGAATCTTGCTCAATAAAAGGTTTTACCCAAAAATTAAGTGTGTCCTTGTCACTTTGTTTTAACAAACGAGTATTAAACTTTAGGCTATCAGGGAATGTTCCTAGGATTTCTATTTTAGGTTCGGAAACTTCCCCAAAATAACCTAGTTCAAAGTTGTTTTTAGAGACCTGCTTGGCTCTTGAAAAACGAAATTCCTGTATTTCATTAAATAACTTTAATGATGCTGTAGTGTCTTGAGGAATTGATATAATTTTGTCAACAAAAGCTATTTGTTCTTTTTTAGAATCAAATTTATAGTTATTGTTGCGATCGTTTATGGCGATTAATTTATAATTACCTTCTTTTAAATAATTAAACTGGTATATGTTTGTACTATCCTTTGTTGCGGAGATATAACGAGGCAATTCATTGTAAACAATAGAGTCCGTAATAGTTTCATTTTCTTCGTATAAGAAAACAGAAATTTTATCCTCCAAATTTTGTTTTAAAACATCATTTACAGTGCCTCCAAAACTTAGTGAATCTAACTGGTTGCCTGTGGAAAAAACGTACTGAAAAAAATCAAAGGGATTTTTTTCGTTATAATCCACAATGCTATTTCCAAAATTAATAGCATAGGTTGTATTGGTGAGTAAGGTGTCTAAAATTTTAATTTTAATGGTTTTAGTAGCATAACCCAACGGTTTAATTTCGGGTTTGTTTTTCATTGGTGGTGAAATCAAAATTTGTTGATCGGGGTCTTCCAAGGTTACTAACTCGTCAAAAGTTAACTTAATTTCACGTGCTGTGAAATTGGTAGATTTGTTAGGTGGAGTGGCTCTTACTAGTTCGGGCGCTTTTTCATCTTTAGGCCCTCCTGTAATAGATTGCCTTTTTGCGCAACTAGAAATAAATAATAAGCAAATAAAAATAAGGTAAGAATGTGATGCGCTAAAAGACATATACTTTTTTAAACAAAGAAACAAAAACTAAATAAATTTAAAGACTTTCATTGGGTACTAAAGCAATTGAAGCAATACTAATTTTATCAGCCTTATTTTTTAAATAACTCACACAGGCGCTCATTGTGGCGCCAGTAGTTATAATATCGTCTAAAATAAGTATGTGTTTTTCTTCAAGGTCATTAGGTTTATTTAAGGTTAGACTGTTTAAAATGTTATTAAAGCGTTCTTTTTTGTTTAATGAAACCTGCGATTTTTTATGTGCTGTTTTTGTTAATATATCGTCTCGGTAATCAGCATTTAGTTTTTTGGCAATAGTTTGTGCATATAGCGCTACTTGGTTATACCCTCTTTGACGTAATCTTTTCTTGTGAATAGGTATTGGAATAACCAAATCAATAGTTTGGAAACTTTCGGTTTTAAGTAATATAGCAGCGTGCCAATTCCCAATAAGCTCGCCAATATGTAAATGATTTCGATATTTTAAATTATGAAGTAATTCTTGTACTTCGGAATGCTTTTCAAAATAAAAAAGACTAGAAAAATTAGTTATTACAATATCTTCTTTAAAAAGCCCCTTTAAATTTGTAAGTGACTCATTACTAACTATGGGCAATTCATTTCTACAATTTGTACAAATTTCATTTTCGTTAAGTACTAAAAGCTCGTAACAAGCGTTACAGCTTTTAGGGAATAGTAAAAGTAATAGATCTTTAAGCATAGACTTTATTTGTAAATAATTAAATTAGTAGAGCGCTAGCGCAGGATAACCAACTATGATCTCAAAAAGAATTCTTCCAATATTAATTGTTTTAGCTTTTATTTTGTCTTTAATAATCTGTTTTTTAGGAATTTACCTAAATAAATTGGAAAAAATAAATTTTAATTATAATAAGGAAATCCTGCAGGAAAAAGAGACGCTTAAAAGTGATCTAGAAGAATTATTGAATAATTACGATGCTGTAACATTTACGAATAAAGATTTACAAGAAGCATTGAACCTTAAAAAGAAAGAGACGGATAGTCTTTATAGGGCTTTAACCCAAACAGCTCCTAAATTAAGTTTGCTAAGAGTTTACCGTTCTCAAATAAGGAAGTTGAGAGAAGAAAAAATTAAACTTTTAAAAACGAATGATAGTCTAACTACGGCAAATGTTTTAATGAAGGATAGTTTGCATTTAAAAGATTCTCAAATTAAAAAATATTTTAAGGACAAAAGAGATTTATATAATGAAAATGTAGCGCTTACTTCAGTAATTAAAAAACGAAAAAAATTAGCGTTTTATTCAACTATTGGAATGGGAGTTAAAGTTAAAAACAGTGGTAAAATAATTGTTACAGATAAAATAAAACGATTAGATCGGATAAAAATTTGCACAAGTGTTAAGTCTGACAACGAACTTATAAGCGAATCTAAAAAAGTATACTTTAAAGTATTTGACCCTAAAAAAGTACTTTTAGGAAAAATTACTAAAGTAAAACACGAAACCGAGCTTTTGCTTTATAGCTCAATGCATCAGTTTTTTTATAGAAATCAACGTTTGGATATTTGTAAATTTATAGACGTTGACCCCGCTGAAATAATAGCGGGAGAGTATACCGTTGAGGTTTACTATAATCACGAAATACAAGACATTTCTCAATTCACATTAAGGTAGTTTTTTATACCCATAATTTCTGCTATTTTTGCGCTATTATGGCAAAACAAGAAGATACTTTCAAAAAAGTAATATCCCATGCAAAAGAGTATGGTTATATTTTTAGCTCAAGTGAAATATACGATGGTTTAAGTGCGGTTTATGACTATGGTCAAAATGGTGCTGAACTTAAAAAAAATATCCGCGAATATTGGTGGAAAAGTATGGTGCAAATGCACCAAAATATAGTAGGTTTGGACGCTTCCATATTTATGCATCCTACTACCTGGAAAGCCTCAGGACATGTAGATGCTTTTAACGATCCTTTGATAGATAACAAAGATTCCAAAAAGCGTTACCGTGCCGATGTGCTAATTGAGGATTATGCTGAAAAAATTCTGCAAAAAGCCAATAAAGAAATAGCTAAAGCAAAAAAGCGCTTTGGTGATGCTTTTAACGAAGAAGAATTTGTAACTACCAATCCTAGAGTAGTTAAATATTTAGCAGAAAACAAAGCCATATTGGCTCGAATGGGTAAGTCTTTAGAAAATGAAGATTTAGCGGATGTTAAATTGTTAATTGAAGAATTGGGGATTGCCGATCCCGATACAGGGTCTAAAAATTGGACGGACGTACGTCAGTTTAACCTAATGTTTGGTACTAAATTAGGCGCTTCCGCAGAAACGGCTACCGATTTATATTTACGCCCAGAGACGGCACAAGGAATTTTTGTAAACTTCCTGAACGTGCAAAAAACAGGGCGTATGAAAATTCCTTTTGGAATAGCTCAAACGGGTAAAGCATTCCGTAACGAAATTGTGGCACGTCAATTCATTTTCCGTATGCGAGAGTTCGAACAAATGGAAATGCAATTTTTTGTGCGTCCAGGCGAAGAAATGAAATCCTACGAATACTGGAAAGAGACCCGTTTAAAATGGCATTTATCCCTTGGTTTAGGAGAAGAAAATTACCGTTTTCACGATCACGATAAATTAGCACATTATGCTAACGCTGCAGCCGATATTGAGTTTAATTTCCCATTTGGATTTAAGGAGTTAGAAGGGATACACTCGCGTACCGATTTTGACTTGAAAGCGCATGAAGAGTTTTCGGGCAAGAAATTAAAGTATTTCGATAATGAAATTAACGAAAGCTATACGCCTTATGTAGTAGAAACTTCTGTAGGATTAGATCGTATGTTTTTAGCCGTATTCTCTAAATCCTTAAAAGAGGAGAAATTAGAAGATGGTAGTAGCAGAGTGGTATTGAAATTACCAGCGGTATTAGCACCGACTAAAGCAGCGATATTTCCATTAGTGAAAAAAGATGGTTTGCCAGAATTGGCCAAAGAAATTGTAGCTGATTTGAAATTCGATTTTAATGTATTGTATGACGAAAAAGATGCCGTAGGAAAGCGTTACCGCAGGCAAGATGCTAACGGTACACCATTTTGTATTACTGTAGATCATGAATCGTTAGAAACCAAAACCGTTACCATCCGCGATCGTGACACCATGGAACAAGAACGTGTAGCTATTGCTGACTTAGGAAAAATTTTAGAAGAAAAAACTTCCTTTAAAAGTTGGTTGGCAAGGTTGTAAAACACCTTTTTTTAGAAACATATTTAGAACAGCAACTTATTTTAGGTTGCTGTTTTTTGTTGTACATTCATTCTAAAATTAGTTATTTATGTTTACGCCAAAGCAATTAAAAAATTACGCCGATGTAATGGTAAATTATGCCATAGGAAACTCGGTAGGAGTACAAAAAGGAGAAACGGTACTAGTAATAGGTAACGAAACTTCTAAGCCTTTATATTTAGAAATTTTGATAAGTCTGTGGGCTGCTGGCGCCAATGTAATTCAACAATATTACCCTACAGAAGCTCCGAGGGGTAACAAATCAAAATTATTTTTTGATCATATTTCAACAGATAGTCAATTGGACTTTGCTGCTAAGGCAATGCAATCGGGTATTGTAAAAGACGTGGACCATTTACTTCTAATAATAGCAAATGACAATCCTACAGAACTAAAAGATGTTGATGCTGCACTCATAAAAAGATTAAATAACTCTAGTGCTCATTTTATGAAAGAAAGGCGCGATGCGGAAATGGCTGGGGAGCTTACTTGGACGTTGTGCTTATATCCAACGCAAGCTTATGCTGATGAAGCCGGTATGAGTTTACAAAATTATTTTGATGAGGTAGCCAATGCTTGTTATTTAAACGATGCAGATCCTGTAAATTCCTGGAAACAATTTAAAGAAGCTAATAGTGTAGTTAAGGAGTATTTAAATAAGCTAGATATAAATAAATTACATATTAAAGGTGACGATGCTGATTTGTGGATTACAGTTGGTGATCACAGGCAGTGGTTAGGGGCTAGTGGCCGCAACATTCCAAGTTTTGAAGTATTTGTGTCTCCTGACTGGAGGGGTACCGAGGGCTGGATAAATTTTAATCAGCCGCTATATTACGGAGGAAAAAAAATAGAAGGAATTCAACTTGCGTTTGAAAAAGGAAAAGTAACATCAATTGCCGCTAAAAAAAATGAAGAGACGTTAGTGCAAATGATAAAAGGCAACGAAAATGCCGACCAAGTAGGAGAGTTCTCATTAACAGATAGTAGGCATTCCAAAATCACCAAATTCATGGCAAATACCCTTTTCGATGAAAATGCAGGAGGGACCTACGGAAACACACATATTGCAGTAGGCGCTTCTTACAGGGATGCATACAGTGGAGATTCTTCAAAAATGACCGAAGAGGATTGGGAAAAATTAGGCTTCAATAAGTGTGCCTCCGTGCATACCGATATAGTTAGTACAACTAACCGAACGGTAACAGCTTATCTAAAAAATGGGAGTGAAGAGGTGATTTATAAAGATGGAAAGTTTGTGTTTATATAATATTTCTCAAAATTGGTATTCCAATTTTGAGAAATATTATAGTAAGATATATCCATAAACAAGAAAAAACAATATATACTGAAGTTTAAAAAGTCTTGTCTTTCCATAATTTTGATGAGTAATCGAAAAGCCGAGTTTAGTTATCTATATGTATAGTATTTATTTTAAAAAGACCAAGAGCATCTACAATGATTTGAAGTAAATGACTCACTATAGGGAATTGAATAAACCAGCCTATTGATGCATAAGCCAAATTAGTATGATTTAGCGCATTTGAGATTGCGTAAATACTTGAATGAAATTCGCCAAATTCGTCTACATATGTAACCTGAGTTAAGTTTTTTTTCTTAAAATCTTTTGCGTCTAAAATGGATAAATTAACAGGTTTTCTTTTTTTAAACCATTCTTTTAGCTCATTGCATTGTGAACAATCATAATCAAAATATATTTTTGCTTCGGGTATTAATTTTGGTCTCCATTGGAAGAACCATTTAGGGGTGGATTTTTTATACAGTAACCATTTTTCTCCAAACCTTTGTTCCATATTAGGGTATTCTTGATAGTCAGAAACACCATAAGAGTATGCGATTGAAAATAGAAATCCAATCATAAAAAATAGGCTAGAGTGATAAAAACTTAATACTATAAATTGAAGTGAAAAAGACAATTGAATAGGGTTTTTACAATAGGCATATACACCTGACCTCACTAGTCTTATAGTTGGATCATAAGGAAAAGGAGTCCCTTTGCCTATATTTACAAGGTTGTTTACAGCGACTAAAGCAGGAAATACTATAATCAAAAACAATTGTATTTGATAAAAAGACCAATTAAAATTCACATAGTTTATCCATTGATAACTTTTCATTAAGATTGGCAAAATAATTAAGAAAATACATGCTATCACAATAACTTGAAACAAGGCTCTTATATCGTGTTTTTGGTTGTAGTAACTTAAATAAGCCCAGTAATAACTAGGTATAAAGATGAGTAATAACATTAAAAACTCACCGATTATCCAATTATCATTCAGAACAAAAAGATTCTGGTTTTCAAGAATAGGCATGAGTCCTAAATCTATCATAAAAAAAGACAGAGTAGTAATAAATAAATATTTCCCTTTTAAAAGATATATAGGTAGTACAGACCAAACGACTACCCAAATGAAATAAATGTTGAGAGGCATTTTTAAAATGCTTTTTGAACAGAAAGTCCAATAGTTAAGTTCTTCACATAGATGATTTGCAATTGGTAAAAAGGTTATAATATATAAACTGGAGTAGAACATACTCCAATTGAGTTTTTTAGATTGAATTTTCCGTAATGATATAAATGAAAGAAAAGCCAATAAACTGATTAAGACTATTTTTTCTGCCCAGAAGTACATATTAATTTTGTGTCTCAGTAAAAAAAGAATTCAATAAATGTTGATTCATTTTTTTTATGGCATATTTCTCTAAGGGCTCAAAATACCATTGAGGTCCAAGATCGCAAGAAAAATAAGTATTCCATATGATTTCTGTTGATTCATTTTTTTTGATTAATTCAACCTCGATACTTTTCCAGGTTAACCAATGATCAATATGTGTATTGTCACTGTCAATATTAAAAACGATTTTATTTGAATCTATTTTGTCTATAGATAATACTAATTCTCCAATACCTTTAGTTTTTGATTCAAATTTAATAGTTCTTTTCGCTCCTTTTTTCAAATCTTTTCCGTCAATACTTATCGGTTTTGGAAACCCTAAATAAAAAAATGTAGGAAGATTTTCTAGGAAATTGGGTGTTTTTTGAAAATTTTTTATAGTAGCATTTTTATCAGTTATAATTGATGTTTTTACACTTTGTGATTTTTGAACTATCATTATACCCTGCGGCTGAATGATTAAAAGAAAAATAGGTATGGCAATTATTGATTTAAGTGTTTTGTTATGTTCTTTTTTGAAGCTATTATAAATAGCAACAATTAATGCAGCAACACCATAAAAAATGGGGGCCATAAATAATATACAAACAATTCCTTCTCCAAAGAAGATACTACAAATAAGCAGGAATAAAGTAATTACTAAAAAAACTATGCCATATAAGTTTTTTGGTTTAGTCATGTTCTTTATGACCAATAATGTTATTAAAGTCGGAATTCCAACAAATAAAATAGAGGTTTGTTCAAAATTAGATTTGATTAATCCTTTAAAGCATAAACTTGCGATAGCTAAAACTACAACGATAACATATAAAATATTTTTAGCTCTTTTCTGTTTTTTATCCATAATAATGTGTAGTTACTTAGTGGCACTTATAATATAGTACCCAAAACTTTTCATATGTAATCCACTAATTAAGGCAAATAGAGAACCTTTTAGATTACTCAAGCTTTGAGGTTTTAAAGTTTCTTTTTTAAATATTTTTTTTAAAATGAAACCAGTAATAGCAAAAGGAACATGTAAAACTGATGGAGCCACTTTAAATGAAACATCTTCTATACATATGTTTTTAAAACCAATTTCTTTCATTTGTTTTTCTATGGTTGTAATCGTCCCCAAGCTTTTAAGATCCCATCCTTTGCAAAGTTGTTTGTAAGCGTAGGCACTACCAAGGCATAAATCGCCTATTTCTTTTTTTAGAAAAGCATCTGTAATTACGAATCTACCTTTAGGTTTTAAGATTCGATATGCTTCTTTAAAGGCATTTATATCATGACCAGAATGGCAAAAACTCTCTATAGCATATGCGCCGTTTATGCTATTACTTTTAAAAGAAGTATTGATATAATCTTCTTTTAGGATAAGGCCATTTTCATTTTGCAATAATTTATTGCCCTCTTTTACTTGAAAATCAGATAGAGTTATTCCAAAAATTTTTGTTTTTTTGAATTTATTCAAACCATAGCGCATTGTTCCTCCCATTCCACAGCCCAAATCAACAGTTAATTGGTTTTCCTTTGGTCGTAATCGTTTAAAAACTTGATTATTCATTTCATTCAACATTGAATCTCTTTTAAAAAGGTTTGTTTTAAATGGGATGTAATAGCCGAAATGCATATTAAAGTCACTACTCCAAAACTCATAATCTTCAGTTGCTTCATTATAAAGATCAACGAAACTGTTTTCAACTTGGTTAAATTTATTTTCTATATTTATCTGTATTACTTTCATAATTCTGAATTTTCAATAATTACTGAAACTTTAGGCTAAAATTTTTTATTTGATGAATTTTATCAAAACCTTAGTCATCCAGTTTTTTTCTTGATTAACTACTTTATCAATCATGGTATCCATGGACTCTACCAAGTCGTATAAGGCTTTTGTTTGTTTAATTAATTCTTTAGTATTCTCGGAAGAATCGTCCTTAATTGAAGAAACTTCTTTCAAGACTTTAATTACAGGTTTAATTTCTCGCTTACTACGTTCTTTAGCCACTTGTCTTGCTAGTTCCTGCACGTCTTTTTCAGAAGTAAAATACTCTTTACGATCCCCAGCTTTAGTTTCTTTATATACAATTCCCCAATCAATAAGCTGTCGCAAATTCATACTAGTATTTCCACGTGAAATCCGAAGCTCTTTCATAATATCTTCCATACTTAAAGCTTCTGGAGAAATCCATAACAATGCATGAATTTGAGCCATAGCTTTATTGATTCCCCAACTAGTTCCCAAAACTCCCCAAGTAGATATAAACTTATTTTTTGCTTCCTGATATTCCATACTTCAAATATATATAATATTTTTAAACTTTCAGTAATTATTGAAAGTTTAAAAATAAATTAGATCTTATTAAATAATATTTATTTCTATATTGAAGAGCGTATTCCTATTTCTAATAATAAAGAAATTAAAGTAGATGCTGTTGTAACTGAAGGAGCGGAGTACAATGCTAAAACAGGTATTGTAAAATGGAATGCAAAGATACCGAGTAAGCAATCTGTGAAAAAGGAATTTTCTTACACCGTAAAATACCCGAAAGGAAAAAGAGTGAATCTTTAATAAATACATTAGGGCGTTACCCTTCGGGTCAGGCTTTCACTACTCGCTCTCTCCGAGGAGCTTAAACAAACCGTTCAATCCTTAACGCAAAACCCTGTGATAGCGTCACAGGGTTTGGTGTATATGTTAAATAATTCATAAAGAAATATCATTTTAGCCCTAAAGCAGCCAAACGACTCACGTATTTTCCAATAACATCAAACTCTAAATTTACAATGGCGCCAACTTTAAAGTCTTTAAAATTGGTATGCTCATAAGTATATGGAATAATACAAACACTAAATTCGTTACGTTTAGAATTCACTACGGTTAAGCTTACTCCATTTACTGTTATCGATCCTTTTTCAATGGTAATATTATTTAAAAGAGGATCATATTCAAAAGTGAACTCCCAGCTTCCTTCAGTTTCCGTAATTGATTTACAAACAGCAGTTTGGTCTACATGCCCTTGTACAATATGTCCGTCTAGCCTGTCGCCTACTTTCATGCCTCGTTCAAGGTTCACAATATTTCCTACTTTTATGTGGGATAGACTAGTTTTGTCTAAAGTTTCTTTAATTGCAGTTACCGTATAAGTATTACCTTCAATCGATACTACAGTAAGGCAAACACCATTATGGGCTACACTTTGGTCAATTTTCAATTCATTAGTGAAATCACTTTCAATAGTAAGGTGTAAATTCTCCTTATCTGCCTGCAAGGCAACTACCTTTCCAAAAGTTTCTACAATTCCCGTAAACATAAGCGTTTTTAATTAGTTAAATTTGTAGCTCAATAGATCTTGTTGCAAAGTTAACTTTTTGACAGCATTAGGATCTCTAGATTAACAAATAATAATGAATAAAGAATCTAAAATACGCGTTGGAATATCTGTTGGAGACTTAAATGGTATAGGCCCAGAGGTAATTCTAAAAACTTTTGCAGATAATCGCATGTTCGATTTTTGTACTCCCGTTGTTTTTGCGAATTCTCGTTTAATGAATTTCTTTAAAAAGAATTTAAAATTGAAAACATTAATTCAGCCTATAAAGGAAATAGAAAAGATTGTATCGGGCAAATTAAACGTAGTTGAGGTTTGGGATGAAAGTGTCCAAATAAACTATGGTAAAGAAAATACCACAATCGGTAGTTACGCTATTAAATCTCTAGAAGCAGCTACAAAAGCGTTAAAAGAAGATTATATAGATGTTTTGGTAACGGCTCCAATTCATAAAACAGCTATTCAGTCCGACACGTTTAAATTTCCAGGACATACCGATTATTTAAATCAAGAGCTAGATGGCGATAGTTTAATGTTTATGGTAAGCGACGAGTTAAAAGTTGGTTTATTAACGGACCATGTTGCACTGACAGATGTTGCTAAAAAACTTACACCAGGGGTAATAAGTCAGAAAATAAGTACCATTCACCAATCTTTAATTAAAGATTTTGGGATTTCTAAACCAAAAATAGCTGTTTTGGGTATTAATCCTCATACAGGTGATAATGGTGTTATCGGTAAAGAAGATGATGAGGTATTACGCCCAACGCTTCAAAAAATAAAAGAAGCTGGTAAATTAGTTTACGGTCCTTATGCGGCCGATAGTTTTTTTGGAAGTAACAATTACAGGCAGTTTGATGCTATTGTAGCTTCTTATCACGATCAAGGGTTGATTCCCTTTAAAACCATTGCTTTTGGTAAAGGAGTAAATTATACAGCAGGACTTAATAAAGTTCGTACTTCTCCAGATCATGGGACTGCTTTTGAAATTGCAGGAAAGGGCATCGCAGATGCTAGTTCATTTTCAGAAGCTGTTTTTAGAGGAATAGCAATTTATAAACATCGTTGTATGTACGCTGAAATCTCAGAAAACCCATTGAAAAAGCAGTTGAAAAAGCGCTGATATATTGAGGAGAGAATTTTATTAACAAAAAAATGTTAGTAATAAAATATATACTCAAAAAAAATAAGTATCTTTGCACCCGCCTTTATTGGCTTCAAATTGATTGATCTATGAAAGCGAAAAAAGAATATGTGATTCCTTTTGTTGGTTTAAAGCAAGGGATTCATCAATTTGAGTATGAAATCAGCAATGATTTCTTAGCGTTATTTGATTTTGAAGAATACAATAGTTCAAATTTGCATGTAGCATTAGAATTCAATAAAAAAGGAACTCATTTTGAGTTAAATTTTCAAATTGAAGGAAGTGTAAATGTGGATTGTGATGTGTCTACTGAAGCATTTGATTTGCCATTGAGCAATGATTTACATTTAGTAGTTAAATTTGGAGATGATTATAATGATGAAAATGAAGAATTGTTAATTTTACCTCACGGAGAGTATGAAATTAATGTATCGCAGTACATTTATGAATGTATTGTATTAGGAGTACCCTCAAAAAGAGTACATCCAGGTATTGAAGATGGGACGTTACAGTCTGAAATTTTAGAGCGCTTAGAGTCGCTAGCGCCTAAAGAAGTTAAAGAGAGTATTAAAGCAGAGGACGAAATTGATCCTCGTTGGAATAAATTAAAGAATCTACTTAAAGATTAATAAAGTTAGTTATGGCACATCCTAAGAGAAAAATCTCGAAAACAAGAAGAGATAAGAGAAGAACACATTATAAAGCAGTAGCTCCTCAAATTGGAACAGATGCGGTTACAGGAGAATCTCATCTTTATCACAGAGCACACTGGAGCGAAGGAAAATTATATTACAGAGGTAATGTATTAATAGATAACTCAGTAGAAGCGGAAGCTTAATAACTGTGATTACACAATACTCAATAAATAACACTACTAGTTATTTTAGAGTAAAACATATTGTGCTTACATTATTTGCTAAGCGCGCATAGTATTATCAAAAAAAACGTTCAAGACTGAACGTTTTTTTTGTTTTTTGTTGAATATGTGTCAAAATCAACTTAATTTGCACGAAATTCACTCGAAATAGATCGTTTTGCTTCATTTTTGAAGCTTTTTTGTTCTAAAGTGAATATTAACCTAATGAGGTATGAGTAAAATTACAGCGGCAATTACAGCTGTTGGAGCATATTTGCCCGACTATAAGCTTACTAATAAAGAATTAGAAGGTTTAGTAGATACAAACGATGAGTGGATCACTTCTCGAACCGGTATTAAGGAACGTCGTATTTTAAAGGACGCAAGTAAAGGGACTTCCTATATGGCAATAAAAGCCGCAGAGCAAATTATTGCAAAGCGTCAATTAGACCCTAAAGAAATTGACATGATAATTGTTGCAACAGCTACACCCGATATGTCTGTAGCAGCTACGGCAGCTTATGTGGCTTCCGAAATTGGTGCTACAAATGCTTTTGGGTACGACTTAGCAGCAGCTTGTTCAAGTTTCTTATATGGAATGTCTACAGCTGCGAGTTATATTCAATCTGGGAGGTATAAAAAAGTAATTGTTATTGGGGCAGATAAAATGTCTTCAATAGTAGATTATACCGATCGTACTACATGTATTATATTTGGTGACGGTGCTGCAGGAGCTTTATTTGAGCCAAATGAAGAAGGCCTTGGACTACATGACGAGTATTTAAGAAGTGATGGAGTAGGGCGTAACTTTTTACGTATTGAAGCTGGAGGATCTTTAAATCCCGCGACTCACGAAACCGTAGACAATAAGCAACATTTTATTAAGCAAGATGGTAAAACAGTATTTAAATATGCAGTTTCTAGTATGGCCGATGCTTGTGAAAACATTATGGAGCGAAATAACTTATCACATAATGATGTAGATTGGCTAGTAGCGCACCAAGCAAATAAGCGGATTATCGATGCTACAGCAAAAAGAATGGGGTTAAAGGAGGAAAGCAAAGTGTTAATCAATATTGAAAAATATGGTAATACTACGTCGGCAACAATACCTTTAGTACTCTTCGATTTTGAAAAAAAATTTAAAAAAGGAGACACCTTAGTTTTTGCTTCTTTTGGAGGCGGATTCACTTGGGGGTCAATATATTTAAAGTGGGCTTACAACACCCCTGATAACTAATAAACAATAAACCTATTATTATGGATTTAAAAGAAATTCAAAATCTAATCAAATTTGTAGCCAAATCAGGAGCAAGTGAAGTTAAATTAGAAATGGAGGATGTTAAAATCACCATTAGAACAGGTTCTGAAGATAAAGAAACTACTATTATTCAGCAATTATCATCAGGAGCGCCAGTAGCTCAGGCTCCTATTGCACCTGTGCCAACTGCACCTATTGCTACTGAGGTAGAAGTAGCAACTCCTTCGGCTTCAGCAGAAAACTCAAACCATATAACAATTAAGTCACCAATTATTGGTACTTTTTATAGAAGACCATCTCCAGACAAATCTAACTTTGTAGAAGTTGGAGATGCTATAAGTGAAGGAAGCGTACTTTGTGTGGTTGAGGCTATGAAACTTTTTAATGAAATAGAAAGTGAAGTATCAGGAACAATCGTTAAGATATTAGTAGATGATTCTTCTCCTGTTGAATTTGATCAGCCGTTATTTATAGTAGACCCATCTTAAAAGTTACTACGCTTTAATTTAGTTTTATTTTAATTCTACATTAAATAAAATTACGAAACGAAAAAATTATGTTTAAGAAAATATTAATTGCCAATCGTGGAGAAATAGCTTTGCGTATTATTCGTACGTGTAAGGAAATGGGTATAAAAACAGTTGCAGTTTACTCCACGGCAGATGCTGATAGTCTTCATGTACGTTTTGCCGATGAAGCTGTTTGTATTGGTCCTGCACCAAGTAGTGAATCTTATTTGAAAATGTCAAGCATTATTGCTGCAGCAGAAATTACTAATGCAGATGCCATTCACCCAGGATATGGTTTCTTATCTGAGAACGCTAAATTCTCAAAAATTTGTGAAGAACACGAAATTAAATTTATAGGTGCCAGTGCCGAGATGATCGACCGTATGGGAGATAAGGCTTCAGCAAAGGCCACAATGATAGAAGCGGGAGTACCTACAGTACCAGGTTCTGAAGGAATATTGGAGTCTTTTGAAGAGACTGAAAAGTTAGCTTTAGAAGTTGGTTATCCCGTAATGTTAAAAGCTACTGCTGGTGGTGGTGGTAAAGGAATGCGTGCTGTTTGGAAAGAAGATGAGCTAAGAAAGGCTTGGGACGATGCACGCCAAGAAGCTAAAGCGTGTTTTGGAAACGACGGAATGTACATGGAAAAGCTTATTGAAGAGCCTCGCCATATCGAAATTCAAGTTGTAGGTGACAGCTTAGGTAAAGCATGCCATTTATCAGAAAGAGATTGTTCGGTTCAACGTCGTCATCAAAAATTAACAGAAGAAACACCTTCTCCGTTTATGACCGATGAGCTAAGAGATGCGATGGGCTTGGCAGCTGTTAAAGCAGCGGAGTTTATCAAATACGAAGGAGCAGGAACAGTTGAATTTTTGGTAGACAAGCACCGTAATTTCTACTTTATGGAAATGAATACGCGTATCCAAGTTGAGCACCCAATCACTGAAGAAGTAGTGAATTATGATTTAATTCGCGAACAAATTTCAGTAGCTGCGGGAATCCCAATTTCAGGTAAAAACTATTTTCCCGAATTACATTCAATAGAATGCCGTATCAACGCTGAAGACCCTCATAATGGTTTTAGGCCTTCTCCAGGTAAAATTACCAATTTACATACTCCAGGAGGACATGGAGTGAGAATTGACACGCATGTGTACAGCGGATATATGATTCCTCCAAATTATGACTCTATGATCGCTAAATTAATCACTACTGCACAAACACGTGAGGAAGCAATTAATAAAATGAAGCGTGCTTTAGATGAGTTTATTATAGAAGGTATTAAAACAACAATTCCTTTTCATAGGCAATTGATGGATCATCCAGACTATGTTTCGGGTAATTATACTACTAAATTTATGGAAGACTTTGTAATTCAATAGAAGTTCGAAATATTAATATATTTAAAGCGAGTGACTTAATTTAGGCCACTCGCTTTTTGTTTTAGGTTAATTTGTATAGTTGTTTTTGTTGATATCAAAACCAAAGTAATTATAATAAAAAAAAGGCTTGTTGCATAATGCAACAAGCCTTTTTTAAACTGTAATAAGTTTTACAACATTTATTAGAAAGCATAACTTAAACCTAGCAACCAGAATGATTGTAATTTGTTGTCAGTATCTCCCAAGCTGAAAGCTGCCGAGTTTTCAGGAGTACGACCTGATCCTGCATTAAATGCTTCTTGTTTATTTTGTCTTAAACCAAAATCAAATCCAACACCAATTTTTTTCCATAAGGTATATGCGAAACCATTAGTCCATTGCCAGTTTGAATAGTCAGAATCCTCATAGCTTAAGAATGCAGTCAAGTTTGACTTAAAGTTAATAGCTCCAATTTTACGAGTGTAATCAGCAACTATTTTTGCACCTAAAGAAGACTCAAATTCAACATCACTATCACTAAATACAAAATTGTAGTTTAAAGGATGAACTACTACCACTAAGTTTTCAATAGGTGTCCAAGTAATACCCACACCAATATCTAAGTAACCAGGGTTATTAAATTGACCTTCTAATAAAGCAGTTCTATATTCTCCTAAAGTGGATACCGCTAATTTTTCTGAAAGTTTATAACCGTATAAAGAAGTAATATTGAATACATCAGTAGCTACATTGTAGTTTTCACTATCGTTAGGGTCATCTTTGTTATCAAGCTTAACCCAGCCTAAATTTATATTAAGTGAGTTTCTCCAAAAATCTTTTTCTCTATTTAAATTAGCAAAAGCATTTACCGAAATACCAATATTACCTGAAGAGTTGTTAGGTGTTGCTTGTAAAAACCAATTGTCAAAGCCAGAAATACTACCACCAATAGTACCGAATGCTCCTTTTTTCCACCCTGGTAAAGCATCAATTTTTGCTTTTATTGCATCTGCTTCTTTTTGAAATTTAGCTACTGCAGCCTTTTTTTCTCCAAGTTCTTTTTTAAGTTCCGCTTCTGTTTGTGCAAATAAGCTGAAACTTGACGCTAATAAGCTTAATGTTAAAATAATTTTTTTCATTAATATTTATCTTTTTCGTTTGTAGTGCGAATATAGTCAACTGACAACCATGATAATAATAATATAACAAGATAATTGATAATATTATCGATTAAGCGTTCTTAAAACAGGATGAAGTGGAGGTTATTTCTTTTTTTTGTAAAGTGGAACCGAAGAACAAGCTTCACCATACATGATACTTTTAGCTACTGGTTGTATTTTTTGAAGTAAAGAAATATAAGCGTTTTCGGGTACAGGTTTGTTAGAGCAGCCTTTAATAATAACAGGTTTATCTATATATTGATTTGTAGTTATCGAGTTAATTTTAGCTTCGTAGAGCAGAGTTTCTAGTTGCTCCAAATTACCCACTATCACTTTTTTGGCATAAGGAGATATAGCTGTGGTGATTAATAAATAGGCCCAGCCAGGTATAATTGCGTCACTAGAGCACCTTAATGCCACAAAATGATCTTTATATTGAGACCAATTGTGCTGTGATACGTGATTTCTAAATTCTTTTTCACGCAATATTAAGCCCTCAAATAACCAATCTGATATATCGAAGATGGATCGAGTTCCTTCAATATACCAATCTTCTAAATCAATTGTAATTAGTTTGCTGTTGGCTACTTTATTAATAATCTCCTTTTTCATATCATTTATTGATTTGCTGCTATAAGTTTTCCAAATTGTATGTTGAATATGAATTAAGGAAAACCAAAACAAAGCTATTTTAGTTAATCCTTGATGTTTTGAGGCTTATATAGGTTAAAGCATTCCTAATTCAAGTTTAGCTTCTTCACTCATTAGATCCTGAGTCCAAGGTGGATCAAAAGTAATTTCTACTTCACATTCGTTAACAGCATCTATAGATTTAATTTTTTCTTCAACTTCTAAAGGGAGTGTTTCAGCAACAGGACAATTAGGGGTAGTTAATGTCATTAATACTTTTACATCGAAATCTTCATTAACAAAAACATCGTAAATTAATCCTAACTCGTATATATCTACAGGAATTTCAGGGTCAAAAATAGTTTTTAATACATTTACTACTTTTTCACCTAAATCATCGGTATGGTTTTCAGTACTCATATTTTTAGCTTTAAGCCGTTAGCTAACAGTTAACAGCAATTATTGTTATTTATTTTAGCCTAATTTAATTGAGTTTGGTAGGCTATTGCATACATTTTAAGTTGCTTTATCATACTAACTAATCCATTGGCTCTAGTTACGGACAAATGTTCTTTCAGCCCAATTTTATCTATAAAATTAGTATCTGCATCTAAAATATCCTTAGGGTGTTGTCCTGAAAAAGAACGAATTAAAATAGCTATAATTCCTTTAGTGATTATAGCATCGCTATCGGCGGTAAAATTTAGTTTATCACCCTCTAATTCAGCGTGTACCCATACTTTACTTTGACAGCCTTTAATAATGTTTTTATCGGTCTTATATTCTTCATCAATTAAAGGAAGTTCTTTTCCTAAATCAATCATATATTCGTAACGCTGCATCCAATCGTCGAACATCTCAAATTCAGATACAATTTCATCTTGTATTTCTTTTATTTTACTCATTTTATATAAACGCTTTTGGCTTAATTACACAAGGCTAACAGCAAAGTTCTTAACTTAACATCATAACAGCACGTTTAACAGCGCTTACCATAATGTCGATTTCTTCTTTGGTATTATAAAAAGCAAATGAAGCCCTTACAGTACCGGGTATTTTATAAAAATCCATAATAGGTTGCGCGCAATGATGACCTGTACGAACCGCCACTCCTAACTTGTCGACAATGGTTCCAATATCATATGGGTGTATTTCTCCTACATTGAATGATATAACCGCTGTTTTTTCGGAGGCTTCGCCATAAATGCGTAAGCCTTCAATTTGCTTTAATTCATTTGTCGCATATTCCAATAATTCCTTTTCGTAAGAAGCGATGTTTTCAAAACCAATACTGTTCATGTAGTCTAAGGCTACCCCAAAGGCAATTCCACCACAAATATTTGGTGTTCCTGCTTCAAATTTATGAGGCAAACCAGCATAGGTTGTTTTTTCAAAAGTTACTTGGTCTATCATTTCACCACCGCCTTGATAGGGAGGTAATTTATTTAACCATTCTTCTTTTCCGTAAAGTAAACCTACTCCTGTAGGGCCACATAATTTATGGGCAGAAGCTACATAAAAATCTACATCTAATGCTTGCACATTAGGCTTAATATGTGGAGTTGCTTGGGCGCCATCTATTAATACTGCCGCTCCAACTTTATGAGCTTTTTTAGTAATAAATTCTATAGGATTTACAGTTCCCAAGGCATTAGAAACATGGTTTACGAATACCAATTTGGTTTTTTCGGAAAGTAAGGTTTCATAAACCTCCATTAGTAAAGATCCCTCCTCATTCATGGGAATTACTTTTAAAACGGCTCCAGTGCGTTCGCATAACATTTGCCAAGGCACAATATTAGAATGATGCTCAAGGGCAGAAACAATAATTTCATCTCCTTTATTAAGTAGCGCAGTAAAACCAGTAGCAACAATATTTATAGCATGGGTAGTACCTGCAGTTAAAATAATTTCGTGGGAGTGTTTTGCATTGAAATGCGCTTGTACCGTTTTTCGACCAACTTCATAGGCATCGGTAGCTTCTTGCGAAAGTGTATGAACCCCCCTGTGAATGTTTGCATTATAATTACTATAATAATCTACGATTGCATCAATTACCACTTGCGGAGTTTGCGAAGTAGCCGCATTGTCAAAATACACCAAAGGTTTTCCATTAACCTCACGCTTTAGTATCGGAAAATCAGCTCTTATTTTGTTGATGTTTAACATATGTAGTACTTCTTTAAATAAAGTACAAATTTACGCTTTTGAGAGGGAATCAAGAGTTATAGTAATCAAAAAAATAGTTATTTGAAATTATTAGTTAGGATTTATTTAAAAAAAAAATATAACTCAAACCCGTAGTGCATTATGATTTAAAGAATAAAAAAGTTGAGCATTCTGCTATATAGCAGTAAATTGTAGTTACGACAC